>JALQXR010000048.1:0-3444 GCA_023263105.1 Marivivens sp. | reverse complement strand
AACATGTCGTGGAGCGCGGCGCTTAGGTTGCTGTCCTGCCGGTGCACGGCTCCGCCGCTCGCGGACCGCGCGCTCGCATCCGACACTGCACCGCCGCCTGCGCTCTCCTCACTGCCGGCCCGCGCCGCCCGCGCCGCAGTCGCCGCGCCCTATTACCTGCGGCTGCAGCTTCAGGACAAACCGGGTGCGCTGGCGAAAGTCGCGCGCGTGTTGGGCGAGGCCGGCATTTCGATCGACCGGATGCGCCAGTACGAACACAACGAAACCACCGCTCCGGTCCTGATCGTCACGCATAAGACCACGCGCGCCGCGCTCGAGGAGGCTCTGGCCGCTTTCACCGCCACCGGCGTCGTCGAAGGCACGCCCGTCGCGATCCGGATCGAAGCGGTCTGACGCCGCAATATCCGTTATATTCAGCGCTATACGAAATAAAGCGGTCCCGTTAGCGCGACCATAGGTTGTGGGCACTTGAACCGCGTGCTGCCCACGCGTTAGCACCGACATAGATAGTCACCGGAGGGCGCCATGGCCGCTGTAAACGAATTCCACGATCGCATGTTGTCGCTGGGCCTTGCCCGCGTGTCAGAGGCCGCAGCCATCGCCTGCGCGAATCTGATCGGACGCGGCGATGAAAAGGCCGCCGACCAAGCCGCGGTCGATGCCATGCGCACCCAGCTTAACCTTCTGGACATCGCGGGTGTGGTGGTGATCGGCGAAGGCGAACGCGACGAAGCGCCGATGCTCTACATCGGAGAAGAAGTCGGCACCGGAAAAGGCCCCGCGGTCGACATCGCGCTTGACCCTCTCGAAGGCACAACCCTGACCGCCAAGGACATGCCCAACGCGCTGGCCGTCATCGCGATGGGTCCGCGCGGTTCCATGCTGCACGCCCCCGACACCTATATGGAAAAGCTCGCCATCGGACCGGGATACAAACCCGGCACCGTGACCTTGGCGATGAGCCCGGCCGAGAGGGTCTCGGCGCTGGCCGCGGCGAAAGGATGTTCGACCACCGACATCACCGTCTGCGTTCTGGAACGCCCCCGCCATCAGGAAATGATCGCCGAAATCCGTGGGACCGGCGCTGCGATCCGTCTGATCACCGACGGTGACGTGGCCGGTGTCATGCACTGCGCCGAGCCGGAAAAGACCGGCATCGACATGTATATGGGCCAAGGCGGCGCACCCGAAGGCGTGCTGGCAGCCGCCGCACTGAAATGCATGGGCGGCCAGATGTACGGCAAGCTGGTGTTCCGCAACGATGACGAACGCGCCCGCGCGAAAAAGGCGGGGATCACCAACCTGGACCGCGTCTACACCCGCGATGATCTGGTCACCGGCGACGTGATCTTTTCGGCCACCGGCGTCACCGACGGCAACCTTGTGCCCGGCGTGCGGCGCTCTCCGGGCTGGGTCGAGGTCGAGACGATCCTAATGCGCTCGAAAACCGGTTCGGTTCGCCGGATGTCCTATCGCAACCCGACCCGCTGAGCGACTGGCGAATCCCTGTTTCGCGACTTAGGGTGGCGGCATGCCGACTGAACCTGCCGCCTCCCCCGCCGCTTTTCTGGGCGTCGACGCCTCTCTGACCGGACGGCGCTGGGTCGGCCCATCGGTCGAACAGTCCCGCGCCGCCGAGGCAATCACACAAGCCACATCGCTGCCCCATGCGCTTGCCGCCGTGCTGGCCCGACGGGGCGTGGCCTTGGCCGACGTGGACGGGTTCCTTGCGCCGACCCTGCGCGACCTGTTGCCGGACCCAAGCAAGATGCTGGACGCGACCAAGGCGGCGCAACGGCTGCTGGCCGCGATCAACGGCAACGAACGGATTGCCGTTTTCGCCGATTACGACGTGGATGGCGGGTCCTCGGCGGCCTTGCTGATCGACTATCTGCGCCAGATGGGCCGCCACGCGACGCTTTATGTGCCCGACCGTATCGACGAAGGCTACGGCCCGAACGAAGCCGCCATGGCGGGACTGGCCGCCGACCACGACCTGATCGTCTGCGTCGACTGCGGCACACTCAGCCACGGACCGATCGAAGCCGCTTCGGCTGCGGATGTCATCGTGCTGGACCACCACTTGGGAGCCGAGACATTGCCCCCCGCCGTTGCGGTCGTGAACCCCAACCGGCAGGACGAATCCGGCGATCTGGCCCATCTCTGCGCGGCGGCCGTGGTGTTTCTGGTGCTGGTCGAGGCCAACCGGCTGTTGCGGGACGACGGGATCAAGGGCCCCGACCTGTTGGGGATGCTGGACCTTGTGGCGCTGGCCACGGTCGCGGATGTCGCGCCGCTGATCGGGGTGAACCGCGCCTTCGTGCGGCAGGGCCTGTCGATCATGGGCCGCCGCGACCGCATCGGTCTGGCCGCCTTGGCGGATGTCGCACGGATCAACACCGCGCCCGACAGCTACCATCTGGGCTTTGTTCTGGGGCCCCGCGTGAACGCGGGCGGGCGGATCGGCAAAGCGGATCTTGGGGCGCGGCTCTTGTCGACCCAGGACCCGTCCGAGGCCGCCGCCCTAGCCGCCAAACTGGATGAACTGAACGCCCAGCGGCGGGCCATCGAATCTGACGTCCGCGACCTTGCCATCGCGCAGGTCGAGTCCCGCGGGCTTGACGCGCCGCTGATCTGGGCGGCCGCGGACGGCTGGCATCCGGGCGTTGTGGGCATCGTCGCATCGCGGCTGAAGGAAACCGCGAACCGGCCCTCGGTCGTGATCGGTTTCGACGGGGACGAAGGCAAGGGTTCGGGCCGGTCTGTCACCGGCATCGACCTTGGCGCCGCAGTGCACCGTCTGGCCTCGGAGGGGCTCTTGGTCAAAGGCGGAGGCCACCGCATGGCAGCGGGCCTGACCGTGACCCGCGACAAGCTGGAACAGGCCATGGCGCGCCTGTCAGAGCTTTTGGTCCAGCAGGGCGCGGACCGGATCGGACCAAAAGACATGCGGCTGGACGGGATGATCATGCCACAGGCGGCGACCGTCGAACTGGTCAAGCAACTAGAGGCCGCGGGCCCCTTCGGCTCGAACGCCCCGGCACCACGATTCGCGCTGCCCGACCAGCAGATCGGATTTGCCAAGCGGGTGGGCGAAAACCACCTGAAGCTGCGCTTTGGCGACGGAATGGGCACGTCGATGGACGGAATCGCCTTTGGCGCCTTCGACGGCCCGCTTGGCGTCGCATTGCAGTCGGGGGTGCGCGCCCGCTTCCACCTTGCCGGACGGCTCGACATCAACGTTTGGCAAGGAAAATCAACGGTTCAGCTGATGTTAGAGGATGCAGCCGAGGCGAAATCGGGCTCCTGAAAAAACTTTTCCACGTGGCGCGCTTTTTCGCAAAATCCCTCTTGCCCTCCCCCCGCGCATTGCCTAAAAGCCGCCTCACCACAGAGTGGCCCGTTCGTCTATCGGTTAGGACGCCAGGTTTTCAACCTGGAAAG
>JALQXR010000490.1:306-631 GCA_023263105.1 Marivivens sp. | reverse complement strand
GGCGGGGGCCGCGGTGCGCTCATTGTCGGGGGCGGCAGTGTCCGCGGGAGCGGTAGAGGTGGCGGCGGCGCCAGCAGCGATGGTGGGGGTGGCGGCGGTGGAAGTGGTGGGGGTGGTGGTCGTGTTAACAGTGGTGCTAGTGACAGTGGTGGTGGTGGTGGTGGTGGTGGTGGTGGTGGTGGTGGTGGTGGTGGTGGTGGTGGTGGCGGTGGAGGGGGCGGCGGGAGAGGGGGAAGGGGAGGGGGAGGAGGGGGAGGAGGGGGAGGAGGGGGAGGGAGAGGAGGAGGAGGAGGAGGAGGAGGAGGAGGAGGAGGAGGAGGAGGGT
>JALQXR010000490.1:0-298 GCA_023263105.1 Marivivens sp. | reverse complement strand
GGTGCCGACCGAATGGGAGCGTGCCCCGCCGCCGTCGCCTCTGGCAGCTCTGCGGCGAGACCTGCCCCGTTCCTCGGCCGGCCCCACCTCCTGTTTCCCAGTCCCTCTCCTCCCCGCCCTCCCCGTCCTGTTCCCGGTGTCGCCGGGCGTGCTCGCACGCGCGCGTGAATTTGCGCGTTTTTCGCGCGACGTGGCTTTAGTGTTGGTGTTTGTGTCGTTTGTTTTTTGTGTGTTTTGTGTGTGTGTGTGTGTGTGTGTGTGTGTGTGTGTGTGTGTGTGTGTGTGTGTGTGTGTGTGT
>JALQXR010000488.1 GCA_023263105.1 Marivivens sp. | reverse complement strand
CTCACATTCTATTCTCTATTCTAATCCCACCCTCTAACTCCCTCAGGAGAAGGTAACGCTGGCGGTGCTGCAGGAGATCGGGCGCCTCTCCCTCGACAGGTGGGGAAGGCCCGAATACATACACACAGCCACGGACAAACACACACGGACATGCACGGACACGCACACACATACACACACACTCTCACACACAACATTCCACCTCTGACAGCGCCCTGAATGATTATTTCGGGACTATTCTACCGCGTAAGAGTGGGTACGCGGCGTCGTACAAGGCTTTGGCGTGGGCGGCGCTGGAGAGTGTGGCTAAGGATGGAGGGTACCATCCCCACCATCCCACCACCACCACTGCCACCACCACCACTACCACCACCACCACCACCACCACCACCACTTACCACTTACAACCATAGCACACCCTGCCACAACCACCACCCACCACCACGCACCAGCATACACCCTCCCACCACCACCACCGCCGACACTAGGGAGCGCTTGCATAGCGACCGGGCCCAGAAGGCACTTGGGGAACTGTATGCACGCTCACTCACGCACAAGCACACACAGACACACACAGACACACACACAGGTACACACACACACACACTTCCATCACACTGCCCAAGTATCCCG
>JALQXR010000487.1 GCA_023263105.1 Marivivens sp. | reverse complement strand
GCTGTTTGGTCTCGGCGCCGCCCTGGAAGAGCAGCAGCGTGGGGAAGCCCGTCACGCCGTAGGCCCCGAGCTGGCCCCCGTGCGCGTCGGCGTCGATCTTGGCCACCGTCACGCCGTGCTCCTCCGCGGAAAACTTCCCCCCGAGGTAATCGTACTTGGGCTCGAGCTCCTTGCAGTGGCCGCACCAGGGCGCGTAGAACTCGACCAAGAGGCACTTGCCCGCGCTGGCCGCCACCGCCTCGGACAGGCTCGCGGGGTCCAGCACCGCCACCTCCCCCGACGTCAGCACCCCGGCCAGCGCCGCCAGCCACGGGACGAATGACCGAACCAGCATTCTGCGCGTGGTGGTGGTGGTGGTGGTGGTGGTGGTGGTGGTGGTGGTGGTGGTGGTGGTGGTGGTGTGGGGTTTAAAGTGGGGGGCGACGGGTTGGCACGGCCAACGTCCCACCAATCGACCATCTCGATTCATCTCGAATGGACTCGAATGGCAAACCCCGCCACCAGCGCTCTTGAAAGTATGAATGCCCAATGCTATGCCTGGTATGACACATAGTTAGCTTGGGCGGCCACCTGCTTCCAGCTGGCAGACACATGACTTTGGGGTCGCCGCCTTTTGCCGCTGGCGGTAGTCCTGCA
>JALQXR010000486.1 GCA_023263105.1 Marivivens sp. | reverse complement strand
GATCTTACCAATTCAAGCGCGAAACACTCCCCACCTACACATTGGACGGGACGAGTTGAGGGTTTGAAGTCGCGGACACCACAGCAGGCGGGAAAAATGGCTCAAGTGGGAGGTGCACCGGCTTCGCGGTTGCTGTCCTCCACGTCATCCAGGAGCTCCTGCACACGGACACCAGTCCCGTCAGCACTAACACCACAACCACCACCACCACCATCACCACCACCACCAACACCACCACCACCACCACCACCACTACCCGAGATTAGACCCGCCAAGAACATATGACTGAGGCAAAAAGCGGGTCCTTACAGTAATCGTAATGTCATTATCGTCTAAACATTCCTGCAACCGCTCCTGCATTGCCGCGCGTGCGTCCGTGGTCCGCGTCCCCGTGCGCGTCGTGTTCGAACGCCAGCGTCTGTCAAAATTACCTCGAAGAGCGCCTTATAATCATTGTAAATGTCCGTGTGCACCAGCCTGTTTTCCTCCACATCGTCGAACGAATCGCAGTTCTCCTACAACCGCCGCCGCAGTAGGTGGTACACACGTGAGACAATGGTGCGGTGCACTTACGGGAGCGACGCACACCCCCGACGCACTCGCACAACAACTTAGACTCGAAGCACCCCGGACCTCA
>JALQXR010000485.1 GCA_023263105.1 Marivivens sp. | reverse complement strand
ATATTATTATACCGCTTTCTGCTCAGCAAGCATCTTTTGCATATTTTCTGCAGAGAAGTGAGTTGTTGCATGGAGTTGTTGCATGGGTTGTTGCATGGTTGTTGCATGGTTGTTGCATGGTTGTTGCATGGAAAAACTCGACTCCCGTTCGTCGTGTTTCTTCTGAGCCTTCGTACGCAGTGGTTCCAGGACTGGTCGGAGGCCCGACGCACCTTTTATTGGTATCAGTTGAGGGGTCGGAACGGCGGCGAACGAGAACTCATTTCCAGACAAACACGCATACTCACATACGCGCCCCGCCGCCACCACCAAGGCCCAACCCGCAACCCAGGCCACGTCCCGTCACACCACCACCACCACCACCACCACCACCACCACCACCACCACCACCACTAACACTACTACCACCACCACTACCACCACCATGACCATTGCATTTGAAGAGCGCTACGATCATTAATTCCAATGTATCACCGTTGCCGGGAGTACATGACTCAATTTCAACCGGCCATTTCGGCTTTGGCCAACCTGCTCGGAGCATGGCATTGTGATGTTCTTCCCGAAGGATTTTGCGCTCGTAGTCATGTGTGTTTTTGGAAAAGGTTTTTGTGTTCGTGAGCGACCTCTGTCTTCGTGAG
>JALQXR010000484.1 GCA_023263105.1 Marivivens sp. | reverse complement strand
CTGTGGGTGGGTGGCGGGTAGTGGGTGGTGTGTGGTGGTGCTGGCGGTAGTGGCTAGTGAGTGGTAATTACAGTACCCGATTTGCTTCAGCGATTCCTTCTTGGCCTCAATCTGTCATCGCAGCATGAGGACAGCATGGCAAGATAGCCATGAGGAGATGAAACGTCGTTGTGGCTACTGTCTGGTCACCTCTGTTTGAAACTCCTTCCACTGCTTACAAGGCACCGGGTCGTGCGGCGGTCCTGCGATGGTGGTGGTGGTGGTGGTGGTGATGGTGGTGGTGGTGACGGTGGCGGTAGCGGTGGCGGTGGCGGTGGTGGTGGTTGGCTTACCCTTGCACAAGAAGCAGAAGGGGTGTCCGAGACCGCAGTCGACCGCCTGTATGGGCGCGTGCACGCGTGGACGTGTTGGATGGTCGTCTAATCTAGGAGAGAACCCAGGGAAGTGCGTGTTTGTGTAAGCTGGCGGCTGGGAGTGGTTACGTGGAGGCCCTCGCCGCCGGTGCGGTGGACGGCGCGCTTGCAGTCGGGGTAGGGGCACCACGACAAGAGGGCATTGCTGCAGGGGTGGGGCGTTGGTGTGTGTGTGAGTGAGTGTGTGTGCGTTCGCATGCACGTGCATGTGTGTGTTGTCAACTTGGC
>JALQXR010000483.1 GCA_023263105.1 Marivivens sp. | reverse complement strand
ATAAAGTAGCGCCGCAAAGCATGTTTACCGAGCCGGGCGCCATGTGATCATATGACTTAATTACCCGCAGACCTGCGTGCGTGCGTGTGTGTGCGTATGCGTCTGCCCTTGTATTGCTAACATATGCTTGTACACAGACCCGTGTGTGTGCGCAGTATGTCTAGGCATATCAATTTGTGGGTGTAAGATGTGCGTATAAATTTACGTAGTAGTACCGGCAGACACGATGGTCGCCGTCGTCGCCACCGACCTGATGACGCAGCATACAGCATGATGCTACGCGGCGGTGTGAAAACAGTAGATTTTGATGCTATGAGGGTTGAAGCGTGGGCCCCCACCGGACGTCACGCACGATCAACGGTTCCCTGGCGTGATGAGCACTCTATTAGACACACACATACACACACATACACACACACTCACACACACTCACGTGCGGAGGACACACTAATAACACATACGTGACCACAAAATCCCCACCATTAAACACGTTCACGCGGACACACGTACGCACGTACACACGTACACACGTACACACACGCACACAGTGTGACACACAGAAGAGAGAGATCTAGAGAGAGAGGCTGGCAGAGGCCCGGTGGGTGTTGTGTTGTGTTGTGTTGTGTTGTGTTGTGTTGTGTT
>JALQXR010000482.1:349-646 GCA_023263105.1 Marivivens sp. | reverse complement strand
TAGTAGTAGTAGTAGTAGTAGTAGTAGTAGTAGTAGTAGTAACACCCCAAGTAGTGTCCGAGTGTGCATGTGATCGTAGGCGTTGGACGAGGCGACCAGGCCGTTGCCTGTTTGTGGTTGTCCATCGTCGTTGCGTGGGCGTCAGCGTGCGCGTGTGTATGTGTGTGTATGTGTGTGTGCGTTCGTTTGTGTGTGCGTGTGTGTGTGCGGACCGCACGAGGCGAGTTTGACCAGCATCTCCCCCCAACGCTCCATGTCGTGTTGAAAGGTAAAGTGCTGGAAGCGGTGGTGAAGGCG
>JALQXR010000482.1:0-339 GCA_023263105.1 Marivivens sp. | reverse complement strand
ACGATTATGGATTTGGCCAGCGGCCACAGGAGTGAACACTGGAACCTGCCACACCGGTGAGTGTTTGTGGGTGTGTGTGGGCGTATGTTTGTGCGTGTGGAGGCGTGCGTGCGTGTATATCCTCTCGCAGTGTAGAGATTGTGCTTGTGGGTTTATTTTAATGCATGTAGCGTGTGGACTGCATTCTCAATTACGGGCGAACGAGTGTGTGAGTACGTGTGTATGTTTGTTTGTGTACGTGTATGTACGTGTCTGCGGTGTCAAATGCTCACCTGCCACTCTTTCGTCTCCGTCTCATCCACGGGGTCGCCCTGTTCGTGTGTGTGGGTTGTGTTTGTA
>JALQXR010000481.1 GCA_023263105.1 Marivivens sp. | reverse complement strand
TTTCCAACATCGCCATCAGGGCACCTACGCCCGCTGGTTTGATGTCATCAATCACCAGCTGATATTTCGACTGTCCCCCAAATGTTGTGATCCGACCTGAGGCGACAACCTCCATCCCCTCTTCAGGTGGGACGCTGAGGCGGCTTGCCACCCCTTTCCAGATCACCGCAGATAAGACCGATTTGTCGTCCTTAAGATCCAAGTAAACATGACCCGAACGCGGAAAAGAAACGCGCCCAACCTCGCCCCTGATCCGAACGTTTGAAAATTCGCCTTCAACCACGCGCTTAATTGCGCCTGAAATTTCGGTTACCGAAAATTCGGGATCGTTTGCGCCAATGCGTGGATCATCGATCAGGTCGGACATTCTGCCTCGCTTGTACTTTGCTCATTCACAGCTTAGAACGCGCGCAACAAAAGGCCAAGTGGAGTATTACGATGAACATCCTGATTTTGGGCAGCGGCGGACGCGAACATGCATTGGCCTGGGCCGTGAAACAAAACCCAAAATGTGATACCCTATATGCCGCGCCCGGCAATGCAGGGATGGCCGCACATGCCACATGTGTGGCGCTAAACCCAGAAAACAGCGCGGATGTCCTGTCCTTTGTCCAGGAAAACGACATTTCATTCGTGATCGTTGGTCC
>JALQXR010000047.1:7799-14908 GCA_023263105.1 Marivivens sp. | reverse complement strand
CCATCAGCGGACCAAGCGCGACAAAGCGGTCATAAAGCGCGGGATAATCCCGTTCGACGGCGATATAGGCCGGCGCGGTCTTGCCCGGGATCAGGTCGCATTCGCCCTTTTTCCAGTCCTTCACACTGGGCTGGGCGATCTCTCCGGCGGTGTCGTGAAGGATAGGCAGCGCGACGATGTCGGTTTCCTTGCCCAGCACTTCCGGCGCGATTTCCTGAAACTTCTTGGCGATGGCCTTAAAGATTTCCCAGTCCGATTTCGACTCGTATGCCGGATCGACCGCCGCCTGAAGCGGGTGGATGAACGGGTGCATGTCCGAGGTGTTCAGGTCGTTCTTTTCGTACCACGACGCGGTGGGCAGCACGATGTCCGAATAGACCGCCGTGGTGGACATGCGGAAGTCGATGCAAACCAGTAGATCCAGTTTTCCTTCGGGCGCCTTGTCGTGCCAGACCGCCTCTTTCGGCAGGGGACGACCGTCCTCGGCCAGATCGCCACTCAGAACGCCGTTGTCGGTGCCCAGAAGGTGCTTAAGGAAATATTCGTGCCCCTTGCCCGACGAACCCAGCAGGTTCGACCGCCAGACGAACAGGTTGCGCGGCCAGTTTTCGGGCGCGTCCGGATCGTTGCACGACATTTCCAGCGCGCCGGATTTCAACTGCTCGGCGACGTAGGCGGGGATCTCTTGACCCGCTGCCTTTGCGGCCTTTGCGACCTCTAGCGGGTTGGTTTTCAACTGCGGCGCAGAGGGCAGCCACCCCATGCGTTCGGCCCGCAGGTTGTAGTCGATCATATTGATGTCCCAGTCGCCTTCGGGGGCGGTGGGGCTGATGATCTCGCCCGCGCTCAGGGTTTCATAGCGCCACTGGTCGGTGTGGGCATACCAGAACGAGGTAGAGTTCATGTGCCGCGGCGGGCGGGCCCAGTCCAGCGCAAAGGCCAGCGGAGCCCAGCCGGTCTGCGGGCGGAGCTTTTCCTGACCCACATAGTGCGACCAACCGCCACCCGACTGACCGATACAACCGCACATCACCAGCATGTTGATGACGCCACGGTAGTTCATGTCCATGTGGTACCAGTGGTTCATCGCGGCGCCGATGATGATCATCGACTTGCCGTTGGTCTTTTCGGCGTTCAGCGCGAATTCGCGGGCGACCATGGCGATCTTGTCACGGGACACGCCGGTGATCTTTTCCGCCCATGCAGGGGTGCCCGGCATGTCGTCGTCATAGGACTTTGCCACCCAGTCGCCGCCCAAGCCGCGATCCAGACCGTAGTTGGCGCAGAACAGGTCAAAGACCGTGGCCACGCGGATGGTCTTTTTGCCGATCTTCAGCTTCTTGACCGGAATGTTGCGGGTCAGGACGTCAGGGTGCAGGTCGGCGGCGAATTCGGGGGTGGCGTGACCGCCGAAATAGGGGAAATCGACGCCTTCGACGCCGTCATGGTCTTCGTCGAGCAACAGCGACAGGCGCAGCTTTGTCTCTGCCTTGCCCTTGCGTTCTTCAAGGTTCCATTTGCCGGTCTCGCCCCAGCGGTAGCCGATCGAACCGTTGGGCGCGATCATCTGGCCGGTGGCTTCGTCGATCGCGACGGTTTTCCAGTCGGGGTTGTTTTCTTCGCCCAAGCTGTCGGTGAAATCGGCGGCCCGCAGGAAGGCGCCGGGAACCAGCCGCCCGTCCTTTTCTTCCAGTTTCACCAGCATCGGCATGTCGGTGTACTGGCGGCAGTAGCTTTCGAAATACTCGGCCTGACGATCCAGATGGAATTCCCGCAAGATCACGTGACCCATCGCCATCGCCAGCGCGGCGTCGGTGCCTTGCTTGGGGTTCAGCCAGATGTCCCCGAACTTTGCCGCTTCGGAATAGTCGGGCGAAATGACCGCCGACTTGGTGCCGCGGTAGCGGGCCTCGGTATAGAAATGCGCGTCCGGCGTCCGCGTCTGCGGCACGTTCGAGCCCCAGACCAGCAGGAAGCCCGCGTTGTACCAGTCGGCCGATTCCGGCACGTCGGTCTGTTCGCCCCAAGTCATCGGAGAAGCAGGCGGAAGGTCGCAATACCAGTCGTAGAACGACATGCAGACGCCACCCAGAAGCGACAGGTAACGAGAACCCGCGGCATAGGACACCATCGACATCGCAGGGATCGGAGAAAAGCCGATCACGCGGTCGGGGCCATAGGTTTTTGCGGTAAAGGCGTTGGCGGCGGCGACCAGTTCGGTTGCCTCATCCCAAGTGGCGCGCACAAAGCCGCCCTTGCCGCGCATCTTTGTATAGGTGGCGCGCAGGATCGGGTCGTTCTGCAGCTTGGTCCATGCCTCGACCGGTGACAGGTCTTCGCGCATCTTGCGCCAAAGCTTCAGCAGCCGACCGCGGACCAGAGGGGTCTTTACGCGGTTTGCGGAATACAGATACCAGCTATAGCTTGCGCCACGGGCGCATCCGCGCGGTTCGTGGTTCGGCAGCCCTGCCCGCGTGCGCGGGTAATCGGTCTGCTGGGTTTCCCAGGTCACGATCCCGGATTTTACGTAAATCTTCCAGCTGCACGACCCCGTGCAGTTCACCCCGTGGGTCGAGCGGACGACTTTGTCGTGCTGCCAGCGGGTGCGATAGGTGTCTTCCCAGGCACGGTCTTCGCGGGTGACCTGACCATGTCCGTTTGAGAAGGTCTCGGCCCCTTTGGACCGGAGGAAAGCGAGGCGGTCGAGCAGATGGCTCATCGGAATCTCCTGTTGTCGGGCCGCGCCCCGATGAACCGGGACGCGGCGGCAGTTTCAGGTTCTCAGCAGGGAACCGGTGCGCCTTTGCGGCTGTAGAACACCCAGGTGATGACCAGGCAGAGCACGTAGAAGCCCAGGAAGGACCACAGCGCGCCATGCGGGGCACCGGTCATCTGGATCGAGGTGCCGTAGGCCTTGGGGATAAAGAAGGCGCCGTAGGCGGCAATGGCCGAGGTGAAAGCGATGATCGCGGCGCTTTCGCGTTCGACGCTCCGCTGGATCACGGCGTTGTCCTTGCCCTTCAGGATGCGGTTCAGTTCCTGCTTCATGATCGAAGGGATCATCTGGAAGGTCGACGCGTTGCCCACGCCGGTCAGGAAGAACAGCGCCATGAAGCAGGCGAAGAAGCCCCAGAAATTGCCGTCGGCTGCCTCGGGGACGGACGGCAGGAAGGCGATGACGCCATAGACCGATACGATCATTCCAAGGAACACCCAGAACGTCACGCGGCCACCGCCGAACCTGTCCGACACCCAGCCGGTCGCGGCGCGGCTCAGCGCTCCGACCAGCGGACCAAGAAAGGCATAGGACAGCGCCGACACTTCGGGGAACTGGGTCTTGATCAGCAGCGGAAAGCCCGCAGCATAACCGATGAAGCTGCCAAAGGTGCCGACGTACAGGATGCACATGATCCAGTTGTGGCGGCGCTTGAGGATCGACATCTGTTCGCTGACGGATGCCTTTGCATCGGCGATGTCGTTCATCCCGAACCAAGCGGCGATGGCGGACACGGCGATGAACGGAACCCAGATAAAGCCCGCGTTCTGCAGCCAAAGCTGGCTGCCATCCGACAGGGTCTGCGGCTCTCCGCCCAGCGCGCCGAAGACGCTGGCGGTGATGACCATGGGGACCACGAACTGCATGACCGACACGCCAAGGTTACCAAGACCCGCGTTCAGGGCCAGTGCGTTGCCCTTTGTCGCCTTGGGGTAAAAATAGGCGATGTTGGCCATGGACGACGCAAAGTTGCCGCCGCCAAAGCCGCACAGCAGGGCCAGCAGCAGGAAGATGCTGTAGGGGGTTTCAGGGTTCTGGACGGCAAATCCCGCCCCCAGAGCCGGCAGCAAAAGCGATGCCGATGAAATCGCGGTCCAGCGGCGACCGCCAAAGATCGGGATCACGAAGCTATAGAAAATCCGCAGGGTCGCGCCCGACAGGCCGGGCATGGACGCCAGCCAGAACAGCTGGTTGGTGGTAAAGTCGAAACCGATCGACGGCAGCTTTGCCACCACGACCGACCACACCATCCAGACCGAAAAGGCCAGCAGCAGGTTCGGGATCGAAATCCACAGGTTACGGGTCGCGACCGACCGGCCACGCTTGGCCCAGAAGTCAGCGTCCTCGGGTCTCCAGTCGATCAGGGTGTGACCCTGCTGGCTGGCGGTTGAAGCATTGGTTGCCATGGGAGGTATCCCTTTGATGAGCAGTTGAGTGCCGGGCCGCGAGTGTCAGCGGCCCGGAGGGTAAGTTATTGAGCAGGATGCGCCTTGCGGCCTTCGGCCATCTCGACTGCGGACTCCAGTTCGCGAGCCGCACGGTCCGCGCGACGGCGCAGGGTGTCGATATTCGCAATCGCAAAGGCTGCACGTTCCTCGTCCTCTTGCTTCGTCGAGAAGCGGACAAAGAAGGCCAGGAAGGACGCGCAGCTGACGACGATGCCAAGGATCAGGAAGGCGTCATGCCAGTCCACCGCGCCCTTGAACAGGAAGCCCGCCAGAACAGCGCCCGCGTTACCGCCCGCGCCCACGACGCCCGCGACCGCGCCTAGCGCCTTCTTGTTGATGAAGGGAACCACCGAATAGGTCGCGCCTTCGGCCATTTGGGTAAATAGCGAGAAGACGATCAGCGACGGCAGCGCAAGGAACAGCACCGACATCTGGCTGAAGATCATAAGGGCGATGCCTTCGAACAGGATGCAGATGAACAGCCAGAACGACCGGCCCCGCAGGCCCCAGAGCGACCCAAAGTTGTCGCCGAACAGTCCGCCCAGCGTGCGGGCAAAGATGTTCATCAGGCCGAACGACGCCGCCACCAGCCCAGCCGTCACCAGCGTCAGGTCAAAGTAGTCGATAAAGTATAGCGCCGCCACGTTGTTGACCGTCAGTTCGATCCCGAAGCACGCGCCATAGATCACGAACAGCACCCATACACGCGGGTCGCGCAGGGCCAGCCAATAGGCTCCGGTGACCTGCTTTTTCTCGGACATCAGACCCTTTGCGCGCAACTCGTCAAAGTTGCCGTCCGGCGCGTCCTGCGTGAGGAAATAGTAGCCGATCCCGCAAAGCAGGATGATCACGCCCACAACAACCATCGCCAGTCGCCAGCCGACGGCTTCGGAAAAACCGAACCCCACGACAAAGACAGAAAACAGCAACGGCATGACGAACTGGGTAACGCCGCCACCAAGGTTGCCCCATCCCGCAGAGGTCGCGTTCGCCTGCCCCACCACGTTCGGCGCGAACATCACGCTGGTGTGGTACTGGGTGATGACGAATGACGCCCCGATGCCGCCGATCAGAACGCGGAACAGCAGGAACGTCTGGAAATCCTGAGCCAGCCCGATGCCCATCACAGGCAGCGATCCCAGCACCAAAAGCCATGTGTAGGATTTGCGCGGTCCAATCCGGTCGACCAGCCAGCCGACGAACAGCCGCGCAAAGATCGTGACCGAAACAGAGCCGATGATGGCCCAGCCGATCTGGTCTTTGGTCAGTTGCAGTTCATCGCGCACCACCGACATCAGCGGCGCGATCCCGAACCACGCGAAAAAACATGAAAAGAACGCGAACCACGTCATGTGGAATGTCCGGATCTGGACCATTCTCACATCGAAGAAGTTGCGCCACAGGCTGGTTGCCTTGTTCTGTAGCTCCATTTGTCCCTCCTTCCCTTTGCGACCTCGGGCCGCAATTTCGGGTCATGACTCGGACAGACACCGGAGGAAGGGGATTTGACTTGATCTACGTCAATTTGCGCCACTAACTATCTGTTTTTAGGTGATATTTGAAAATAATGGCGAAGCAGGAAGACAAATTTCCGCACTAATCCTTGCGTTTTTCGAGTGACAAATTGACGACTCCCGCCTAGGCTCTTGATAAATATCAATTGGAGCGACCATGCGACAGGACGAGCTGACCGAGATTCGGGCCCTGCCCCTTTTTCGGAACATGGAGGCCGAAAACTTTGACCGGCTGTTCCGCGGCGCCTATGTCCAGACCTTTCCCCAAGGTGTCGAATTGGCCCGCGAAGGTGAAATGGCCGACTTTTTCCACGTGGTGCTGGACGGCTCGGTCGAACTTTTCGCCAATTGGAACGGCCGCAAGTCGACGCTGGCCACGATCCATCCGCTGTCGACCTTCATCCTTGCCGCGACGATCAAGAACGGGCCCTATCTGATGTCGGCCCAGACGTTGGAGAAATCGCGGATGATCCTGCTGCCCTCGACCGATGTACGCGCGCATTTCGCCGCCGACAGCGGCTTTGCCCGCGCGATCGTGCTGGAGTTGGCGCAGTGCTATCGCGTCGTGGTAAAGTCCCACAAGGACATCAAACTGCGCACCTCGCCCGAGCGGTTGGCCAACTATCTGCTACGGCAGTCCGCCACCGCCGCCGATCCGTCCAGCTTCGACCTGAAAATGGAGAAAAAGCGGCTTGCGTCTTTCCTTGGGATGACGCCCGAAAACCTGTCCCGTTCGATCAAGGCCCTGAACACCCACGGCGTCGAGATCGCATTGAACAACGTCCGGATCGTCGATTTCAACCTGCTGCGGGACTATGCAAAGCCAGACGACCTGATCGACAATCCGACGATC
Source organism: Marivivens sp. (assembly GCA_023263105.1). Taxonomy (GTDB): domain Bacteria; phylum Pseudomonadota; class Alphaproteobacteria; order Rhodobacterales; family Rhodobacteraceae; genus JALQXR01. The sequence goes on along the minus strand of JALQXR010000047.1, from coordinate 8,317 downwards.
TGACCCCCCCCAATCCGATGACGGCGCTGCGGGCGAAATGCCTGTCGCCGTCGCCTGCGCCGTGGCACTAGTCCAACAGATCGACCAGTTCCGCCCGAGTGGATTTCCAGGTCGTCGCCAACGCCTCGCAGTCCTGCTGGGACGGGCCGTCGCCGGACCGTTTGAAGGCGCTTTCGACCTCGGTGATGGCCGCCGCAACTGCAGAGGCGCCGAACATGCCGACTGACCCCGCAAAGCGGTGCAGCGTCGGGATGTCGGGTTGGGGCTGGCTGTCATCGGCGGCATAGGCTTCGCAGAGGCCCACGATTTCGTCGCCCTGTTCCAGCAACCGCGACAGCAATGTCTTGAACTTCTGGGCGCCAATCGTTTCGGCCAATTCGCTCAGCACCATTTCGTCGACCAGCGAGTCTTCGCTCGCTTCGGCCTCTGGCTCGTTCAAGGCCCTGCGCAAGGCAAAGTGGATCAAGAATGCTCGGGATGTTGCAGTACTCGTACTGCGAAACAGTGATCAGACTTCT
>JALQXR010000047.1:0-7789 GCA_023263105.1 Marivivens sp. | reverse complement strand
GATCTTCCGGCAGGGCATGGGCCGTCACGGCCATGATGGGTGTTTCGACGTTTGGTCCGGACCCGCGGCGGATCGCGGCTGCGGCCTCGACCCCGTTCATGCCCGGCATCGAAATATCCATGAGGATGATGTCAAAGGCCTTCGACTGCGCCGCCTCGACGCCCTGTCGACCGTCATTGGCTTCGGTTACGCCGTGCCCGTCCGCCTCTAGCATCTCACGCAGAATCTCGCGGTTGATCACGTTGTCCTCGACCATAAGGACCTCGAGCGGCTCGATCTTGACGAACTCGGTCGTTTCCCGCGAGGCCGCCGCAAGGACGTCATCCGGCACGCGCAGAACATCAAGCAGAATCCGGAAATCCGAACCCCCGCCAGGCGTGTCGTGGACGGCGATCGTCCCGCCCATCGATTTGACAATGCGGCGCGCAATCCCGAGCCCCAAGCCAGTGCCGCTCGTGTTGCGGGCATAGGAACTGTCCAGCATCACAAAGTCTTCGAAAATCTTTTCGCGGTCTTCGGCCGGAATACCGATGCCGGTGTCGGTGACATGGATCCGGATGGAAAAGCCGTCAGTCCGCGTTTCAAGGATATGGACCGCGACTTCGACCGCCCCGTTCGAGGTGAATTTGTTGGCGTTCCCGACCAGATTGAGCAGGACCTGACTAAGCCGACGTTCGTCAATCATCACAAGTTTCGGCAATTCAAAGTCGACCGAGGTCCGCAGCCGGTTGTCGGCCTGTTTCGCGGCGCCAGACTGGTTTTCCAGCACTTGGGTGATGATCGCGCGCAGATCCGCGGGCGCGTTATGGACATGTGCCTCGCCGGAATCGAGCTTTGACAGGTCAAGCACGTCGTTCACATGTCCCAGCAACAGCTTGCCAGCCGCCTGCATCGTTTCAAGATACCGGGTTTGCTGCCCCGTGAGTTTGCTGGCAGACATGAGTTCCATCGAACCCAGCATGCCGTTCAGCGGCGTACGGATTTCATGGCTCATCACGGCCAGGAATTCGGCCTTTTTATGCGCCGCGGCCCATGCATCGTCGCGGGCGGTTCGAAGCTCTTCTTCCACCTGTTGCCGCTTGGTGATGTCGCGCAGGAAAGACACATAAACCAGCCCGTCGCCATCGCGGTCGGATTCGATCGAGAATTCCACAGGGAACACGCGGCCCGATTTGTGTCTTGCCTCTAGCTTGATCCGGCCTTTGCCGACGACATGGGGGTCTAGCGTTTCGCGATAGCGCTTCATCCCTGCTTCATGCGCGGCCTTGTGGTGCGCGGGGATAAAGAGGTCGGACATTTTGCGGCCGATTGCCTCTTCGCTGGTCCAGCCAAAGATGACCTCTGCCGCCGGATTGAATGTCCGTACAAGCCCGTTCTGATCCGCGACGACAATCGCGTCCAGCGAGGTATCGACCACCATTTTGAAGTCACGACTGGTTTCCGCGATGCGCTGGGCCGCGCCCTTTGCCCGCCGGCTGATCTGCACAAGGCGTATGGTGTTGACAGCCAGCACAACCAGAAGGACCAGCATCATCACACCGGCGCGGAACACCAGTTGGGCGGTTTCTTCGCGCTCGATCTTTGTTTCCAGCGCAAAGAGCGCCAACCCCCGCAAGGCAAGCGACCGCACGTCGCCTTGGGCTGCGGCGGTGAGTTCGGTGAGCCGGTCCGTGCTGGCGCGCAGCTCTGGGTCGGGACTGTCGATAATGACGACCGTGGCGGTCAGATATTCGTCGATCTTCGTGCTGCTCGCGACGTACTGGGGGTCGGCGTTCAGGCTCTGATAGGCCTCGGCCACCATGATCGTCCGGAAACGGCTGTAGAAGATATCATAGCGGCGGCGAAGTTCGGTGAGTGTGGCACCTTCGTCGTGGGTCAGGGCGTCCATCGCGTCCTTGAGCCGCAAAAAGTCGACCTCAAGCTGACCGACAGTCCATTGGGTGTTATCCGACTGACTTGTTGCCAGCTCTCCGGTTCGGCGCGTCACATCGCTCCAAAGAAAGGCGACGGCGATGATCGACATGATCATCGCCCCCATGAAGATGACGAGCCTCAGCTGAGCCCGCAATCGCCTTGCGGCCTCAGGTTTCGGATAAAATTTCATTCGTGTCAGGGCAGTACGTCAATCGACGCAAGCTGCCATATGCTCCGTGAGTAGACTTGTTCGGTTTGGTAATCGGGCGATGAATCATAAGGATAGACGATCCACAAAGGACCCTTTTCCCGAACCGCCATCGGCTCTCCGTTCTGCAGGTAGGCGACAATCGGGCCGCCCGTGACAGCGTCGGAAACCGGAATTTCGATCGCATAGTCGTTCAGGGCGGTTGCCCGGATTACGCTGCCTTCGGCGTCCAGCGCTTCGAGCAGGACGGAAAGCTCGACCCCGGTAAAGGTCTGCGGGCCCTCGGTCCAGATGGTGGTCGTGGTGAAAGTCGTCTGCGCCAAGGTTTCCAGCAGCGCCATATCGAACACTGCGGCGGACTCGGCATTGGTGTTTTCGATGCCGCCGCGCACGGTCAGCAGGATTTCGGACGTGGCCGCGGCAAGCCCATCGGCCTGAGCAACCTGAACAGAGGCAAGCCCCAATGCAGAGCCGAACACTGCGGCGCGGAATGATTTAGTTAACAACTTGTCCATAACGACTCTCCTTCGGGATAAACATTCACGACCGAGACCACAGAAAGCAAACTGTCATAACACGCTTCGGTTGTCTTTGGGCCAAGTGGGTAGCACAATATACTTTAGGATAAATTTCTTTATCTTTTGCATACGTCTGCTGACCAGTTGTCATAGGCTGCACTGCGAATGGCCCGTTGTAACACACAGATAGTCGTCCAGAACCGAGGAGCCGGACGAATCCGGTTCAATTGAAGGTTGTCGAGATGGGCTATCTTGGGCCAATATGCGTTAACATTCTGGGATTGAACCCAAAGGGCAAGGAGCACTCAATAATGCGGATTCTTTTGGCCGATGACCACGATCTGGTGCGCGACACCCTTGGTGCTTTTCTGGCCTCTGAAGGGTTCGAAGAAGTCCACGGCGTGGGATCGCTGGATGCTGCGGTCGACGCTTTCAAGAAGGACGGCGGTTTCGACCTTGTCCTGCTTGATCTGAACATGCCCGGAATGGGCGGTTTTGACGGGCTTGCCAAGATGCTGAAAATCGCGGGTAAGGTACCGGTTGCGATCATTTCCGGCACTGTTCTGCCCGAAAAGGTGCAGGGTGCCATCGACAACGGCGCGCGTGGCTTCCTGCCAAAGACCATGTCGGCGAAATCCATTGCCGCGGCGCTCAAGTTCATGGCCGCGGGCGAAGTCTACGCCCCCTACAACCTGATGCAGCAGGAAAGCGTTCAGGACGGCTTTGGGCTGAAATCGCGCGAACAAGAAGTGCTTCGCGGGTTGGCCGAGGGTCTTTCGAACAAGGAAATCGCCCTCAAGCTCGACCTACAGGAGGTCACCGTCAAACTGCACGTCAAGACTCTGAGCCGCAAGCTCAGGGCGCGCAACCGGACCCATGCGGCCATGATCGCGCGGGACAACGATCTGGTTTGAGCCAGCGCCGCGTGCCGCGTCCGAACCGCCACGAAAACGCTGACCCGCAGGAGGCAGCTTCGTGATGACCACCACGGAAAAGACCGCCGCCAACAGTCCGACCAGCGCTTCGCAGAACGACCCGCGCGACGGCGCGGCTCTTTTGGTTGTCGCCCTGGCGGGGGTCTTGCTGTTTCACGGCGGGTTGTTGCCGTTCACGCATGGCAACACCTATGACGCGTTCATCCACATGTTCTTCGGGGACAGCTATGCGCGCAGCTGGTTCGATACATGGGACCCGCGCTGGTACACCGGCTTTCTGACGATCTCTTACCCGCCGGGGTCGCATATGGCGATCGCGGGGCTGAGCCAGCTGCTGCCCTTGCGGGCGGCCTTCGTGGTCGTGCAGGTCGGCGCGCTGCTGCTGCTCACGCTGGGGGTTTACCGGTTCTCGCTGCTTTGGGTCCATCCGCGCGCGGCCGGCTACGCCGCGATCTTTTTGATGTTGTCCTCGGCCATTTCCGAAACGGTCCACCTGTTCGGTCAGTTGCCGACGACGTTTTCGCTCGCGATCTTTTTGAACGGCATGCCCTATGTGTACCGCTGGATCGCCGCCGGCGGCTGGGCGAACTTCTTTGCGGCGGTGATCTTCGGCTCCGCGACCACCGCTGCGCATCACGTGACGACGCTGTTCGGGGCGGTTCTGTTCATCGTGCCGATTGGCCTGCACGCCTTGACCGCCGTTTCCGAGCTGGTTCCCGTGGGCCCGCGATCCGCCGCCGGAGGCGTGTCCCGGTTGCGGCACTTCGGACGGCAGCTAGGCCGGTTCGGCAAGCCCATCGCGCGGGGTTTGTTGCTGGCGGTGTTCCTGATCGCGGGCATCGCGCTCACGATCCTTCCCTATTGGCTTTGGTCGGTCAGCGACCCGATCACGCAGGTGCCCATTCCCCACGGATCGCGGGCCAACTTTCTTGAACGCACCGATCTGGGGCTGATTTTCTTTGTCCTGCCTTGGGGCATGGCGATCCTGTTTCTGCCCTATGCGATGGTCAAGACGCTGACGTCGCGGCTGTGGCCGCTTGGTGGGTCGCTGTTTCTTTGCTTTATTCTGGGGACCGGCGGCACGACTCCGATTTCGCGGGCGATCCTGCGGGGCGCCTTTGACATTCTGACGCTGGACCGGTTCACCTTTTGGGGCAGCATCCTGATCCTGCCGATCATGGGGCTGGCGTTTGACGGGCTGGTGAATGGCCGGTCCGGGCGTCTGGTCGCATCGGTCTTTGGGCGCAACGTGCGCGGCGCGCTGCTGGGCGGGATCTACTTCAGCTTTGTCAGCCTTGCCGTGCTGGTGGCGGTGCTGCCGCTGATGCGGCCGACCCAGCCGGATTTTATCGAGCCGACGCCGATTGTGAATTTCATGGTCTCGGACAACCACGACCGCTGGAGGTATCTGACGCTCGGGTTCGGGGACCAGTTCGCCTATCTGTCGGCGCAAATGGAGGCACAGTCGGTCGACGGGAACTACCATTCTGTGAGGCGGTTGCCGGATATGACCCGCTTTTCGGTCGAGCGGCTGGAGAACGCGAAATACATGGGCGTTCCGGGGCTTGGCTCTTTGCGGCAATTCCTGTTGAACGCCGACGGCTATAACCTGAAGTACATCTTTTCGAACGACGAATTCTATGACCCGCTGCTTTATTTTTCGGGTTGGAGCAGGCTGATCCGGCTGCAAAACGGCATCGTCGTCTGGGAAAAGCCGGACGTGAGCCCCCTGCCCCGCGTGCTGCCGCGCAGGGACATCGGGCGGGTTCAGACGTTGATGTGGGGGATCGTGCCGCCGGTCGCCCTGATGATGGCGGCCATCCTGTTCCTTGGCGCCGTTCTTCGGCGCAGCGTCGTGCTGCCGACGCAGGCCTATCGACCGGTTCCGGTCCCGAAAGACGACTTCAGCAATCCGGCTTTCATGCGCAAGCTGCTGATCGGCTTTGCCGCCTTCCTGCTGGCGATCACCATCGGAGGCGGAGGCTGGCTGACAATCACGCTGTGGAAATCGGTATCGGACCCCAAACCCCCCGAAGACGTCATCACCGCCTATTACACCGACCTTGATTTCCGGCGCTTTGCCTCGGCCCACAACCGGCTTGACCCCGAAACCCGCCCGCCTTTGGATCAACAGCTGTTTGCGTGGCGCTGGCGCGGCGGGTTGATTGCCTCTTACGGCAAACTAACGAACATCGAAATCACGCCGCTGGGGGGCGCTGACAATATCGCCGATTGGGAAGTCAGGCTGGACTGGCTCACGTCGCTGGACGCGCGTCAGGAAACGGTGATGGTGCGCACGGTGCGGCGGAACGGGTATTGGTTCATCACTCCGATTGGACTGCGACCGGTGCTGACGCCGTCGCTGATCGATCGCCAGCCTCAGGTTGGTTGGTCCGCGCCCGGCCGCAGGCAGCCCCGCCCCGAGGCCGATCTTCATCGCGACCGCCTTGACCGCCCCGAAATCGCCGTCACCACCGCGCGTCTGGTGCGGCTCGACGGCCGGTTGATGCTGGTCGGAGAGGCGATCAATCTGGACCCCGATCCGGCAGCCGTGTCGGTTCTGGCCGATCTGCTGGACGACGACGGCAACAGCCTGTTGCGGCAGGCGGGCGACACCACCGGCGCGCAACGGCTTTTGCCCGGTGACACGGCGGGATTCCGGATCGGCTTTGAAAGCGTCCTGTCGCTAGAGGATGCGACGCCGGATCAGGGCTATGACCCGACCCAGTACATCCCGCCCGTTCTGGACTCGGAACCTGCGGGCGTCCGGCTAGAGGCGCGGGCTCTGGTGTCGGTCGACGGGAACTATCGCGGGGTTTCGCTGAACGACATCCGGTCCGAGATCGCGGAGAACCGGTTCCGCATCACCGCCCAAGCCGTGAACGCAGGCACGCTGACGGCCTCGGTCACGCGGGTCACGGCGTCCCTGTTCGACACCGAAGGACGGCTGGTCTGGACCGAAGCAGGCTATGTCGAAACCAACATCTACCCCGGCCAAAGCACGTCGTTCCAGTTGGACCTGCCGCTGGCGTCAGAAATCACCATCGTGTCCGAACTGGGCGTCGAGGACCTGCAGATCAACAACCTGACCCCGACCTTCACGACCGCGGACCTGCCGGAGGCCACGGCGGGCACCATCCCGCTGGATGGCACCGGAGGCTATTCCGCGATGCGCCTGAGCCTGACCTCGATGACACTGGATCCGGGGTTCTGACGATGGCTAGACGGATCTCCTTGGCGGTGTTCTGGTGGCTGCTGCTGCCGCAGGTAGCGACGGCCGAAAGCGTCGGCTATGTCACTGATGCCTTTGGCGTTTACGAAGCGGGAAGCGATAGCCAGCGGGACCGCTGGGCGGGCGTCATCTCCGATCTGCCGTCCGCGACGGATGACGGGTCGATGTCCATCGACCGGACCGCGCCCGGCCTGCCCGAAACCCTGCTGCTTCATTTCGGCGGCAAAAGCACGGTCGCAGGCGGCGCGCCCGCCTCTATCGTCACGGTGGTTTTCGACCGCGACGGCAATCTGGCAGACAACGGCACAATGGTGTCTCTGGTTGCGGCGGACGGATCGGTGCCGGTGCCCACGCGCGGAGGCATCGCCGCACGAAAAGTCGCGACAACCGGCGGGATCGGACGGCACTATGCATGGGCGCTGACGGGCCAAGGCGATGCGCTGCGGCAGTCGGGCCGTTACGGCTATCGCATCGGCGTGTCCATGCGCGATCTGCAGTCGTGGTTCGCCACGCCCGAGGGCCCCCTACCGGCGGAAGAGACCCTGCGGCTGGCGACCGCCCCGCTGTCGGACGCGTCGGGGAACCTGCCCGAAGACGGCATCGCCGGATCGATCATCATGGGCCACGGGACCGGCGCGCATACTCTGGTTCCGGGGGTCTGGGTCGACCGGACCTTTGTCGCCCCCTTCATCACCCGCGATGTGACCGGCCCGACCGCTGCCGAACTGGTTCTGCCCTTTGGCACCACCGACCGGATCGACTTTGACATCGGCGTCCTTCGCAAAGGCGCGCCCGTGGCCACCCGCGCGTCGGTCATCGCCTCGATCAGGGCGATCCGCATCACGCTTGGCCCCTTCACCACCGAGGCCGGGTATTACCTTTATGATGGCACGCCGATTTCGGTCTGGGCGACGGACGGCACCGGTGCCGCAGTCAGCGCCCGAGGCTGGCTGCTGGACGGCAAAACCACGGTCATCCTGCC
>JALQXR010000480.1 GCA_023263105.1 Marivivens sp. | reverse complement strand
GTGTGCCTGTGTCTGTAAACATGTGTGTGTAAGCTGTGCTTGTCGGTGTGTGTAAGTGTCTGTGTATGTGTGTCTGTGCGTCTGTGCCTGTGTGTATGTCTGTGTATGTGTGTGAGTGTTCGTGTCTGCATGTGTCTGTGTCTGTGTGTTTGTGTCTGTGTGTTTGTGTCTGTATGTGTGTCTTTGTGTGTGTATATGTGACCGGTCCGCCAGGTCGTCCAGCTCCCCCTGCAGCTTTGCAACGGCCTGGTGGTGGTGGTGGTGGTGATGGTGGTGGTGGTGGTGGTGATTGTTGAGTGGGTGGTGGTGGTAGAAAGGGTCGGGAACGTTGGGATGCGAAGCATGGCTACGGCATATCCTCATCAGCACACAGCATCTTAATAAAAAAACACACAAACACACACACACCTGGCGTGCCACAGAGGCGAAGATTCCCGTAGCCTTTGCCTCCATCGCAGCAATGGCACCTTGTGATATATGTGTCTATGTGACTTTGTTGGTGTGTTTGTGCGTGTGTGTGTCTGTACATCTGCGTGTGTATGTCTGTGCATAATCGCACCTTTGAGATTCTCAACTTTGGCCCGTGCCGACGCCAGCTCTTGCTTGGGGACCTGCGTTCATGTATGGCAGGGTCATCCCGGACATTATC
>JALQXR010000479.1 GCA_023263105.1 Marivivens sp. | reverse complement strand
ACACACCCACTCTTCACACACACCTCCACACACTCACACACACACACACACACACACACACACACAACATCCCACACCTCTCACACACACACACCTCACGCACACACGCACAACACATACACACACACACCACTCCACACACACACCCACTCACACTCATACTCACACTCCCTCTACCCTCTCCCTATCTCCCGCCACCGTTCCCTATCCCTGTCCCTTATCTCTCGGGTTCTCGGCTCGCCTATATACCCGAAGTCGGTCACCTCTCCACTTGACGCCTCTAACTCCCTAAACACACGCCACGCCGCCCCCAATGCTAACTCTTTCGACCCACCATAGTCTTCGTACATCCTTGAGACCGGGTCCGCGGGCATGAGGGCGGACCTGGTCCAACAAAGGCATCCCTAGGGGCGCGCCAGAATCCTATCATCTTATAATATATTTTTATAATTTTTTCGCCCCTTTTTGGCACTTTTTATAAGAATTTATTATAAGACCATCTCCTATAAGGTAATCATAAGTCCGTTCCTCCCTTTTTTGTCCATTTTTGCTTTCTCTCCCCTTTTTTTGTATTAAGCCTCAACCCCTATCCTACCTCCATCCTGTCCCTTTCCCTCATCCTCACACTCACCTGATCCGTCACCCATTCCTT
>JALQXR010000476.1 GCA_023263105.1 Marivivens sp. | reverse complement strand
AGTCAATAGCTTGTATTAGTGGCGGTGGTGGCGGTGGTTGTGGAGTTTGACAGGCGGGAGGATGAACCATCTTAATGCCGTCGTGGACCCCGTATGCACCGATTATCTGGGCAAGTGCATCGGCTTGCTCGCGTGGGACTTGTGCACATGAATGGAGTGTGTTTGTGTTCTCGCGTGTGTGTGAGTTGGATTTGTGTTGTGTGTTGTATTGTGCTTTGTGTGTGTATGTGTGTGTGTGCTTGTGTGTGTGGCACGTGTGTTTCAAACATGTATGTGCATGCATATGTGTGTTTGTGCATGTGTGTGTAAACCATGAGTCCCAGCGATGCCGCCAACCCGACCAAACGACTGAAGATGAGGCACCACGGCCGCAGCACGAGTCGACCACGGGCCATTCTGTAGAGGATAGTAGTGGGTGTGGGTGATGGGTGATCTGATCTGCCTCTGTAGGACCCCCACGACAACTGTGTGCTGCTGTGCTTTTCTCTGGCCAGCTGAAACTAGGTGCTACGCTGGCAGCGTGACACCACATCTCCCACAGACTGACAGCAATGCACGAGGTTGCACCAAATTTAATGTGCACATCGCCCACAGACTGACAGCAATGCACAACAACACCAACACACGCACAATGAATGTGAGTGTGTGCACATAC
>JALQXR010000475.1 GCA_023263105.1 Marivivens sp. | reverse complement strand
GGATCCTGGACTCGCAGGGCAACGGGTATGTTATGCCGTCGGAGCATGGCCTGGTCCTCACGAGGAGGGGACAACCGGACCAGGGGAGAATGCTGCCGACTACCAACCAGGGGTCCACACACATATACATGATGGACTTTCATGCACGCACACTGTACCCTACCAACGCTGGGTCCACACACACACTTGCATGATGTACACCATGCACACGCACTGCCCACTGCCAACGAGGGGTGCGTGCATTGAGACGGACACACGTGCATGATTTGCACTCATTCAAACGCACTAAACCCCTCACACACACACACACACACACACACACACACTCCCAACCATCATCAGCACCACCACCACCACCACAGGAAAGCGTATGAGGCCGAGGAGGACCGCCTCGCCGTGGTGGACCCTGCGGTGCTGGCCCACCATGACATGAACACCCCTGGGACGTCCCCGTACGAGTGTTGCTGGGTGTCGCACGGCGCGGGACCGAGGAACGCCGACTACGAGTACGGCCATGCATGGGCATGCACGAACACATAGACACACACATGAACACGGACAGACACGAACACAGGGACACACACATGAACACGGACAGACACGAACACATGCGCATACACATGAACACGGACAGACACGAACACATGGTCATTCAC
>JALQXR010000474.1 GCA_023263105.1 Marivivens sp. | reverse complement strand
GCCTGCGTGTGAGGGGTGACACGACACGCGGCGTGAGTGACGGTGCGTCTTTGTGAGTTGTGTGTCTGGGTGCCAAACATCAACGCGGGTCGCCAGGTAGATGATGAGCGAATTTCCCCGCCCTAGTGTGTACCTCCCATTGCACCCGTACTTGGCCAGGAAGGTGTTGTTGGCCCCGAACAGCACTCGGCGCTGGGGTGGCGCCGCGCGGGCGGTGCTTGCGGTAAGGTGGGAGCGGATTGAGGCGAGACGGCGCGAGGCGAGGTGGCTCGGGTGGGATGCTGGACCTTGCTGTTGCTGAAGATGGAAGGGGCCGCCAGCTGGTACACGCGGAGTGCCTCCTGCGCCACGATATCACCGGGATGGTCGGGATTTTTCAGGGTTGCTAGCGGGACACAACCCACACCACCACCACCACCATCACCACCACCACCACCACCACCACCACCACGCGCCGCGCCATCACCCCATCTACCTGTGGTGTCATGCATGTCGCCAAGGCGAGAGCCACAAAGCCGCCCGTCGAGGTGCCCGCAATAAGGTCGACACCGTCCAGCAGCGCGGGGCAGTGCTGCTGCAGCCGGTGCAGAAGCACACACGTGATGGCCCCTCGTACGCCGCCCCCTGCAAGGGTGCCCGGTTATGTGCGCACCTAC
>JALQXR010000472.1 GCA_023263105.1 Marivivens sp. | reverse complement strand
CTCACACACACACACACACACACACACACACACACACACACAAACAGTGAGATAGAAAGAGAGGGCGGGAAAGAGCGAGCGTCCGAGCGAGGGAGTGGGAAGGGAGAGAGAGAAGGAGACGGACGAATTCCCAACCCCGGAGCATCACCTGGGGCGGGTGTGCCGGAGGGGCGGTGCAGCGGAACGCCAGTGATCGCGGACCAGCGCCACCGGGAGCGGTGGATCGCGTGCGCGGCAGATTCTGAGTTTGTAGCCCCTTAATGCTGAGCTGGAGTTTGATACGATGACCCATCGGTTTTAGTCCAAGCTCCTTGAGTTTGTTGCCAGCAAGGGGATTCGCCGCACTCAAGTCCAGCAGCGCCTTGCCGTCGATCTCTTGCTCCTTCATCGCCGCCGCATACACGCTCGCCTGATCTCCAAACTCCTGGCTCAATCCTTGCACAAACGTGCACACATCTTCAATCGTCCACCCCTCCACGCTTTCAGCGACGTTGGGAGGCTGCGCATGTAAAGCCAGCGCATGTTAGAATATACACAAGACATCAGCACTCCCTGCAGCTGTCGCTCTGCCTCTCACTAATGACAACGCGCTTTAGAAACACACAAACACACACACGCACACACACACACGCACACAGAGAGAGATAGAAAGAGAGGGCG
>JALQXR010000471.1 GCA_023263105.1 Marivivens sp. | reverse complement strand
GCACACACTTGCACACATGCACACACACACACACACACTGCGCCTTCCTTGCTGCGCAAACTTGCACACGTACACACAGACACACAGTACAGACACATGTAGACACAATTCGCCGGCAACAAATGGCACACTAAGTTAGCGGGCCGATCTGTGTTAATGGACACATTGCGCAGTGCTCTCAGGCACTCTTCAACGAAGCCCCCAGTTCACACAGACACAATGTACACACACACTGCACACAACACAAACACACACACACTTGCGCATGTGCGCGCACACACACACATACACACTTGCCTACGTGCACACACACACCACACACACACACACACACACACAAACACACACAGTATGAAGCAGGTGTGTCGTTGGGCGAGCTGTGGGACAGGTGGTGTTACAGCTGGTTCACTGTTTAAAAGTTATTTTTATTTCTCTGGCAGTTCTCTGTGTGATGTTAGATAGAAGAGGTCTCTGGCAGATCTCTATGTGATGTCAATTTTAGAGGTCTCTGGCAGACCTCTATGTGACCAAGGTCTTTGCAAGGCCTCTGTGGTGTTTAGTCCACAGTGGGCTAATCAATCAGTAGGCAAGATCCATATACTTATGTGCAGAAGGCCGGGCCTGCAGAGTTGCCAAGGTTGGTGCT
>JALQXR010000046.1 GCA_023263105.1 Marivivens sp. | reverse complement strand
CCAGATCGATGTTCTTCAGAACCTCGACCTGACCGCCATAGACCTTTGCGATATCCGTCAGCTTCAAGTTCGCCATAGTCCCTTACCTCTTCCCGTTTTCTCAGTCCCGACGGACACCGATCCAGAACGACCACGGCTCCAGTGACAGCTCTCTGCCCCCCTGTGCCGCAACTCCACCCATGTCGGTCGCCGCATCCTGCCAGTTTCCGGCAGGCACGGCCGCCGTCGCGGGCGCCTCTCCCATATTGAACACACAAGCCACCGACTGACCGTCGTGGCTGCGCGTAAACGTCAGCACCTTCCCCGACACGACGGGGTCCGATTGCGTGCCCTGTGCCAGCGCCACATTGGCGTGCCGCAACGCGATGGCGCGGCGGTAATGGTGCAGCATCGCCGCCTCGTCCGCTTCTTGCGATGCGGCGCTCAGGTTCAGGTGATCAGGCGAAACCGGCAGCCACGGCTTGCCCGTCGTGAACCCGCCGTCGGCGTTCGACTTTTCCCAAGTGATCGGAGTGCGGCAACCGTCGCGGCCTTTGAATTCCGGCCAGAATTCAATGCCATAGGGGTCCTGAAGGTCCTCAAAGGCGACGTCCGCCTCGGGCAGCCCCAGTTCTTCGCCCTGATACAGGCAGACCGAACCGCGCAGCGACATAAGCAGCGTGGTGAACAGCCGCGCGGCCTTCGGAGACAGCGACCAGCGCGTGACATGGCGCACGACGTCGTGGTTCGAAAATGCCCAGCAGGGCCAGCCTTCGGGGGCTTCCTCTTTGACGCGGTTCAGCACATGGGCGACCTGCGCCGCCGATGGCTGTTCGCCCGAGAGGAATTCGAAGGCGTAGCACATCTGCACCTTGTCCCCGCCCGAGGTGTATTCGCCCATGATCTTAAGGCCGATCTGGGCATCGCCCACCTCGCCGACCGCGGCTGCGCCATAGGGCTCTAGGGCCGCGCGGAACCGTTTGAGAAACTCAAGGTTTTCGGGCTGGTTCTTATCGTAGAGATGGCGCTGGTGATTATAGGGGTTCACCGAAGGCGCGATGGTCGAGTTGCGCTCGTCCTTTGGCAGGCCCGGATTGTCGCGCAACAGTTTGTCGTGGAAGTAGAAGTTGATCGTATCCAGACGAAAGCCGTCGACCCCCCGCTTCAACCAGAAGTCCACCACATCCAACAGCGCGGTCTGGACGTCCTCGTTATGGAAATTCAGGTCCGGCTGCGAAGTCAGGAAGTTGTGCAGGTAATACTGTTCGCGCCGCGCGTCCCATTGCCACGCCGAGCCGCCAAAGATCGACAGCCAGTTGGTCGGCGGGGTTCCGTCGCCTTTCGGATCGGACCAGACGTACCAGTCGGCCTTGGGGTTGGTACGGTTCTGGCGGCTTTCCTTGAACCACGGGTGCTGGTCGCTGGTATGGCTCAGCACAAGGTCGATCATGACGCGGATGCCCAGCTTATGCGCGGTTTCGACCACGGCATCGAAATCGGCCAGCGTTCCGAACATCGGGTCGACATCGCAATAGTCGCTGACGTCGTAGCCAAAGTCCTTCATCGGAGACGTGAAGAACGGCGATATCCAGATCGCATCCGCCCCGAGCGACGCGATATGCGGCAGGCGCTGCACGATCCCCCGCAGGTCGCCGATCCCGTCCCCGTCCGAGTCCTGATAGCTGCGCGGATAGATCTGATAAATCACCGCACCGCGCCACCAGTCCTTATCTTGGGCTGCGGAAACCACGGGTTTGCGGGCAGTCATAATCGTCATCATTCGTCCTTACTTCACCGAGCCGGCCAACAGGCCCCGCACGAGGTATTTTTGCATCGCGAAGAACACCATCAGAGGCACCGCGATCGAGATAAAGGCGGCCGTCGACAGGATTTCCCAGTTGCCGCCCCGCGTGCCCATAAGCTGGACGATCTGGTCTGTCATCACTGTCGTGCCCTGGGTCGGGTCGATCAGGAACACTTTGGCGACCAGCAGGTCGTTCCATGTCCACAGGAACTGAAAGATCGCGAAACTGGCCAGCGCCGGAAAGCTGAGCGGCAGAATGATCTTTGTGAAGATCTGGAAATCGGTCGCGCCATCGACCTTCGCGTTTTCAATGATATCGCGCGGCAGGCCCACCATATAGTTGCGTAACAGGTAGATCGCCAATGGCATCCCGAACCCCGTATGCGCAAGCCAGACGCCCAGATACCCTTTGCCGATGCCGACTCCGTTGTGGAATTTCAGCAGCGGGATCAGCGACAGTTGCAACGGCACCACCAGCAGCGCCACGATTGCCGCGATCAGCAGCGCGCGCCCCGGAAAGTCCATCCACGCCAGCGCATAGGCCGCAAATGCCGCGATCAGGATCGGGATGATGGTGGATGGGATCACGACCGTCAGGGTCGAGACAAAGGCCTTTGCCATGCCCTCGGAGTTGCCGGGTTTGAACAGCAGGTTGTAATAGTTGCCCAGCGTGAAATCGGGGGGCGTTTCGGCGGTCACAAAGACCCGCTGACCGCGCGACGACGGCTCTTCGGGGCTTTTGTAGATATAGGCGCCGTCGTCTCCGACAAAGATCGTCTCGCCGTCGCCAAATTCGGCCGTGTCGCCCGCGTTGAACGCCGCCACGTCGCGCGACGACACCCCGAAGGTCGAGATATAGGCATCCGCGCCCGGTCCGCCTTCGTCCGTCAGCAGGTTGCCTTCGATCACGTAGACACCATCGACCATCGTGGCCGTATCGGCGCCGCCGGTGCGCAGCTGGATCGTCTGCTCGGCCGGAAACATCGAATTCCACCAGCCAGAGGTCGTGATCTGGTCCGTCGTGCGGAATGACGACACGAAAAGCCCGACAGTCGGAAAGACCCAAAGCGCAACCAGAAGCGCGACCGAGATATGAACGGCCCACATCAGCGCGGATTTTTTACCGGCGATATTGTCCATCACTTCATCTCCTTACGCGCGTTGTAGACGTTCCAGACAAGGATCGGGGACACCAGCAGCATGATCACCATCGCCGCGGCAGAGCCCACGCCCCAGTCGAAAGCACGGAACAGCTTGTCATACATGTAGTTGGCCAGAACCTGGGTTTCCCACTGGCCGTTCGTCATGGCGAACACGATGTCGAACACCTTGAGCACGGTGATCGTGATGGTGGTCCAGACGACTAGGATCGTGCCCATGATCTGCGGCACCTTGATCTTGAAAAAGATCTGGAACGGGTTGGCGCCGTCGACGATTGCGGCCTCGATGGTTTCTTCGGGGATGCCGCGCAGGGCGGCGGACAGGATCACCATGGCAAAGCCGGTCTGGATCCACACAAGCACAACCATCAGGAAGAAGTTGTTGTAGAATTTGATCGTGAGCCACGTGGCGGGCGCGCCATAGGTCAGCTCGGTGCCCAGAACGCTCTGGATGCCGCCGACCGACACCCACGTCAGCCACAGGGCCACGACGCCGATCGACAGCCGGACTGCGGACAACAGCACCCCGCCGCTTTTTTCACGGCTGGAAAAGACGGGACGCACCAGAGACCACGCAAACCACAGGGCCGCGACGACAAAGATCACGATCAGCACCACCGGCACGATCCGCAGCATCAGGGTCGATCCCCAGCCGCCATCGAACTTCAGCCACAGGGCGTTCAACACGCCGATCTGGTCCTGATCGACCGGACGGGTGTCGTAAATGAGTTTGAAGATGACCGAGGCGCCGACAAAGGAAATTGCCATCGGCATGAAGATCATCGATTTCGCAATCGACCCCCAGCGGATGCGGTCGGTCAGCTGCGCCACCAGAAGACCCAGCGCGGTCGAGGCCGCGGGCACCACGACAAGCCAGAGCATGTTGTTCTTGATCGCTTCCCAGAACTTCGGCTCGTCCAGCATCCGGTCGTAGTTCTTCAACCCGACAAACCGCGAACCGCCGCCGGGAAGACGTTCGCTCAGCGACAGGCGGAACGTTTCGAAAACCGGATAGGCAAGGTAAAATCCAAGCGCCAGAAGCGCGGGCAGCAGGAACAACCAAGGGCGAACCATGTTCGCGCGGTTGATATTCCGGCCGGCATTCGTGCCGCGAGCAGGAAAGATGAACTTATCAAGGACCAGGTTGGAGAAATAGAAATATCCAACACAGCCTGACACACCCAAAGCAATCGTAATCAGTGCTTGTACGGCCGGGTTCATCGCGCCCTCCCCTTGGCGAATGACTGACTAAGTTATGAGGCGGACGACCCGGGACCACAGCCCGGATCGTCCTGATTATCGCACGAAGCGATACTTACATCGGCCAGGAGGCGTCGATCGCTGCGGCGACTTCTTCGGCGGACTTGCCACCTGCGTAGTCAACCATGCCGGTCCAGAAGGAACCCGCACCAACAGCCGCCGGCATCAGGTCGGAACCGTCGAACCGGAAGGTGGTGGCGTTCAGCAGGATCTCGTTCATCTTGCCCAGAGTCGGGTCAGCGAACAGAGCAGTGTTCACGCCGTTATGCGGAGTGAGGAAGCCTTTCTGGGCCATCCACACTTCGTGGGCGATCGGGGTCTGCAGCCATGCAATGAAGGCTTGGGCAGCGGGGCTGTCCTTGGTGATGAACACCAGGGTACCTGCGCCCAGAACCGGACGGCCAAGGTCCTGACCAGCGAATGCCGGGAAGTAGAAGAAGTCTGCATCTTCACCAACGACGGTTCCTTCGGGGAAGAACGCCGGGATGAACGACGCCTGGCGGTGCATGTAGCACTGCGGCGGCGAGGTGAAGAGACCCTTCGGGCTGTCGCGGAAGTCGGTGGTGGCAACCGCACCGGCGCCGCCAGCAACATAGGCGTCGTTACGCAGGAACGAACCCATCGTGTTGATCGCGTTGATGATCTGGGGGTCGCTGAACGGGATCGAGTGATCGACCCAGCCGTCGTAGACTTCGGGAGCCGCAGTGCGCAGCAGGACGTCTTCGACCCAGTCGGTTGCCGGCCAGCCGGTTGCACCGCCCGAACCCAGACCGATACACCACGGGGTGCCGCCATCGGCGACGATCTGATCGGACAGGGCGATCAGCTCTTCCATGGTCTGCGGGATCTCGTAGCCGGCATCCTCGAAGTTCTCGGGGCTGTACCAGACCAGCGACTTCACGTCGGCCTTATAGGGGAATGCGTAGAATTGGTCGGCGCCATCGGGGCCGGCGTAGCTACCCAGTTTCACCCAGCTCGAGCCGGCTGCGTAGTTGTCGTTCATCCATTCGGCAGTGCCCTCGGGCAGCGGGGTCACAAAGCCCTGCGACGCAAGGTTCGCGATCAGGCCGGGCTGCGGCAGAACCGAAATGTTGGCGGGGCTGCCGCCTTCGAGGTCGATGACGATCTGCTGCTCGTAGCTCTCGGAAGAGCTGTAAACAGTTGTCGCACCGGTTGCTGCAGCGAAGTAGGCCAGCATGTTCTCGACCAGAACCTGGTCTTCACCGCGCCACGGACCGAACACGGTGAGGGTTTCACCGGCCAGATCGTATGCTGCATCGAACTCGTTAAAGCTGTCCCAGTGGAAGTCGCCTTCACCGACCGGGAACAAAAGGTCCTGTGCTTGAGCCGCTCCAGCCACAAGCACAACCGCGGCCGCCGAGGCCAACAGTCTATTTTTCATTGGTATTCCTCCCAATTGCGCATTCCTGCGCTGTTCGAACGTCCTAATCGCGCTGGGAATCAATTTCAAAGCGCTTTGAACACTGCCAACACTCACCTAACGCGGGCAGTCTGTCAAATCGTTATCGCTAACATGACCCATTTTTGAAATAATGCTGCGTTTGCAGCATGATCCGCGCAGTTTGTAGATTTGACGAAAATCCATTCCCCAGTTAGATTTACGGTCAAACTTAAAGCGCTTTGGCTGACATGAACCTAAAAGAACTCTCAAAAAACCTGGGTCTCAGCCAAACGACGGTGAGTCGCGCCTTGAACGGCTACCCCGAAGTCAACGAAGAGACCCGCAAGCGCGTCCTCGCCTTCGCAGAGAAAATCAACTACCGGCCGAACCAGCGCGCCAAGGGGCTGGCCACCGGTCGGGCCATGGCGATCGGGCATGTCATCCCGATGTCCACCAAACATGAAATCGTGAACCCGATCTTCGGGGATTTCATCGCAGGCGCCGGCGAAACCTATGCCAAACAGGGCTACGACATGCATCTGACCGTGGTCGATGACCGGTCCGAGCAAGAGGCCTACCGCAGTCTGAAATCGCGCGGTTCGGTCGATGGCGTCGTGATACACGGCCCGCTGAAAATGGATCCGCGGATCAACCTGATGCGGGACCTTGGCCTGCCCTTCGTGGTCCATGGCCGGTCGGCCGGATATCCCGACACCGATTATTCATGGGTGGACGTGAACAACCATCAGGCCTTTGTCCGCGCGACGGACCTGCTGCTTGATCTGGGGCACCGCCGGATCGGCTTTGTCAACGGACTGGAGCGGATGGATTTTGCGATCAGACGCCGCGCCGGATACGTCGACGCCTTGGCCAAGCGCGGGCTGGCCACCGATCCCGACCTCATGCGATCCGAGGAAATGACCGAGGTCTACGGTTATCGCGCGGCGGTCGGGATGCTCGGGCTTGCGGTCCCGCCGACCGCTTTTCTGGTGTCGTCGCTGATCTCGGCGCTGGGCGTGCGGCGCGCGATCGAAGAAGCGGGCCTGAAAATGGGGCGCGATATCTCGATCGTGACCCATGACGACGTGTTGTCCTATCTGCAAAACGGCAGCGACGTGCCGATCTTTACCGCGACGCGGTCCTCGGTCCGGCATGCCGGACGGCTTGTGGCTGAGATGCTGCTGGAACGTATCGCCGAACCCACCCTTCCCCCTAGACAGATCCTGCTCGAAGCCGACCTTATGGTCGGGACTTCGACCGGTCCCGCACCAAAGAGCTGACATATCGCCATGAAACTGAAACGTACCGACTTTCCCCCCGATTTCCGCTTTGGAGCGGCCACCGCCGCCTACCAGATCGAGGGCCATTCCTTTGGCAATGCGGGACCGTCGCATTGGGACACGTTTGCCAAGGGCCCCGGGAATGTCGTCGGGGCCGAGGACGGCGCCATCGCCTGCGATCACTACCACCGGTGGGAAGCGGATCTGGACCTGATCCGTGACGCAGGGTTCGATGCCTACCGGTTCTCGACCAGCTGGGCGCGGGTTACGCCGGACGGACGGACCCCGAATCCCGAAGGTCTGGACTACTACGACCGCCTCGTCGACGGCATGCTGGCCCGCGGGATCGAGCCCTATCTGACCCTGTATCACTGGGACCTGCCTTCGGCGCTTGCCGACATCGGCGGATGGACCAATCGCGAAACCGCGCTGCGTTTCGGGGACTATACCGATGTGGTGCTGGACCGGATCGGCGACCGCATGGCCGGCGTTGCGACGCTGAACGAACCTTGGTGTGTGGCTTGGCTGTCGCATTTTCTGGGCCACCACGCCCCCGGACTGCGCGATATCCGCGCCGCCGCACGGGCGATGCATCATGTGATGGTCGCACACGCCGAAAGCATGGAGCGCATGCGCGCGCGCGGCCAGAAGAACGCCGGCATCGTCCTGAATTTCGAAGCCTCCTACCCCGCCACGGACAGCGCCGCCGACAAAGCGGCCGCCGCACGGCAGGACGCCATCTTTAATCGCTGGTTCATCGGTGCAATCTGTGGGCAGGGCTACCCCGAGGAAGCACTAGAGGGCCTCCGCCCCCATATGCCCGCCTGTTGGGAAGACGACATGGCAAGGATCGCGGCGCCGATCGACTGGCTTGGCGTCAACTACTATACGCGCGGCCTTTTGAAAGAAGACCGCAGCCAGCCTTGGCCGCATCTTGGCTCGGTCACCGGCCCGCTGGACAAGACACAGATGGGGTGGGAAATCTATCCGGACGGCCTGCGCGAGGTTCTCTGCCGCCTCAAGGACGACTTCGTCGGAGACCTGCCGATGATGGTCACCGAAAACGGCATGGCCCGCGACGAAAGCCAGTCCAACGGGAACATGGGCGACGTCGAGCGGATCGGATTTATCGAGGGTCACTTTCAGGCCGCGCTGGACGCCATAGCGGCTGGGGTCAACCTGAACGGCTTCTTCTACTGGTCGCTTCTGGACAACTTCGAATGGGCATTCGGCTTTGAGAAACGGTTCGGCATCGTCCACGTCGATTATCAGTCCTTGAAACGGACTCCAAAAGCATCCTATCACGCGCTGAAAGCGATGCTTTACCGCTAACATACGGAGCCCAGACATGGCCCATCTTGCCGATACCCTCGCCCTTGTTGCCGATCTGGGCGGGACAAACACACGCGTTGCGCTGTGCAACGGACCGCAGGTGATCGAAGGCACGATCCGGCGCTATAAGAACGCGGACTACTCGGGACTCGAGGCCGTCATCCGGCAGTACATTCTGGACGAAGGCGGGGTCGAACCGATCGCCGCGGGTGTTGCCGTGGCCGGTCCCGTGCGGGACGGTCGCGCGACGATGACCAACCTGGACTGGACGATCGACAAGGACACGATCGCACGGGCGACGCGTGCCAAAAAAGTGGCCGTTCTGAATGACTTGCAGGCGCAGGGCCATGCGCTGGGTCACATTGCTGCGGACAATCTGCGAAAGGTCGTCGGCGGTGCCTCGGCTGGTCCCAACGCCGCGCGTCTGGTGATCGGGGTCGGCACCGGCTTTAACGCGGCTCCGGTCTTCGAAACCGGCGCGGGACGATTGGTTCCCCCCTCCGAAGCCGGACACGCCAATCTGCCGATCCGAAATGCACAGGAACTGCGTTTGTGCCAGTTCGTCGAAACCGCACATGGCTTTCCCGCGGTCGAGGATGTCCTGTCCGGCAGAGGCCTTGAGCGCGTTTACGCCTGGCTTGGCCATGAAGCCAACCAGCACAAGGAACTGCCCGCCGCGGACATCATGGCCGCGGTCAAGGACGGCTCGGACGACCGCGCGACCGAAGCGGTCAAGACTTTTGTCCGTATTCTTGGGACGGTCGCGGGGAACCTGTCGCTGATCCAGCTGCCCTTTGGCGGGGTCTATCTGATCGGGGGCGTGGCTCGTGCCATGGCCCCCTATCTGGCAGAGTTCGGATTTGTCGAGGCGTTCCGCGACAAGGGCCGCTTTGCTGGCTTCATGAGCAACTTTGCCGTCTATGTCGTAGACGACGACTATGCCGCGCTCACCGGACTGGCGGCGCATCTGGATTCAGACTTCGGCTGACCCCCCCGCCGGAGGTCCATCGGCCGCGCCGTGGCCCAGCGACTTTGCAACGGTCGAGATAAGATCCACCAGTGAAAACGGCTTCGGCAAAAAGACCGAGTTCGGCATGGGTTCTTGGTCCGAGGAAAACGCATCCTCGGCGTAGCCCGACACAAAGACCACCGGCGTGCCGGGGCGGCTTTTCAACGCCTCGCGAACCCAGGTCGGCCCATCCTGCCCGGGCATGATCACATCGCTCACAAAAATGTCGACGATCAGTTCAGGGTCGGAAAGCAGGTCCAGCGCGGTTTCGGCGCTGTCGGCTTCGATCACCGTATACCCGCGCATTTGAAGCGCGCGCGACGCAAAGGCGCGGACCGCGGTTTCATCTTCGACCAAGAGGACGATTTCACCGCTGATACTGCTGCGTCTTTCGGCGCGGCGCGGTTCGGGTTCGTCTTCCTTGGCGTCGTTGCGGGTCGCAATGTGGACCGGCAGCAACAGGGTGAACACGCTTCCGACGCCGACTTCGCTTTCGGCAAAAATGAATCCGCCCGTCTGCTTGACGATGCCATAGGCCGTCGACAGCCCAAGTCCCGTGCCCTCGCCCGTGCGCTTGGTTGTGAAGAAGGGCTCGAAAATCTTTGGCAGTTTGTCAGGCGGAATCCCGTGCCCTTCGTCGATCACCCTAACCGACACGTAATCGCCCGCAGGCACGCGCGCGCGGTCGCGCACGACCGGATCAGCAAGGGTCAGGTTGTCGGTCTGAAGGATGACCTCGCCGCCCGCGGGCATTGCGTCGCGGGCGTTCACAACAAGGTTCATGATGACCTGTTCCAACTGCCTTTTGTCGGCGCGGATCGTCTTTAGATCCGGATCATGCTGCAACGTCAGACGCACCTTTTCGCCCACCAAACGGTTGAGAAGATGGGTCAGGTCGGCAAGCGTGTCGCGAAGATCCAGCACCTCCGGTCGTAGGTTCTGTTTCCGCGAAAAGGCCAGCAGCTGGCCCACCAGACTGGCCGCGCGGTTGGCGTTCTGGTGGATCTGGACCAGATCGGGATATTCGGCGTCCGCCTCGTCATGGCGCAACAGCAGAAGGTCGCAATGGCCCGAAATGGCCGTCAGCAAGTTGTTGAAATCATGGGCAACACCGCCAGCCAACTGACCGATTGCCTGCATCTTCTGGCTTTGGACAAACTGCGCTTCGAGCGATTTGAATTGCGTCATGTCGTTCAGGACAGCCACCAGATAGCGATCCTCGTCGCTGCCGGCGGCGTTCAGGGTGACCTGAACGAAGAACTCTTGCCGTTCGCCGCGTCCGCGCAGGAATTCGCGCGAAACCGTGGTCCGTTTTTCGGCGATATCGCGCAGCCAGTCAGCGATCGGGCGACCCAGACCTTCGAGGATGTCGCTCAGGCGCGTCTCTTCGATAATGTCTACCGCGACCAAATCTCTTGCTTCGCGGTTGGCGGCAAGAAGCTTGCCATTTGGCGCGATTTTCAACAAGGGGACCGGTAGATCTTCGACCGCGTGCCACATTCCCAGCATGGAGGTCGCGTTGGCCATGCTTTCGTCGGGCAGGACGTAGATTTCCTGTCGGCCCGCGACCCCGTGATTGACCACGATCCGCGTTTTGACGGGGCCGTTCACGGTCAAAAGCTCATGCACATGACCCGAGACCAGTGGCAGGTCGGCAAAGGCTTTTTCCAGATGCCGGACCTTGGTGCCGATCTGGCGGCGGAACGCATCGTTAGAGAACAGGATCGTACCGCTCGAGGTGGCGGTGATCATCGGAAAGGGCACCGCGACCTGCGTCCGGTTCCCGCTGCTGCTGGCATCCAGATCGACGCGCCAGACGAACAGGTTCTCGCCGACTTCGTTGACCGAAATCCGGATTTGCCCGCGTCTGGTGGAAATGACTTCGCGCGCGAATCCGTCGCTGGCGGCGCGGGACTGAAGACGGAACAGAACGACCTCGGGGCTGGCGAAATGGTCCGACAGGGCGTCGGCAAGGTGCCGTTCCTGAGCGCTTTCTTCCTGCGCGGCGATGTTGCGATAAAGAATGTCGCCGTCCGCCGTTGCAAAATAAGAGGGGACGCCGTCGCTTTCCAACAGGTCGCGCATGTGACCCGCCGCCGTCAGGGTGCGCATTTCCGCAAGTCTCGCCCTAAGCCGCAACAAAGCGACATAGAGGATCAGCGTAGCACCCAGCGTCTGCAGCCCGACCCGCACCTGCCAAGCAAGGTCGGGCACGAACGAACCGGCAAGCAGCACCAGCCCCACGACCAGCAACACCAGGTCGCGGGACATCCGCGTCACCAAGGCCATCGCCATCGGGGAACGGGTTTTTGGCGACGCCTCCTGTCTTGCGAAATCGGACAAAGGACCCCTCATAGCCTGACGGGACCACTTGAACAGACGAGTGTTAACGGAGAGTTAACATTTCCCGCCACCCTCCAAGAACATTAATGTCTTGGCGCTGCCTCACCGGCTTTTCGCAGGATCGCAAGGTAGAAGCCGTCGCCAGCCTCGGAGGGGTCCCAGCGGGTGTCCGACTGCAGGGTGAAATCGGGGTGGCGTGACAGGAAGCCGGTTACCGATTGTTCATTCTCTTCGAGCAGAACGGAACAGGTCGCATAGGCCAGAACACCGCCCGCCCCGACAAAGGGGGCGGCGGCATCCAGAACCTCTGACTGCAGCCGGTGGTAGGTGGCAAGCGCTTCGGCGGTGAGCGCCCATTTCGCCTCGGGCGTCCGTCGCCATGTACCGCTGCCCGAACAGGGCGCGTCGCAAAGAACCAGATCGAAGGTGCCGTCGATTTCGGACCGTCCGTTGACCAGTGCGATCTGCACCCCTGCACGTTCGGCACGCGGGGCAATATCGGTCATCCGGCGGGGTTCGATGTCATGGGCGATCACGGTCGCGCCTCTGTCAGCAAGGGCGAGCGCCTTGCCCCCGCCGCCAGCGCAGTAATCGAGGACGCGCGCATCCGCCACCAAGGGCAGCGCCGCAACCGCCGATTGCGACGAGGCATCCTGCACGTCGACCAGACCGTCGGTAAAGGCGGCCGTTGCGGGCAGGCGTCGGGGATTATCGGTCACGCGCAACGCTCCGGCGACGGTGGCGACCACCTCGGTCTGGACGCCATCGCGCGCGAGCAGGTCCCGCGCCTGCCCCACCGAAGTCCGCCGGCTGTTGACGCGCAGGAAGACGGGGCCGCGTTTCTGCATGGCCGCCAGCGCCTGTTCGGCCCGCTCTGATCCAAGTGCCGCGTCGAACAGTGGCAAGAGCCAGTCAGGGCAATCTAGGGACTCGGGTCGGGACAACGCGGGCGGGGTGGCCAGTTCATCGGCCGAGAGCGGCGCGGGCGCGTGGCCCTCGCCCGAGAAAAATTCGGCAAGGTCCAAGCCAGCGGCCCGCAGCGCGCCGATCATGAGGCCGCGACCCGTCGATGCGCCGCCAAGGGCCGCGAATGACCGCTGGCAGCGAAGCGCGTCGAAAACATGATCGCGAATGGCCGCGCGGTCCTTTGAACCCGCGAACCGAGAGCGCCGCCCCCAAGCCGTCAGCGCGACTTCGGCCGAGCTACCGGAGCGGATGTCGTCCAGCACTTCGATCGCGGCGGCGATATGGGCGGCGGGGGTCACGACTTCATTTCCTGAAGGATGTTGCCGCCATCGACCACCAGCATCGCGCCGTTGACATAAGAGGCCGCGGGCGAAGCCAGAAAGGCGACTGCGGCCGCGACTTCGTCGGGGCGACCGGCGCGGCGCGGGGGCGTGGATATGGCGGCGACCAGCTCTGCCTCGGTCGAGGCCTCGGTGGCGATCCAGCCAGGTGCGACCGCGTTGACCGTGACGCCGTGGCTTGCCACCTCGAGCGCGAGCGCATGGGTCAGGCCGATCATTCCGGCCTTGGCCGCCGCATAGGCGCTTTCGCCCGGGATCGCGACCTTTGGGCCGGTGACCGAGGCCACCATCACCACCCTGCCCTGCCCGGCCCGCGTCATGGACGGCAGGAACGCGCGCGTGACTAGGACCGCGGTATCAAAAGAGGTCCGAAAGGACGCCGACCAGTCCGACGGCGACGATGACAGGAAATCTGCGGACAGCGCGGGTTTTGACACCGACCCCATGCCCGCGTTGTTCACCAGAACGTCGACCGCGCCCACCTCGTCTCGCAGCCGCGTCACGGCGTCCGGATCGGTCAGGTCGGCGATATGGCCGGTGGCGTCAAACCCTTCGGCGCGCAGTTCGGCCACGCGGTCGTGGATACGGGGCGAGGTTGCGCAGATCGCGACCGAATGGCCCGCCTGCCCCAAGGCCCGCGCGATGGCGATTCCGATCCCGCCGGGGGCTCCGGCGCCGGTGATCAGGGCGCGGCTCACCGCGGGACTCTTCGGTAGCCGGTTCCTTCCCGCGCGAGGCGCGCGAATTTCTGCGGTCCAAGCATATGGGAACCGGACCACAGAATCCCCGTATCGGCAAGCTCGGCCCAAAGCGCCCGACGGGTCGCCGAAGCGGTGGCATGGTCGTGGTCGTTTTCGGTGCGCATCGACGGATCGGGCAATTGCAGCGCCTCGGAGTGGACGCAGTCGCCGATCAGCGCGACCTCGTCCCCGATCACAAGGCCGATGTGGCCAGCGGTATGGCCGAACAGCTCTCGGACCTCGATGCCCGGCAGGGGCGACTGGCCGCCGTCGACCAGATCGATCTGACCGTCGTAACGGTCCAGAACCAGACGCGCGACCGTGTCGGTCGGAGCCCAGAACTCTGCCTCGGCCCTGTGGATCATGACGCGCGCATGTGGCAGGCGGGCGGTGTCGTCCAACGCAAGAAGTCCGCCACAATGGTCGCCATGCATATGGGTCAGGATCACCGTCTCGATCGCGGTGACGGGAACGCCCAAAAGGTCGAGGCGGTCGAACAGTTCGCCGCCGTGGCGTCCGAACTTTGATCCGCAGCCAGCATCCACCAGAACCGGCGCATGGTCGTCGCGCTGCAGCAGATAGGCCGCGAATTCGGTGTCCGGTGCCGTCAGACCGGCCGCCGCCAGACGGGCGTCGCGCAGGTCCTGGGCGATGTCGGGGAAATCGGCATCGTCAAAGGTAAAGGTCCCATCGGTCAGGCAGCTGATGGTCCAGCCGCCCGCCGTGATCGTGTCGACGCCCGCAACCATCACCCGATCCTGTAGTTGGGGGATTCACGCGTGATCTGGACGTCGTGGACGTGGCTTTCTTTCAGTCCCGCGCCGGTGATCTTTACGAAATTGCAGTTCTTGCGCATCTCGGCCACGGTGGCATTGCCCGTATAGCCCATCGCCGCCCGCAGGCCGCCGACCATCTGGTGCAGGACCGTGCCGACCGCGCCTTTGTAGGCGACCTGACCCTCGATACCTTCGGGGACCAGTTTGTCCGAGGCCGCGTCTTTCTGGAAATACCGGTCCGCCGAGCCGCGCGCCATGGCGCCAAGCGACCCCATTCCGCGATAGGCTTTGAACGTCCGGCCCTGATACAGGATCAATTCGCCCGGGCTTTCGTCGGTGCCCGCGATCATCGAACCGACCATCGCCACCGATGCGCCAGCGGCAATCGCCTTGGCGAAATCGCCCGAGAACTTGATCCCGCCGTCCGCGATCACCGGCACGTCGCCAGCCGCGCTTGCGCAATCCATGATGGCGGTCAACTGGGGCACGCCAACACCCGCGACCATGCGGGTGGTGCAGATCGAACCCGGTCCGATCCCGACCTTGACCGCGTCGGCCCCTGCCCCGATCAGCGCGCGGGTCGCTTCGCCCGTGGCGACGTTGCCCGCGATGACCTGAACTTCGTTC
>JALQXR010000470.1 GCA_023263105.1 Marivivens sp. | reverse complement strand
GGCGGAAACGGCGATCATTATCATGGGCGGTGTCATGGTATTGGCCGCGGAATGTATGAATACGGCGATTGAACGCGTTGTAGATGATATCGGTACGGAGCGCCGCGATCTGGCAAAACAGGCCAAGGATGCAGGCAGCGCAGCCGTGGCCGTCTCGGCAATATCCGTGGGCGCGGCCTGGGCCACAATTTTGTGCATAAATTTTTTGTGAAAGTGGCGCGGTTGACGGGGCTCGAACCCGCGACCCCCGGCGTGACAGGCCGGTACTCTAACCGACTGAGCTACAACCGCGCATCTGGTC
The DNA here is from genome assembly GCA_023263105.1 of Marivivens sp. GTDB lineage: Bacteria > Pseudomonadota > Alphaproteobacteria > Rhodobacterales > Rhodobacteraceae > JALQXR01. The sequence continues at coordinate 363 of JALQXR010000470.1, read as the reverse complement.
CATCAGGTCCTTCGACCGAATGTGAGCGGCGTTCTATGCGGCGCGGTCGGGGCCGTCAAGCAATCAACGGCACGAATGTCGGATTTTTCGAAATCTTTTTCCCACGCATGGCGGCGGTGCGAAGTTCCGAAATATGCGATTGGGAGGGATGGTGGGTTGTGAGGGACTCGAACCCCCGACATCTTCGGTGTAAACGAAGCGCTCTACCAACTGAGCTAACAACCCGACGACGGGCGGTTTAGCGGTCGGCTAGGCCCTGCGCAAGCACGGATCGGGTAAAATTTCGTGCCGACCGTCGTTTATCCGAAAAATCACCCCCTGCCCGCCCGGCAACTCGTCCAGGTCAGCCAGCGTCAGCCCCAT
>JALQXR010000469.1 GCA_023263105.1 Marivivens sp. | reverse complement strand
AGCGCGGGCTCAAGGCCGACTACCGTGGTGTAGAACAGCAGTAAAAAATAGGCAAAGCCATTGTCTTTAATGCCGTAGGCGACTGCGCCGCAACCGTAGGCAAGTCGTACACCGAGGCCCAAGGGTTTGTCGTTTGATACGCCCGAATCTATCTGCCAACCCTCCGCGACGATGCCATCGACCTGACGAGTGTTAGTCATGTCGTACAAGCCCGCCACCAGTCAAGATAACAGAATTGCTTGCCGATAACGGTTGGGCAACGGTTATTTTCCTGCTGCGATCAAGCTCGCACGAAACGGCGACACTTTTGGCAAAAGTGCTCTCCACATTACGCAGTCACCTCTGATAATCTATGATCGTTCTTCAGGGAGAAGCCGGTGTCATGCCGGTGCCGAAGGAGCAACCGCCCCGGTAAACTCTCAGGCAAAGGGACCTCAAGAACTTCAAAACTCTGGAGAGTGACGCCTCGAGCGTCTGCCGAAGGGATAACGATCTCAGGCACAAGGACAGAGGGGGCATCGCGGCACTAACTATGTGCTGTCGCGGTGCCGGGCCGACCCCGGTAAATAGCCGGGAGGCCTGAGTGGACACGCTGAAACGACTTCCTCTTCATTCTCTGCACGAGACAATGGGCGCCAAATTAGGCCCGTTTGCGGGCTACCTGAT
>JALQXR010000468.1 GCA_023263105.1 Marivivens sp. | reverse complement strand
CCACGAGGCCGAACGGCAGCGGCTGCTGGCACAGCAGGCACGCCCTCACGCATAGACCCCGTTTGTGCTATTTTATTTCGCTCCCAATAAAAGCACAGGGAGTTTCCGCTGTAAATTTTTTTCCAGGAGGGATTACAGGCCAAGTCGGAGAATGAATACTCGAAACTGCGCGGTACAGCACACAAGAAGTACCATCCACCGTGCAAGAAAAACACGCACATACGCACATACACATACACGCATACGCGCACAGCGAAACTTGACAACGACCTGGAAATCTTCCTGACCATGGCCGAGGCACACGCGCACACGTGCATGACACACACACACACACACACACAAACACACACACAGGAGGCGGAGGAGAAGCACGATAACACCGTGCATGCCATTTCGGGCCAGGTGGGCACGTGTTCAAGCACAAACCGCCCATACACGTCCTTCCCCGCGTGCGCATACCCACACGCCCCGCTCGCCCCAGGCCGAGGCGGAATCGTCAAGACTGAAGCGCGCCATCGACGAGCTGGACCAGGCCAACACCGAGGTCCGCGGGAAGCTGAATCACGAGAAGAAGAAGTTTGTCGAAGGCCGGAAGCGACTGGACCAGAAACAGGAGGTCCCGAGACCGCATTTGGCACGGCACGACCCTCGGCCCGACCTGACCAAGCCCT
>JALQXR010000467.1 GCA_023263105.1 Marivivens sp. | reverse complement strand
GATGACATGCCACGCACTGCAAGCACATATTATTTGCACACACGCACACATACACACGCGCGCGAACACACACATATACAGGCGCGCGCGCACACACACACACACACTCGTAGATAAAGCGGCACGCCTCGGGGCTGGCGCACGTCGGGCTTGGGGCGACGGCGGCGTCACCGGGTGCCGTGGGCCAGCTCGACCCGGCCGTGCTCGCGAGCCTGGTGTGGTTCAGTCCGGTCCGCGTCCGGCGGGAGCTCCCGGGAAACAATGTCAATCCCATGTTCGCACGCCACGCGGGGGTCGGGGTGGTTGCTTCGCCGCCCGAGGCGGAGGCTCTGCACGCGTTGGGCACGGGGGGCGGCATCGGGACCGTTCTCACTTGTGGTGGTGGTGGTGGTGGTGGTGGTGGTGGTGGTGGTGGTGACGGTGGTGGTGGTGGTGGTGGTGACGGTGGTGACGGTGGTGGTGACGGTGCGGACGACGAGGAGCTGCGCGTGGCGGCGCTGCGGTCGTGGTCGAGCCTGACGCACCTCGACCTCGCCTCCAGCATCGGTGTCCCGACGGAGAGCTGGGTCGGCGCCTTCGGTTCCGATGGTTCGGATGTCCCGGATGTTCTTGGGTGCACAAAATTGATGAGTTTGAACTTGCAGCTGAACATTGCTGTCGACGACGAGGTGGTAC
>JALQXR010000466.1 GCA_023263105.1 Marivivens sp. | reverse complement strand
ACACACACACACACACACACACACACACACACACACACACACACACACACACAGATGGACCCGGAGTGTCTAATATGCAGGGTCAGTGAGGAGGAGGAAGGCCACATGTGGGAGTGCCCAGCCACAATAAAGGAGGCGAACATGGAAGTGAGACGGCTCAAAGAGTGGCTAGAGAAGAATTTCTACGCAGGGGGAGATAGGGAACGAAATGTAACAAAGAAGCTAGCAGATCCACTGAGCCTAGTACATATGGCGGCGGCCCTCCAGACCAAGACAATGAAGAAGGACAAAATGTACACAACGAGCAGAACTTCGATAGGGACACAGTTCATCAGCCAGGTGGTATCAGCGTCGCAGAGACTGTGGACAAAGCACTGTAAAGCAAGAGCAGCGGCTATAAGAGCGCGGAAGGGGGAAGGCTGGGACATGACGGATTTGATGGAGGAGGTCCAGTATCAGGCAATTCTGGAAAGTCAAGGAGTGCAGGAGCATGAAGCCCCGGAGAGAAGGAGGAACAAGCGACGCCGAATGGAATGGGTGTGAGTGAATGCTCCACCGAAAGTGGAGGGAATGAGGCGACAAAACAGCAGGTGCGCTGCCAACTACCCCCCATCCCCACCAACGCCCAGTGAACGCACACACACACACACGCACACACACACACACATGCAGCGCTGGA
>JALQXR010000465.1 GCA_023263105.1 Marivivens sp. | reverse complement strand
CGTGTCCTTTGTCACCGTGGCGCTGCTCGGCCGCTCCACCTTCGAGTACTGCTGCGGCCTCTTCCCCAAGGTTCAGAAGGCCGTGCAGCACGAGCGCGACCTCTTGGCCGTCAAGCGCCAGTGGTTCGCCAAGGTGACCGATGACGTGGACGCCAACGACGTCAAAGGCATGATCACGGCGCAGGTCCAGGTGGCCGACGCCGACACAATCATGCGCAACATGGCCAAGATGCGGGAGCTCGAGAAGAAGAAGATGGTAACGGATAACGGACACCCCTTGATAAACACTGGAACGCAGACGAATGATCGTAATGAGCCCCGTAATGACCACGGTCTTACCGTAATTACACCGCTAATATCACCTTAATAACATTGCGAACCACCGTATACCAGGCACAGCTCGACCTGGAGCGAAAGCGCATGGGGGGCTCGGGCCGGGTACTCACATACACACACATACACACACATACACACACATCATACACACACAAACAAACACACACAGAAACAAACGCACACATGCACACACATACACACACATACACAACATACACACATACACACATGCCCACAGGAGCGTAAGAAGATTGAGGAGTTGAAGCAGCAGGCGGCGAGGGGGGCGGGCGGAACCCGAATAATTGACGTCCAGAGCCAACGGAAGCGATTCCAGGTCCGATGGG
>JALQXR010000464.1 GCA_023263105.1 Marivivens sp. | reverse complement strand
CAGGGTCTCAACGGCGTCCTGACCAGTCTTCGAGGAGACACCTTCGAGTGCACCGTAAACGATGCGCTCAGCGAGGCCCTTCTTGCCCTGGACGAGGATCTTGTTCACCAGCTGGGTGACAATCGGAGCGCGGTATACCGGGTCGGCGACGACGGGGCGCTTAGGTGCTGGACCTTTACGTGGCATTACTTCTTCTCCATCTTCGCGCCGTAACGGCTACGTGCTTGCTTGCGGTCCTTGACAGCCTGGGTGTCGAGGGAGCCGCGAACGATTTTGTAACGGACACCAGGAAGGTCCTTCACACGACCTCCACGAACGAGCACCATCGAGTGCTCCTGGAGGTTGTGGCCTTCACCGGGGATGTAGGCGGTAACTTCGGTTCCGTTTGAAAGCTTCACACGGGCAACCTTGCGAAGGGCCGAGTTCGGCTTCTTCGGGGTGGTGGTGTACACACGGGTACATACGCCACGCTGCTGCGGGTTTGACTGCAGAGCAGGGGCTTTGGTCTTCGAGACCTTGGGCTTGCGGCCCTTACGAACCAGCTGCTGGATCGTTGGCACAGTGAACTCCTAGTTTTTTCTTCTGCACGGTGACAGTTGTGATGGGGGTTCCGAACTACGGCGGGTGTGCCGCATTCCGGCCGACATCGAACCGAATGTCACCTGGTGGGGTGGCAGACGG
>JALQXR010000463.1 GCA_023263105.1 Marivivens sp. | reverse complement strand
CTCGCGGAGGTTGTGCGGAGGAATATTGGTGGCCATACCCACCGCGATACCGACCGAGCCGTTGACGAGGAGGTTGGGGAAGCGGCTCGGGAGGATGGAGGGTTCTTGGGTGCGCCCGTCGTAGTTGTCTTGGAAGTCGACGGTGTCCTCTTCGATGTCGCGCACCATCTCCATGGCGAGCGGCGCCATTCTGGTTTCGGTGTACCTCGGAGCAGCGGCGCCGTCATTTCCAGGAGAGCCGAAGTTTCCCTGACCCGCCGCGAGCGGGTAGCGCATTGACCACGCCTGAACCAACCGGACTAGGGCGTCATAAATCGCCGAGTCACCGTGGGGGTGGTACTTACCCATCACGTCACCGACTACGCGAGAACACTTCGAGAAGGCCTTGTCCGGGCGGTAGCCACCGTCAAACATGGCGTAGAGCACGCGACGGTGCACAGGCTTGAGGCCATCACGCACGTCGGGCAGCGCGCGTCCGACAATCACGCTCATCGCATAGTCCAAATAGGACCGCTGCATTTCGAGCTGTAAGTCGACCTGGTCGATACGCCCGTGGTTCGGTGTGCTCAGGTCAGTGTCTACCACGTGATTCTCCTGTGATGCATTCTTTAGATATCGAGGAAGCGAACGTCTTTAGCGTTTTGTTGGATGAAGTGTCGGCGTGACTCCACGTCGTCACCCA
>JALQXR010000462.1 GCA_023263105.1 Marivivens sp. | reverse complement strand
CACGACACGCATCATCATTAAAAAGATAATGCACACAATCCACCCCAACACAGTTGAAACGCAAGTTCGAAGAAACACAATCAAGCAAAACAGGAGAAAGTCCAGCACCTTTTAGTTCCGAAAAATCATCATTCGAAGTAACCGCGCTATTACTGCATTTACAAGTCTGAAAAAAAGGAATAGGGTAATTACCAGGTACCCATTCTGAATTAGGAAACAACATTATTAATTATTATTTTATTAATTAATAATGACCACATTTTTTTAATATATATTGCATAAATACAATTAATCGAGTTCTTCGATATCACCACCAGCACCAGCACCACCACCACCACCACCACCACCACCAGCACCACCACCACCACCACCAGCATAAAGCTTAGAAATAATAGGATTCACAATCGTTTCTAAATTCTTCTGTTGAGCTGAATATTCATCAGCACTGATACTGGGATCACTATGATCTTCAAGCCATTTAGACGCATCCTCACAAGCCTTATCTAGAGTCACACGGTCAGATGAATCCGCAGACAATTTTTCAGAGGAGATATTCTTAACCGAATAAATATAATTCTCAAACCCATTCCGAGCATCAATGCGTTCTTTCAACTTCCGGTCTTCATCTTTATACTTCTCAGCCTCCGAAACCATACGATCAATATCATCCTTAGACAATCGA
>JALQXR010000461.1 GCA_023263105.1 Marivivens sp. | reverse complement strand
AACAACAGAAAGACATGAAAATCTTGCAGCAGCCAAGAGTCGGCTTTGTGATTCATCGGGGGGACCTTGGTTTGCATGACGGTGCTGTTCTCCCGCGTCAAGGCGAGCTTCTTGGCGCTGCTGTTTTCCCGACTAAACTTGCTTAGCATCGCCGCAGCCTAGGTACGGTGGAGAGGCGTTTACTGAGAAAGTGCACGGCTGGTCGCAGCTGCGGCGGGCAGGCCGGACCTGAGCAACACGGAGGCGCTTGACTTCATTCTTCTGCTCCCTCAACTCGGTGCGTAAACCACCCAGCAGATGATCCTTCAGTGAATTTTCTGCCCAAACAATCACGCATGCATACGCCGATGGTCAAGACGTGAGTGATGGTGGGTGAAAGTGGTGTGAGTGTGTGTGTGTGTGTGTGTGTGTGTGTGTGTGGGATTTGGGTCTCAGGGAACATCGACGAGGACCCGATTTCAAAATGTTGGTAGTCGCTTTCTCCCGCTTGACGTCACTTAAAGCCTTCTCGAGGTCATTTGTCAACCTCCGGTTTTCAGTAGCGATGTGTGTCAATCGTTTTTCCATGTGCATCGCCTCTTCGTGCCGTAGTCTGAACTCTTCCTCCAAAGCCTTCAATTTCTCGATCAGGAGCTTGATCTCCTCTTGCTTCTTCTTGACCATCTCGCCACTGGACGCTTCGCG
>JALQXR010000045.1 GCA_023263105.1 Marivivens sp. | reverse complement strand
CATGGCATCTGATCCGCGATATCGAGCAGATCCGAGATGTCATCGGGGTCGAGTCGTGGATCGTGTTTGGCGGAAGCTGGGGCGCGACGCTGGCCCTGCTGTACGCGCAAGCGCATCCTGACCGTGTGGCGACTTTGGTGTTGCGCGGCGTTTTCCTGATGACCGAGCCGGAACTGGAATGGTTCTACGGCGGCGGTGTCGGTCAGTTCTGGCCCGAGCTTTGGCAGAAGTTCTCGGAACTGGTGCCAGAGGATGAACGCGACGACATGATCGCCGCGTATCACAGGCGGCTCTTTGACAGCGACGGCGCGACCCAGACGCGCTTTGCGCGGGCTTGGACAAACTGGGAGAACGCGCTGGCGTCGATCCAGTCGGACGGTTTCGGAGGCGAGTCCCCTGCCGATTATGCGCGTGCCTTCGCCCGATTAGAGAACCACTATTTCGTCAACAGAGGCTTCTTGTCGGACGATCAGGCCATCCTGTCGAACATGGATAAGATCGCCCATATTCCCGCAGTGATCGTCCAAGGCCGCTACGACATGATTTGCCCGCCTGCTGCGGCCCACCGGCTTGCGGCCGCTTGGCCGAAAGCGCAACTCGTCATGGTTGCCCGCGCCGGTCACGCCCTGTCCGAGCCGGGAATCAGCGAGGCTTTGCTGCGCTCTATGCAGGTCTTGGCGAGCACTTAGGCAGCCGTTAACCAATTGTCCCAGAATTGCCCAACTTCCGGACCCATTTGTTCCGATTCCGGGTGCATCTCTGAGGATACGTTTTGTACCCTCGATTTGAGTTTTTAGATGCATATTTTCTGGTTCAACCGGTCGAACGACGTGTCGACCCGATCTACAACCCTGCGATTTTCAGGGCTGTTGGGCGTTGTTTCGCTGCCCATTCTTTGCCTAGCCACCACAACCATCCCTGCCTCCATGCTTTCCGCCGCCCCAATGTCCAACAGCCTTGGGGCACAGACCGTTCCGGCCCTGCTGGACCAGTACCGGGCCGCCGTTTTGCAACTGCGCAACGCCGAAGCAGCGCTTGAGGAGCAACGGAGCGCTTTGGAATCCTTGGTAGGATTGCCCGCGGACCGGATCGCGATGCTTTACACGCCGGAAAACTACGAAGCAGTGCTTCAATCGGCCAACGCCTCTGTCCGCGGCGCAGAGGAAGCCGCGGTCGCCGCGGGCCAATTGCGCGACTCTGTCCTGAACGCGCTGACCGCTGGGGCCCAGATGACGGGCGACGAACTGGCGCGGCTGCACGGGATTCTTGGTCTCTGACAGGCTCCATCGCAATCCCCTTGCGGAAGCCAGAGGTTTTGCGTATATCCCCTTCAACAGCGGCGCCTTGGCCTCCACCCCCAAGGTTCCACCGGGAGAAATCAACGGGCCGCGCGCCCGTTTTTTTGTGTTTGAAGGACCCATGACTGATCTGATCGCCAAAGCGGCCATTGACCGCCGGATAGCAGAAATCATCGGACCCGTGATTGAAGACATGGGGTTCGAATTGGTGCGAGTCCGGCTGATGTCGGGCAAGGAACAGACGTTGCAGGTGATGGCCCAGAAGCCTGACGGCTCGATCGAGGTCGACGAATGTGCCGACATCAGCACTGCCATCAGCGCCGTGCTGGACGTCGAGGACCCGATTGTCGAGGCCTACACCCTAGAAGTATCCAGCCCCGGTATCGACCGGCCGCTGACCCGTCTCAAGGATTTCGATCTTTGGGCCGGATATGAGGCAAAACTGGAAACGACCGAACTGGTCGATGGCCGCCGCCGGTTCAAGGGCGCGCTGGCCGGAACCGAAAACGACGAAGTCCTGATCACGATCGAAGAACAGGGCGAAGACCTGACACTCGGGCTGAAGTTTGACTGGCTGTCGGACGCAAAGCTCGTTTTGACGGACGAACTGATCCGCGATGTCCTGAAGAAACGCAAGGATGCGGGCCAGATTGACGAGGCCCAATATGACGAAGTTGAGACCATCATTGATGGCGACGAGGAGTAAGATCTAATGGCAATTACATCGGCCAACCAGCTTGAGCTTTTGCAAACCGCCGAAGCGGTGGCGCGCGAAAAGATGATCGACCCCGGCCTTGTGGTCGAAGCGATGGAAGAGTCGCTCGCCCGTGCGGCCAAGTCGCGCTACGGCTCGGAAATGGACATCCGCGTAAAGATCGACCGGAAGACCGGCAAAGCGACCTTTACCCGCGTCCGCACTGTCGTCGAAGACGATCTGCTGGAAAACTATCAGGCCGAAATGACGGTCGAGACGGCTCGCCAGTATATGGAGAACCCCAGCGTCGGTGACGCCTACGTCGAAGAGGTTCCGCCGGTGGAACTGGGCCGTATCGCTGCCCAGTCGGCCAAGCAGGTGATCCTGCAGAAGGTCCGCGAAGCCGAACGCGACAAGCAATACGAAGAATTCAAGGACCGCGCCGGCACCATCATCAACGTGGTGGTCAAGCGCGAAGAATACGGCAACGTCATCGTTGACCTGAACCCGGGCGAAGGCGTCCTGCGTCGTAACGAAAAAATCGGCCGCGAAAGCTATCGCCCCGGTGACCGCGTGCGCTGCTTTATCAAGGACGTCCGTCGCGAGCCGCGCGGCCCGCAGGTGTTCCTGTCGCGTACTGCGCCGGAATTCATGGCCGAATTGTTCAAGATGGAAGTGCCCGAAATCTACGAAGGCATCATCGAGATCAAAGCCGTCGCCCGCGACCCGGGCAGCCGCGCGAAGATCGCCGTTGTGTCCTTTGACAACTCGATCGACCCCGTGGGCGCCTGCGTCGGTATGCGCGGCAGCCGCGTTCAGGCCGTGGTAAACGAGCTTCAGGGCGAAAAGATCGACATCATCCCGTGGAACGAGGATATGCCGACCTTCCTCGTGAACGCTCTGCAGCCCGCCGAAGTGTCCAAGGTCGTTCTGGATGAAGAAGCCGGCAAGATCGAAGTCGTGGTTCCCGAAGAGCAGCTGTCGCTGGCCATCGGTCGCCGTGGTCAGAACGTGCGTCTGGCCAGCCAGCTGACCGGTCTGGACATCGACATCATGACCGAAGAAGAGGAATCGAAGCGTCGTCAGGCCGAATTCGAAGAGCGCACCAAGCTGTTCATGACCACGCTGGATCTGGACGAATTCTTTGCCCAGCTTCTGGTTGCCGAAGGCTTCACCAACCTCGAAGAAGTCGCCTATGTCGACGCGGACGAGCTTTTGGTGATCGACGGCGTCGATGAAAGCACGGCAAGCGAACTTCAGGCCCGCGCCCGCGACTATCTGGACGAACAGAACCGCAAGGCGATGGAACACGCCCGCGAACTGGGCGTCGAGGACAGCCTCGTGACCTTCGAAGGCCTGACCCCGCAGATGATCGAGGCTCTGGCCGAAGACGGCGTGAAGACGCTCGAGGACTTTGCGACCTGCGCTGACTGGGAACTGGCCGGTGGCTGGACGACCGTTGGTGGCGAACGCGTGAAGGACGAAGGCGTTCTGGAAAAGTTCGACGTCAGCCTCGAAGAGGCACAGACGATGATCATGACCGCTCGTGTCATGCTCGGCTGGGTCGACCCTGCTGATCTGGAAGCCGACGCAGAAGAAGAGGACGGCGAAGAGGCGGAAGCCTGATCGCCCAAGGAACGGAGACCCACATGACCCGCGGCGGCCAGACGCAGCAAAACGATCAGAGTGAACGCAAGTGCATTGTCACTGGCGACGTTCAGCCCAAAGAGGGACTGATCCGTTTTGTCGTGGGCCCCGACGGCTCGGTTGTGCCCGACGTGCTTGGCAAGCTGCCCGGCCGCGGCATGTGGGTCACCGCAAAGAAGTCCGTCATTGATCAGGCGGGCAAAGGCCAGTTCGCGCGATCCGCGAAACAGCAGGTCTCGGTTCCTGACGACCTGTCCGCGGTGGTCGAGCGCCAGCTGGTCAAACGCGTGGTCGAACTGATCGCGATGGCCCGCAAGGCGGGGACCAGCGTTTGCGGCTACGAAAAGGTAAAGGGCTGGCTGGCCGGCGGCGAAAGAGTCCGCGTCCTGTTGCAGGCGGACGACGGTTCATCGCGCGGAAAAGCAAAGCTCTGGACGCCCGAAGGGGCTCGATATTTCGACTGTTTGTCGGCTCAGGAATTGGGTTTGGCATTTGGGCGACAAAGTGTGATACATGGCGCGCTCGCGACTGGCGGACTCAGCGACCGTGTTGTAGAGGAAGCCGCAAAACTTAAGGGTTTGCGCGATACCGGCGGCAAAATGGCCGACGGCGGAAAGGAAAAATAGCTAGATGAGCGATAACGACGGCAAAAAAACTCTTGGTCTCGGCGGATCCCGCCCGTCCAACGTGAAGCAGAGCTTCAGCCATGGGCGCACCAAGAACGTCGTGGTGGAAACCAAGCGCAAGCGGGTCGTGGTTCCTAAGCCCGGCGCCGCGACGAAGGCTGCTGGCATTTCGGCCAGCCCTGTTACCGGCGACCCGTCAAAGCGTCCCGCTGGCATCTCGGACGCCGAACTAGAGCGTCGGATGAAAGCGCTGGCCATGGCCAAGGCGCGGGAATCGGAAGAAGCCGCAAAACGCGAAGCCGAAGAACGTGAACGCGCAGAAGAGCGCGAGCGTCGCCGTGCCGAGGTGGAAGCCAAGGAACGCGAAGACCGCGAACGCGAAGAGCGTGCACGCCAGAAGGCCGAAGAAGAAGAGCGCAAGCGCGTCAAGAGCGAAGAGGCCGCACGTCGCGCCGCCGCTCAGACCCCGACTCCGGGCGAAGAGGACCGTACGGCTCCTCGTCCCCTGTCCGCGCCCCGCAAGCCCGACCGCGAACGCAGCGATGCTCGTGATAAGGTGGTCAAGGTCAAGCCGGGCCGCGAGGACGATGGTCGTCGTGCAGGCAAGCTGACGCTCAATCAGGCGCTTTCGGGCGGCGAAGGTGGGCGGCAGCGGTCGATGGCCTCGATGAAGCGCAAGCAAGAGCGTGCGCGGCAGAAAGCCATGGGCGGTGCGCAAGAGCGCGAAAAGGTCGTCCGTGACGTTCAGGTCCCCGAGGCAATCACCGTCGGCGAACTGGCCAACCGTATGGCTGAACGCGTCGCTGATGTGGTCAAGTGGCTGATGCAGAACGGCATTATGGCCACCCAGAACCAGACCATCGATGCCGACACCGCGCAGCTTTTGGTCGAGGAATTCGGCCATAAGGTCGTCCGCGTGTCCGATGCAGACGTCGAAGACGTGATCGACTCGGTCGATGACAGACCCGAGGACATGCAGTCCCGTCCGCCGATCATCACGGTGATGGGCCACGTCGACCACGGCAAGACGTCTCTTCTGGATGCGATCCGCAAGACTAAGGTCGTGTCGGGCGAAGCAGGCGGCATCACGCAGCACATCGGCGCCTATCAGGTCGAAAGCGAGAATGGCTCGGTTCTGACGTTCCTCGACACCCCGGGTCACGCGGCGTTTACGTCGATGCGTGCACGTGGTGCTCAGGTCACGGATATCGTCATTCTTGTCGTTGCTGCCGACGATGCGGTCATGCCGCAGACGGTCGAGGCGATCAACCACGCCAAGGCTGCCAAGGTCCCGATGATCATCGCGATCAACAAGTGCGACAAGCCGTCGGCAAACCCCGATAAGGTCCGCACCGACCTGTTGATGCACGAAGTCGTCGTCGAAAAGATGGGCGGCGATGTGCAGGACGTCGAAGTGTCGGCTGTGACCGGCAAGGGGCTTGATACCCTGCTGGAAGCCATCGCGCTGCAGGCAGAGATCCTCGAACTGACCGCCAACCCCGAACGCGCTGCCATGGGTGCCGTGATCGAAGCCCAACTTGACGTTGGTCGCGGTCCCGTTGCCACCGTTCTGGTGCAGCACGGCACACTGAAGCAGGGCGACATCTTTGTCGTCGGCGAACAGTGGGGCAAGGTCCGTGCGCTGGTCGATGACAAGGGCGATCGGGTCAAAGAAGCCGGACCCTCGGTTCCGGTCGAAGTTCTGGGCCTGAACGGCACTCCGGAAGCAGGCGACGTTCTGAACGTGGTCGAAACCGAAGCGCAGGCCCGTGAAATCGCGACCTATCGTGAAAATCTGGCCAAGGAAAAGCGCGCCGCACTGGGTGCTGCGACGACTCTGGAACAGCTCATGGCGAAGGCGAAAGAAGACGCCAACGTCGCCGAGCTTCCGATCGTGGTCAAAGCCGACGTGCAGGGTTCCGCCGAAGCCATCGTTCAGGCGATGGAAAAGATCGGCAACGACGAAGTCCGTGTCCGCGTGCTGCACTATGGCGTGGGCGCAATCACCGAATCCGACATCGGCCTTGCCGAAGCGTCGGGCGCTCCGGTGATCGGCTTCAACGTTCGTGCGAACGCGTCGGCCCGTAACTCGGCCAACCAGAAGGGCGTCGAAGTCCGCTACTACTCGGTCATCTATGACCTCGTCGATGACGTGAAGAAAGCGGCCAGCGGCCTGCTCTCGGCCGAGATCCGCGAACGCTTTATCGGTTATGCGACCATCAAAGAGGTCTTTAAGGTTTCCAACGTCGGCAAGGTCGCCGGTTGTCTGGTCACCGAAGGCGTCGCGCGTCGCTCTGCCGGTGTGCGCCTGCTGCGCGACGACGTGGTTATCCACGAAGGCACGCTCAAGACGCTCAAGCGCTTCAAGGACGAAGTTGCCGAGGTCCAGTCGGGTCAGGAATGCGGCATGGCCTTCGAAGCCTACGACGATGTCCGCCCTGCTGACGTCATCGAAATCTTTGAACGTGAAGAGGTCGAGCGTACGCTCTGATCCAGCCAAAACGAATGACAGAGGGCGGGCCAAACGGTCCGCCTTTTGCGTTTCAGGCGTTGGGCCGCGTCCAGACCATTCGTGCGTCGGGCAGGTGTTCTTCGTTGCCCGCGCCATCCGTTTCCTCGGCCACCACAAAGCCGTGGGACCTGTAGAAACCGATGGCGTTGATATTGCCCTGAAAAACCCAAAGGCTGAGCGTCTCGGCGGTTGCGAAAGCGGTTTGCAGCAACTGGTTGCCGATCCCCTGCCCAACGCGATCCGGCGCGACGTAAAGGTGGTTTAGCCAGCCCTCTGACACAGCGATGAAACCGACGATCCGGTCATCGGCCTTTGCCACCGTCACGGACTGGTCCGGCAGGACGACATGGGCAAAAAACCAAAGATCGTCTTCCGGACTGTGCAGGTCGGGCAACCAAGGCATCGCTGCCTCGCGGGACGCACGGTGAAGCCGTGCGAGTTCGGCCGCGTCGGCGGCGACGGCTGGACAAAGGCGGATCGCCGTCAGAGCCAATCCCGTAGAATGGGGATCAGCGGGATATCCGCTGGCGGCATGGGATAGTTCCGCAGGTCGCGGGCGTGGACCCATTTCAGCGACTGCCCTTCGCGCGCCTGTGGGGTGCCGTTCCATTTGCGGCAGGCAAAAAGCGGCATCAGCAGGTGGAAGGTCTCATAAGCGTGGCTGGCAAAGGTCAGCGGAGCAAGGCAAGAGGCCCAAGTGTCGATGCCCAGTTCTTCGTGCAGCTCGCGGATCAGCGCGGCCTCTGGTGTTTCGCCCTGTTCGACCTTGCCGCCGGGAAACTCCCATAAGCCCGCCATCGATTTCCCCTCGGGCCGCTGTGCCAAAAGCACGCGGCCGTCGGGATCAATCAGCGCAACTGCCGAAACCAGAACGATTTTCGTCACGACCGATAGTCCGCGTTGATGCGGATGTATTCGTAGGTCAGGTCACAGGTCCAGACGGTCGATTTGCCCGAACCGATCCCCAGATCGACGCCGATTTCAAGCTCTTGGCGCTTCATATAGGCGCTTGCGGCGTCTTCGGAATAATCCGGCACGCGCCAGCCGTCCTTTGCCACCTGCGTTTCCCCAAAGCGGATCGACAGCCTGTCGCGGTCGGCCTCTGCGCCGGATTTACCGACAGCGGCAACGATCCGGCCCCAGTTCGCGTCTTCGCCCGCGATGGCGGTTTTCACGAGCGGAGAGTTCGCAATCGACAGGCCGACCTTCTTTGCGTCGGCGTCGGAACGGGCTCCGGTGACTTGAATTTCGACCAGTTTAGTTGCGCCTTCGCCGTCGCGGACCACCTGAAGCGCCAGATCTCGCATCACGTCTTCCAGTGCGGTGGCAAAGTCCGCGTTGCCGGTGACATCGACGCCTGACGCGCCAGTTGCACCCATCAACAGCGTGTCAGAGGTGGAGGTGTCGCTATCCACCGTGATGCAGTTGAACGTGCGGTCGGTGCTGCCCGTCAGCAGGGTCTGCAACGCGCCGTGTCCGATCTTTGCGTCGGTAAAGATGTAAACCAGCATCGTGGCCATATCGGGCGCGATCATGCCCGAGCCCTTGGCGATGCCGGCGATCTTGACCTCTTTGCCTCCGATCTTGACCGTCGCCGCCGCCCCCTTGGGGAAGGTGTCGGTGGTCATGATCGCCTTGGCCGCGCCAGCGATCCCGCCAGCATCAAGCGTGCTGGACAGCTCGTGCAGCTTGGCCGCGATCCGGTCATAGGGAAGCGGTTCGCCAATCACGCCGGTCGACGACGTAAAGACCCGCGACCCGTCGATCCCCAATTGGGCAGACACTTCGCGGCAGAGCGCGTTGACCGCCTCTACCCCGTTTTTGCCTGTGAAGGCGTTCGAATTGCCCGAGTTGACCAGAATGGCCGCCCGCCCCACCTGCAGTTTCCCGTTTTTTGCCTGACAGTCCAACACGTTGGCCGATCGTGTCGACGATCGGGTAAAGGTGCCGGCGACGACCGAACCTTCGGCCAGTTCGGCCAGCATGACGTCTGTCCTGTTCTTGTATTTCACGCCAGCCGCGGCCGAGGCGAAACGAACGCCGTCAATGACGGGAAGGGCGGGAAATTTCGCCGGTGCAAGTGGGGAAACGGGCATCTGTTACTCCTGAATGATCGAAATATCCCGCAGCATAGCGGGGTTGAACAACGCGGCATCGGAAAAATTGACCTCTGCGCCTTCGGCCAGTCGGGCAAGCTCGGCCTCGATGGCTTCCTGCTGGACCTGAGCGGTCAGCTCTTGCCGGAGTTCATCCAGAGTGGCCGCGGCCTTCAGGCGGAAATCGTTCAGCTTGATCACGTGCCAGCCGAACTGGGTCTGCACGGGTTCCGAAATCTGGCCGACTTCCATGCCGACGACTGCGGTTTCGAATTCGGGCACCATCATGCCCATTCCGAACCAGCCCAGTTCGCCGCCGCTCGGGCCGCTCGGACCGGTCGAGGCCTCTTGCGCGACCGTGGCAAAGTCCTCGCCACCGTTCAGGCGGTCGATGATGGCGCGCGCGGCCTCTTCGCTTTCGACAAGGATATGCGACGCGTTGTATTCCGGCTCCGGCTCTGCCGTGGCGAAACGAGCGTCATAGGCCGCCTGAAGCGCTTCTTCGGTCACGGCCGCTGCGGTCAGTGCCTCGATCGCTTCGCCAGCCAAAAGGGCACGGCGTTCGTTTTCCAGCGCGATCCGGACCCGCAGGGTTTCCGAGCCGCCGTTCGCAGCCAAAAGTTGCTGCTGAACCAGCTGGTCAAGGATGCCTTGCCACAGCACTTCGTCGGGCAGCGACTGGTATTGCTCGGGCAGTTGGGCGCGGGTCATGACCATCTGGCCAAGGGTGATTTCCGAACCGTCGACCGTCGCGACGACTGTCTCGGGTCCGACGTCCTGGGCCGCTGCAATACCGGCCGAAAGGGCAAAGGCCCCTGCTACAAGAATGTGTGAAAACTGGCGCATAGTATAATCCCTGTTGGTGTTGGCCGCACTGCTTGTCCGGCGTGGCGTTGACACTCTTCTGTGGGGCCCTTACATCCCTTGCAAGGCTCCGAGGGGGCCACCTTGTCCCCTGTTTAGGCCGCAGGCTCGGGGCCTACAAGCGACCTCCTCTTCATTTGTCATTATGGCGCCGCTCCGCCGGTGCTCCGGAGAGATTATGTTGGGCATCGGAACCATCGCGCGTAAGGTCTTTGGCTCGGCCAACGACCGCAAGATCAAATCAGTCCTTCCCCTGGTCGCTAAGATCAACGCGCTAGAGCCCGAGTTTGAGGCGCTGAGCGATGAGGGCCTGAAGCAAAAGTCGTCCGAACTGTCCGAGCGGGCGAAGAATGGCGAAAGTCTGGACGCGCTACTGCCCGAGGCATTCGCCAATTGCCGCGAAGCCGCGCGCCGCGCGCTGGGGTTGCGTGCGTTCGATGTGCAGCTGATGGGCGGGATTTTCCTGCATCAGGGCAATATCGCGGAAATGAAAACGGGCGAAGGCAAGACGCTGGTCGCGACGCTCCCTGCGTATCTGAACGCGCTGACGGGCAAAGGCGTCCACGTCGTCACCGTCAACGACTATCTGGCAAAGCGGGACGCCCAATGGATGGGCAAGGTCTTTGCCGCGCTGGGCATGACGACGGGCGTTGTCTATCCGCAGCAGCCCGAGTCGGAAAAGAAAGACGCCTACGCCTGCGACATCACCTATGCGACCAACAACGAGCTGGGTTTCGATTATCTTCGCGACAACATGAAGTCCGAACTGGCCCAGATGAGCCAGCGCGGCCACAATTTCGCGGTCGTGGACGAAGTTGACTCGATCCTGATCGACGAAGCGCGGACTCCGCTCATCATTTCCGGCCCCGCGCAGGACCGGTCCGACCTGTACCGGTCGATCGATAAGCTGATCCCCGAACTCAAGGACGAACATTACAGTCTGGACGAAAAGACCCGCAACGTGACCTTCACCGACGAAGGTAACGAATTCCTCGAAGAGCGGCTTTTGCAGGCGGGTCTGCTGCCCGCCGACCAGTCCCTGTATGATCCCGAAAGCACGACCATCGTCCACCACGTGAACCAAGGTCTGCGCGCCCATAAGATGTTCCAGAAGGACAAGGAATACATCGTTCGCGACGGGCAGGTTGTCCTGATCGACGAATTCACCGGCCGCATGATGGCCGGCCGCCGCCTGTCCGACGGGCTCCACCAGGCGATCGAGGCGAAGGAAGGCTGCGACATCCAGCCCGAAAACGTGACTCTCGCCAGCGTGACGTTCCAGAACTATTTCCGTCTCTATAACAAGCTGGGCGGCATGACCGGCACCGCCGCCACCGAGGCCGAGGAATTCCAGTCGATATACGGGCTTGGCGTGGTCGAAGTTCCGACCAACCGCGAAATCGCGCGGAAAGACGAACACGATCAGGTCTACCGCACCGAGCGCGAGAAATTCGAAGGCATCGTCAAAGAGATCAAGACAGCCAACGAAAAGGGTCAGCCGATCCTCGTGGGCACCACGTCGATCGAAAAGTCGGAATTCCTGTCAAAGCTGCTGACCGACGCAGGCATCAAGCACAACGTGCTGAACGCCCGCCAGCACGAACAGGAAGCCCAGATCGTTGCCGACGCCGGCAAGCTGAACGCGGTGACGATCGCCACCAACATGGCTGGCCGCGGGACCGACATCAAACTGGGCGGTAACATCGAATTCAAAATCATGCAGGCCATCGCCGCCGAGCCTGACACCCACCCCGACTCCGTCCGTGACCGGCTCGAATCCGAACACAAGGATCAGGAAGAGGCCGTCAAAGCCGCCGGAGGTCTGTTTGTTCTGGGCACCGAACGGCACGAAAGCCGCCGCATCGACAACCAGTTGCGCGGTCGTTCGGGCCGTCAGGGCGATCCGGGTCGATCCGTGTTCTTCCTCAGCCTCGAAGACGACCTGATGCGGATTTTCGGGTCCGAGCGTCTGGACAAGGTGCTTTCGTCTCTCGGGATGAAAGAAGGCGAAGCGATCGTTCACCCTTGGGTCAACAAGTCGCTGGAGCGCGCTCAGGCAAAGGTCGAAGGCCGTAACTTTGACATCCGCAAGCAATTGCTGAAATTCGACGACGTGATGAACGATCAGCGTAAGGTCATCTTTGGCCAGCGCCGCGAAATCATGGAAGCAAAGGACCTGTCCGAAATCGTACAGGACATGCGCCACCAGGTGATCGAAGATCTGGTTGACCAATATCTGCCCGCGCGCAGCTATGCCGACCAGTGGGACACCGATGGCCTAAAGGTCGCCCTGCGTGAACAGCTGTCAATGGATGTTCCTGTCGGTGATTGGGCCGCCGAAGAAGGTGTCGATCAGGAAGACCTGCGCGAACGACTGTGCGATGCAGCCGATACGTCGATGACCGAAAAGACCGAAACTTTCGGGGCCGAAACGATGCGGTCGATCGAAAAGCAGATCCTGCTGCAGACGATCGATGCGAAGTGGCGGGAACACCTGCTGACGCTGGAACATCTGCGGTCGGTTGTCGGTTTCCGCGGATACGCCCAGCGCGATCCCCTGAACGAATACAAGACAGAGTCGTTCCAACTGTTCGAGGGCCTTCTGGATGGTCTGCGGTCCGAGGTCAGCAAGAAGCTCGCCCAGATCCGCCCGATGACCGACGAAGAGCAGCGCGCGCTGATGCAGCAGGTCATGGATCAACAGCGACGTCTTCAGACCGCCGCCGCGACCCCTGCCGCCGCACCCGCCGGTGCGACCCCTGCCGCCGGAGCACCCGCGGCTGTGGCTGCCGCAGGCGCTGCACCAGCCGCTGCCGACGGGTTTGTTGAAAATGATCCCTCCACTTGGGGCAACCCCGGACGGAACGACGCTTGCCCCTGCGGATCGGGCAAGAAATTCAAACATTGCCACGGGCGGCTTGCCTGACGCCGCCACAATAAGGCCTAGAAAGCACCCCAAGGGCGTCCACCAGCAGACACCTTTGGGGTCCATATAAAGCACGAATGAATCTGCGTGTTGGGTATGGCTATGTCCCGCTTTAGAAAATCTCTGACGGTCACTGGAACCTTTGCGACTGCATTGGCCATCGGATTCGTCATGCAGAACGGCGAAGTTCTTGCCGCGCGGCTTAGCGGCAATGCCTTGCCCACAACGGCGCCTACGCCTGTCGTTCAGGTGGTCGCTCCGCAAATCGACATGAACGACCCTGCGAACGGCCCGATCATGGCTGCTCCGGTCGTGGATCTGGCCGCTATGCCCGTCCTCGCCATGCCCACCTTGATGAACCGGCCCGAAACCCAGACCGCACCGATCGGGCTGGCGTCGGTTGGGCTGGATGATGCGGCTGGTGACGTTATCCTTGCCCAAAGCGACTCTGTCGCAGGGTGCGACATCGGCATGGCCGCCGCCGCCGGACCGCAAGCCATGGTTGCCGTGGCAATTACTGCGCCCTGCGCGCCGTCGACCCAGTTCATCGTTCACCATCAGGGCATGATGTTTAGCGCGGTCACAGAGGCCGATGGCTCTGCCCAGATCTTCCTTCCCGCGCTCGCGCCGGTTGCGGTCGTCATGGCAGAGTTCGCATCCGGCCAGTCGGCACTGACGACCGTCGAGGTCCCCGATTTCGGCGATTACGACCGCGCTGTGCTGATGTGGCAAGGCGATCAGGGCCTGCAAATTCACGCCCGCGAATTCGGCGCCGATTACGGGTCCGAAGGCCACGTCTGGTACGGCGCGCCGCGCTCTGGTCCGGACGGAGGTTTCCTGATCCGGCTGGGCGATGTTGCGCCCCTGCGCCCCTTTGTTGCGGACGTCTATACCTTTCCCAGCGGGGCCTCTCATCGGGACGGCGAAGTGTTGATCACCGTCGAAGCAGAGATCACCTCTGAGAACTGTGGCAAGGACGTGATCGCCCAAAGCCTTCAGTTGCGGCGCGACGCTCCGGCCTTGGCGACCGATCTGACGATGCAAATGCCCAGCTGCGACGGGGTTGGCGATTTTCTTGTGTTGAAAAACATGTTCGAGGACCTGAAACTCGCCGCCAACTGATCTAATCGGAAGGCCGCCCAGTGTCCTACTTGCGCAGATGTGCTGCGATTGCCGCAGCCATCGCTGTCGGTGCGGTCTCTTCCGCAACTGCAAATCCCGTGACCGTGCAGACCGAAAGCGGTGGGCTGAGCCTGACTGGCGAAATAGTCGCGTTCGATGGCACCTACCTGTCACTTGGCACCGAGTATGGTCCGATTACGGTCGACGTGCGCGGGATGACCTGCGACGGGGCGGACTGTTCGCGGATCACCGACTTTGTCCCGACGCTGCGCTTTTCGGGGGCCGCTCGTCTGACCGGATATCTCTACCCTGCCTTGGTCGAAGGCTATGCCCGATCCAAGGGCTTTGTGGCAGAGCGCACGGACACGGCGGACGGTGAATTCAGCTACCTGCTGACGCCGAATTCGGGCGCGGGAGTTTTGTTCGAATTTTCGGTCTCGGACAGCACGGACGGCTTTGCGGACCTTGCCGCCGGCACCGCCGATATCGCCCTTAGCCAACGCCGAGCAAGGCCGGACGAAACAGCGGGCCGCCTGCGCATCATCGCGCTAGATGCCCTCACCGCCGCAGTTACCGCAGGGCACGAATTGCGGTCCATCTCTGTGCAGGACCTAGCCGGAATCCTGTCGGGCGAGGTCTCGGACTGGTCCGAGATGGGGTTGGCCCCCGGCGCGATCGAAGTGATCCTGGGCGCGCAGGACGGCGCCTATTCCGAAGAACTGGCAGCCCTAGTGCTGGGACCCACGGGGCGGCGCCTGAGCGACGGGATCAGAACATACCCGACCCAGACTGCGGTGGCAGAAGCGGTGAGCGCGAATCCCGCGGCGATCACGGTCCTGCCGATCGGGGCGCTGGGCAATACCCGATCGCTGTTGCTGGCAGAGCAGTGCGGCGTGCGTCTGATCCCGCGCATCCATTCGGTCAAGGCAGAGGATTACCCGCTGACGTTTCCGCTGTACTACTACATCGCCCCAAGACGGTTGCCGGCTCATGGGTTGGATTTTCTTGCTTGGCTCAATACCGCCGAAGCCCAACTGGTCATCCGCCGCGCCGGATTGGTCGATCTGGGGGGCGTGCCCGTTCCACTAGAGCTACAGGGCGAAAGATTTGCGGCCGCCATTGCGCTGGCCGGAGACGACGTCGGCTTGGCCGAACTGCAGCGATTGGTACGCTTCGCAACCGCGCGCAGCCGTCTGTCGTCGACGTTTCGCTTCGAACCGGGATCATCCAATCTGGACGCCCCGTCGCAGAGCCATCTTTACAGCGTTTCCGCCGCGATCCGGTCCGGACGTTACGACGGCAGACAGTTGACGCTGGTGGGATTCAGCGATGCCGAAGGGTCGACCTCGGCCAACCGCGACCTGTCGCGCGCACGGGCAGAGGCGGTCCGTGACGCAATTCTGGCGGACCTCCGCACCGATTTACCCGAAGGCGTACTGCTGGATGTCGAATCCTTTGGCGAGGCTCTGCCAATGGGCTGCGACGACACCGAATGGGGGCGTCAGATCAACCGCCGGGTCGAGCTTTGGGTGTCAGAGTAACCCTTCGCTGCGAAAGCTGAGTTCGCGTGACCGCCCGATAATCAAATGGTCGTGGACCGTTATGCCCAATGCCTTTGCCGCCTGATCGATCTGGGCAGTCATCTGGATGTCCGACGGCGACGGGGTTGGATCGCC
>JALQXR010000460.1 GCA_023263105.1 Marivivens sp. | reverse complement strand
ACTTGAGGTGCAGCGGGTTGTCTGCCTCGCACGCGCTGCAGTCTAGGGCGTCGACCATGGGCAGCGCGTAGCTGAGCAGCGCCGTCACCTCGGAGGCCTTGTAGAGATTCGAGGCGAAGGCCAGGATCGGCACCTCGGCCCCGGCGCCCCTCGGCAAGGTGCAGTAGGCGTGGGTCTCGTTGGACTTCCCCGCGTCGACCGGGCACCGGCGCATGTCAATGTACACGGTGAGCGGCTCCAGCAGGTCGGATCCCTCCAGCAAGATCTCCACCCCGCCTGGCGGCCAGCAAAAGGTGGTGGTGAGCAAGGTGACGGTGGTGACGGTGGCGAAGGCATGAGGGGCAAACGATTCACCGAAACACACACACACACACACACACACACACACACACAAACACAAACTCACGCACACAGGCACGCACACATCTCCCCCTCCCACCACACGCGCACACACCGCCCGTCCCCCATTCGTACCTTCGGTGGGGCACTCGACGGCGCGCGTGAGCCCCCCCGCCAGAGCCTCGGTACCGTTGCAGCCCCGGACGGCCTTGATGACGGGCGTGACGGGGAGGTTGTATTTGTCGACGCCCGACGCGGCCTGCTCCGAGTGTGGGCGGCCGACGTGGGCGGTGAAGACGTGGAGTGAGCCGCCCGCGTTGAGCGGCGTCTCGCACACCACGGTTT
>JALQXR010000459.1 GCA_023263105.1 Marivivens sp. | reverse complement strand
CATGGACATAGACACGAGCACGGACACATACTGCACAGACACAACATACATTCAGAAAAACCATACACACACGCAGGCAAGCTTCCACGCATACAATATCACGGACAGACGGAAAACAGACAGCCAGACTGACAGGCAGAACGACCGCCCCACTGACGGACCGACCAGTACATCGAGACATACAGACATACACACAGAGACACACAGAGACACACATAGCGACTAAAAGGCACAACGACACACAGACACACATACGTGAGCACGCAGAGACTACCAGAGACGCACTGACACACACACACACACACAAACAAACAAACAAACAAACACACACACAAACAGAGATACGCAATGGCATAGTGACACACAGGCACACAGACATTGACGCACACAGACACAGAGGCACAGAGACGTAGAGACGCAGAGAGACGGAGACGCAGAGACGCAAACACACACGCACACACACGCACACACACAAACACACACAGAGACAGAGCCAGAGACACATACACACACACACACAGAAAGACAGAGACACCGCTCACACAATTAGACACGCATCTAACACACACATTCACACAAACACGCACAAAGATACGCACGCACACACACACATACACAGACACAGTTAGACAGACACGCAGACACACACGCAGACAGACAGACAGACAGAGAGAGAGACCGACAG
>JALQXR010000458.1 GCA_023263105.1 Marivivens sp. | reverse complement strand
GTTTTGGAGACCGTCATGCTACCGTTGACATCACACCTACAAAATATATTGGCAGTCCGTTAGCCTACACAGAGTGGAACCTGCGTGTACGACCCTCTACTCATGATGCCCCGTAGGGTATCGCATAGAGTTTTTAACATAGTAGTGACACTAGAGGTAGTGACACGGACCAACATCATTCTTAAACTTATTCAATTTGGTGGTGCTGGGTGGATTTGAACCACCGACTTCTTAGTTATGAGCCAAGCACTCTGACCAACTGAGTTACAGCACCTTGGCAGCCCGTAGGGGAATCGAACCCCTCTTTCCAGGTTGAAAACCTGGCGTCCTAACCGATAGACGAACGGGCCATTAGTTATGTAATACGAAAATATACGCTTAGTCTATTTTTTCCGTCAGGTATATCTTTTGTCATACCATGCCATTGATTATCATTGTTAATCATTAAGTAGCCGGTATTTTCAATAAAATTAAATTCTTTTCTAATTTGAAAATTATCTTCTGAAACTTTGGTATAAAAACAAGTACCTAGACTAGATGCTTCTCCGAGATAGCATTGCATAGATACAACAATTTGTTCATTATCTAGATGTATGCCAGATTCATATCCTAGTGTGTCGCACCACAAATCAGCAAAAATATTTTTATAATTAGAACCAAGATGTTCATTTATTTCTGATAATAA
>JALQXR010000457.1 GCA_023263105.1 Marivivens sp. | reverse complement strand
GGTAATCCTTGAGCTTCTGTGCGCGGGGAAAACATGCTATAACAAAGCTGTCACGTGCTACGTAATGCCACACGAACTCTCACACTTACGACGCGTACCCCCCGGAGTTCAGCCATGTCGCCGGCGCTGAGCTTCTTCTCGTGGAGCACACTCAAGACCGACGTCCAAGCCTGGAGAAGTGTGCGTGTGTGTGTATTTCGCCGCGCCCAGCATGGCACAGCATGGCGCATGGCACACCTGGAACTCCTTCTCGTCTTTGCAGACCAGGTCCAGCGTGTCCTCGATGCTGCCCTGTGGAACGAGGGTGTGCATGTGTGTGTGTGTGTGTGTGTGTGGCATGCCTTTAGGTTGGTCCGGAAGCAACTGTCGCACAAGTCGTATTCGCACTTGTCACAGCCCCACCCCTCTCCCCCCTGAGGGGGGTGACGCCAGTGTATGTATGTGTGTGTGTGCATGTATGTGCGTGCGCGCGTGTGTGCACCTTTGGGATCGAGGTGCTACACTTCGCGCATTTGTCGGTCCTGCCAAGCATCACGGGACATACTACGACTACCGCGCCCAGGGTTACGAGGGCTCGAGTAACTGTGTCGGCAGTGCGTGGTGCGTGAGGCAGTGTACTTGTGCGCGCCGAAAGTCAGGCCATGCGCGTGGTCTTTCGTCATGGCCATTTTCGACTGTGAGGAGGAGG
>JALQXR010000456.1 GCA_023263105.1 Marivivens sp. | reverse complement strand
CAGTAAACACCACACAAGCAAAACAAAGAGGAGGGAGAGGAGGAGGAACGACCTCGCCTCCTGGACGGCGTAGCCGAGGATCTTTCTGAACTTGGACGCGTCGATACCGCTCTTCTCGTTCCGGAGGATGGCCACGAGCTTCTGGGCGTAGGGCGTCGTCTTTCTATCCATGAAGGTCGAGGACCACAGCTCCGCGAGGTCCGCCTGGGACGCCCGGCGCTTCATCCTGGCAACCGGACCGGTGTCTGCAGCGCGTGTGTGAGTGGCCGTAAGTGTGTGTGTTCCCGGTCGTGTGCGCTGGTGATGGTGGTGGTGGTGGTGGTGGTGGTGGTGCTTGGCTAGTTCACGTAACTTCAACCCACACATGCAGGAGTCATCCAAAGCACATGCTGCCAAAGCAAACGCCTCCTGACCAAAGCATTTTATAGCATCATCATAGCATCCTTAATGCTGCACAACAAAAAAAACAGGCACTAAGGTACTGTAATACGCCCCTCCCTACCCACACCCACACACACCCGCACCTCGCAGCCTGGAGTTGGGTTCTTTCCCCCGCCCGTCAGCATGGCCGCCGCAACGGGGGGGTATACCTTCGCCCAGCAGCCGCGGGCCGTGCACAGCCGTCAAAAATATCGTGCCCAGGTCCGATCGATCATTGCGCCCTTCCCCACCAGACCTCACGCCCCCTCT
>JALQXR010000455.1 GCA_023263105.1 Marivivens sp. | reverse complement strand
GAGGGCGTCGCTGTCTTCTCCCTCCCCGTCGACCGTGACCCGTGACAGGGCGGTGCTCAGCGACTTGACCTCGGCACTCTCGGAAGACAACCGCGAGCTGCGCGCCTGGTGTTGTGCCTGGAGATCGGCAAGCTTGTCATTCAACCAGGCGACCTGGGCCTGCGCCCGACTTCGTTCGCGCCAGAGCAGCTGGCTCGTGCGCTCCTCGATGCTGACGCGCGGGGCCTTCTTCTTGGACGAGAAGCGCATGTACCAGGGCCAGATCTGCACCGCTTGCAGCTGGCACGTAACGAGCAGCCGGTCGGGATTCTCGAGGTACAGCTTGTTGTGAAAGTCAGGATCCTTGTTGGCCGAGACCCATATGGACTGCGTGTGTGTGTGTGCGTGTTTGTGTGTGTGTGTGTGCGCGCGCGCGTCACCATGGTCCGGCTCTTGACCGCGTCCGCAGCGCGCTCGCGCTCGCTGTTGTGAAGGAACGTCCCGAACTTGTTGGAGTGCAGATGGTGGGCCAAGTACTCTAGATATTTCTGGTTAAAGTCAAAGCTGCACGGATACTGCTGCACGACCTGCCAAATGCAGTCTAAGAATTGCATGAAAATCGGGGATCGCTCGCTGTCCGCGTATTCCTTCGAGGCGATGCCGAGGCGATGCCCGAATTTATGGCCGAAAGCCAAGAACTCTTTCTCGACCA
>JALQXR010000454.1 GCA_023263105.1 Marivivens sp. | reverse complement strand
ACCTCCACGATGCGATCACGGCGGGACACGATACTGTTCTCGCCAATGTCAGAGACGCACTCCGGGTCCTTGACGGCACGTTTGAGCAGCACTGGTGTGCGCCGTCGGGAACACTCTTCCCGGAACTCATGGAAGAATTCCCGGGACTCACGGAATGCCCTATTCTTGAGTCGTGGAAACAGCCCTTTTACTTGGCGTCACGGCAGGTACCGGACGCGTTCTTCATAGACCGTGAAGGGGGGCGGGTGGTGGTCCTCGAGCTCTGCAGGACCAGTGACCTCGAACCTGGGTACTGGAAAGAGCGCAGGGCACTTGAGGAGAGAGACAGGTGTTTTTTAATGGGTCTATAAAGGACTACATACTTAATATTTGGGACCATCAACTCACCCCCCATCATCTACCACTCTCCTCGGGTCACCGTCACCTCTAGACTCCCTACCAGTTTCCGCCCTGTCTGAATTCCCTTCGAATCTATCTCGACGAGTGCATCTAGAAATGTGGGCTACATCGTCGGACTCACCACGCTTCCGCTTGGACCCCCCCCCACTCGACCATCTCGGTCGAACACTCTCTTCAGAACCTACCGCTTCCCCCCCCTCTACTATCCCCTCCGTGCCCAAAGTATTTACCCCCCCCCGTCTAATTATCCAATTATCCAAGCCATACGTCGATGGTGGCGTAGCTCGCTGCTTC
>JALQXR010000453.1 GCA_023263105.1 Marivivens sp. | reverse complement strand
AGTTCAACGCTATCTTGCCGGTGATTAAGCGCATGGGCATTCCTTTGATCGCACTCACTGGCCGTGCGGACTCGTCCTTGGCGCGTCATGCGGATCACGTTATCAACAGCCAAGTGGATAAAGAGGCGTGCCCCTTAAATTTGGCGCCCACAGCCAGCACGACTGCGCAAATGGCCTTGGGCGATGCCTTGGCGATAGCACTGTTGGATGCGCGCGGTTTCAAACCGGCAGACTTCGCCCGCTCACATCCCGGGGGGGCGTTGGGACGTAAATTGCTCACGCATGTGCGCGACATCATGCGTCGAGAACCCCACGTCCCGGCGGTGAAGCCCACCGTAACAGGCCTAGAAATGATGCAAGAAATGGGCGACAAAGGGTTGGGAGCGACCGCGATTACAGACGCCAATGGCATACCGATTGGGATTTTTACCGATGGTGATTTGCGGCGTTTGATTGCGCAAGGCGGTGACCTGCGTGTCGCGATTGCGCAAGACATCATGCGCCCTAGCCCCCGGACCATTAACCAGCAAGCGCTCGCGGCAGAAGCCGCTGACCTGATGGAAACCCACGCAGTTACCAGCTTGCTGGTTGTGGACGACACAGGCCGGTTGGTTGGCGCGATCAACTCCAACGATCTGATGCGTGCGAAGGTGATTTGATCATGCCTGCTTTGCCGACGCTGGTTCCTGCTACCCGTT
>JALQXR010000452.1 GCA_023263105.1 Marivivens sp. | reverse complement strand
AATTCATTGTCTATTTCCATCACAGTAACAATAAACCATAAAAATGTGGTGTGTGATAATTTGTTGGATTCTATAGATTTTTCTAGCTTTATTTTCAGGAGGTCGAGAGATTTGTCGTATAACTGTGGTTGACCTACTCCGGCGCAATGAGTATCATCTTCTTCTTCTTCTTTTTGTAGTGTTTGTAGTATTACTGGATCAACTGTTTCTTTTGTTTCTTTTGTTTCTTTCGACGATGACGTTTGTATTATCACATTGTCGCATTCAATAACATTATCTATGGTAACAGATTCTACTGGTGCTGGTGCTGGTGCTGGTGCTGGTGACTGCTCTGATGCATTCGACATTATAGGGATAGACACATTCTCATCTGGATCTGATAATACTCCGTAATCACTTTCGTCCCCACTCAATGGTTGTTTTATAGATAATGAACCATTTTGTTCTGAATTATTAAGAGATTTACGTTTTTTTCCTCCACCCATTTATATACTATATATTATGTTTATATAATCTACTTATTATAAATATATTATGCTAATGTTTCTATATTATCTTTCACAAAAGTATTAAATATTATTATCATTTTATTTATTTTATTTATTTACGGTAGATACGGTAGATACGGTAGATACGGTAGATACGGTAGGAAAATTGATATAAAATATTCGAATTAACACGATAGTACTGTGTGATGCGTAATAACCG
>JALQXR010000451.1 GCA_023263105.1 Marivivens sp. | reverse complement strand
ATAGGTTATACTATGACTGCATTAAAAAGGGACGTGACGTAGTCAAAGACGACTGTGACATACTTAAAAAGGGGAGTGACATAGTTAAAGGCGGGCGTGACATGCTTAAAATAAGCGGTGATATAGTTAAAGCACACTTTAGATTGGCGGTGAGCGTCTTTCACGAGGTACGTGATATACCCTAACAGAACCTGTTAGGGTATATCACGTACCTCGTGAAAGACGTCTATGTATGGTGCGAAAAGCAGCTTTACACTATATTTTAACATAATTGGCGCGGAAAGCAGACGCACACACACACACACACACACACACACACACACACACACACACACACTACTCAGGATGCCAAGGAAGAAAGCCAAAGCGATCGCGGACGACAGCCGGCACCTCTTTCGGCAGATCATGGACAATGCACTCGTGACGACAGGACAAGCACTTGATGCGGAGTCAGTGGAAACACCGAAGACCAAGAGCAGCAAGAAGAAGGCCCCAGCAGCCGACGAGTATTCAAGCGCGAGTCTGCAGCTACTGCTGAGTCACCTCGTGCACTGGCTGCCCATGCTGACCCGAGGTCTTCTCACCGACGAGGTGCAGCAGTACATAGATGAGTTCCAGAAGGTTGGGGGCTGGTCCTCGTCGTACAACGCCCATGTCAAAGTGATGACCAAGGAAGAGCTCAAAGACCTGAAGCACCTCTGTGACTACATGGC
>JALQXR010000044.1:5641-15711 GCA_023263105.1 Marivivens sp. | reverse complement strand
GTCGTTGGGCGGGGAATCCTGACCGGTCTCCAGTGTAATGCGCTGCAAAAAGTTGAGACATGTTTGGAAAAACTCAATAAACTTGTCCACATGCCCACCGCCAAGGGGCTGATATTGACCAAATGGGAGACAAAATGAAAAAAGTGTATTTTGCCGCCGCCGCCGTTCTTTCTTCGGCTGCTGCTGCGGTTGCCGGTGGCCTTGAGCCCGTCATGATCGAGACGCCCGTCGTCGTCGAGCCGGTCCCGACCGGTAGCGGACTGGGCTATCTGATCCCGCTGTTGATCATCGCAGCGCTGATCTTCGCCGCATCGAGCGATACGCGACCCAGCTGATTATCGAACTAGGACGGGGGCTCGGTGTGGAATCGGGCCCCTTGTCCAATTTATGCGCCGTTCCTCGTTTGATCGGGCGGACGCGACTCGCCTTAGGCACGTGCGTGCGCCGCCGCCAAAAGCGGAAAGTGCCGCGCCAAGCAACGCTGGGCGATGTTAACCTCACTGAAATGACCCCGTGCCTAGACTGCAGATCAGTCAAGATTTGGGGGCAGGCGTGGAACAGCTCTTTCGAAAATTTCAACGGCAAGGACGACTGGGCCATCCTGCGTCTCGCTTGGTCGCGGCGATCCTGATTGTGGTCCTTGGCGTGCCGATGGCGCTGATCGCGCTGTCAATCTGGCTAGAGCGTCATGGGCCCGTGATGTTTCGACAAGTGCGGGTGGGGGCGGATGGAACCCGCTTCGTTCTGGTGAAATTCCGGTCGTTACCGGTCGGAATTGGCGATTGGCCAAGTCATCTGCTGCCGGCTCCGTCCCCGACCGCACTTGGTCGCTTTTTACGTCGAAGCGGGCTGGATGAACTGCCGCAACTCTTGAATATCCTGCGCGGCGAAATGGTCTTTGTCGGACCCAGACCCTGCCTGCCCACGCAAACTGACGTTATTGCGGCTCGGAGAGCGCGGCGGGTGCTATCGGCCACGCCCGGACTAACCGGACTGAGTCAGGTCCGAGGGATCGACATGTCCACACCGGAATGGCTTGCCCAGACCGATGCCGAAATGCTCGAGTCGCTGACATGGACCGCGCGCCTTGGCGTGTTGGCGCTCACCCTTGGCCGCGTCTTCGGCGCTCAGCGCAAACGCCGCATCCAAGCAATGCGGATCAACGCGCGTTCGACCAATGCAGCCGCCGGAGCTTTCGTAGTCGACCGGAGCTGAAGATCGGTATCGGTGAGCGTGGTCAGGGCGTCTTCCAGCCGGTCGCGGCTCCAAGAAGATGCCTGACGCATCAGCGCGTCCCGACGTGGCCCAAATACCGGAGGACGCAACCGCGCCACGCCGGACCCTGCGCCACCCGGATCCGAAGTGATCGAAAAAAGGGTCCGGAAATGCCGGGTCGCCGCGATACACAGGCCGACAGGTGTCACGCCCTGCGCATAGAGGCGGCCCAACAGGGGCGCTATCTGGTCGTCGCGGCCATCGGCCACGGTATTCATCAAGTCGTCCTGCGCCGCTTCCCATGACCCGGGCGTGGACAAGAGCACCTCTTCCACCGTCAGCGGTTGGGGGTCCTGATATTTGTATAGCCCCAGCTTTTCGATGGTTTGACGAAAATCACCGGGATCCAGCGTCCGAGAGAGCGACAGGATCGCATCGAAAACGTCGGACGTGCCGGCGTTCAAACCGGCCTTGGACAGAGCCTCTTCGACTTCGTTACGCGACGGTGGGTCGTCGTAGATCCCGACGGAAAAAGCGTTGGGCGCGCCTTCAAAAACTTTCCTGAGCGCGGATTTTGCCGTCAATGATCCAGCAGTTACGATGATCTGGGCATCGCCCGCGCGCCACTCTTTCAGCGCCTGACCAAGAGTCCCGGCCAGCCCGTCGGTCGCGTCCTCGACGAAGACGACCCGCGGCCCGGGAAAGAACCCTTGCGCCTTGATCGCATCAAGGACAAGCGTGGCGTCTTTGCGCAAGTCGGCGCCGGACATTCTGGCCAGCCGCATCTCTGCTTCTGCCTCGGGCCCGACGGTCGCAAGGATCACTTGCTGTCGCCGCGCCGAAACGCGCATCGCATCCGCACCAAAAATCAGCAGCCCTGCCTTGTCGGTCGCCGGCTTTTTGAAGTAGGCCGCCGCGTCCCGCGCGGAAAGCTTCATTGGTCCGCCCTCAGGGTGGCTCCATTGATGTCAGCAAGGATCAGGTCCGCGATGCTGCCCAGAATTCGGGCACGAGCATCCGATTCGGCCGCGCGTGTCGCGACCGTGGTTCCGCTGTTGGAATAGCCGCCGAACGACGAAACGGTACCGTCCTTTACTACGGCTCCAGATAGGTCGGTCAGGCTATAGTCGGCCGCGATTTCGATGTTCCTGCGTGCAATTGTCGTATCCGCCGCCACCGCCGCAAGCCCGTCGGTCACGGTCAACCGGACGGACAGAGTGTATCGCGCGTCGGTCGTTCGCCCGAACCGGGATTGCAGTTCTTCGCGCAGGATGTAGCCGTCCCGATCGCTGGCCACGTCGAACGCAACATGGTTCTGGTAACCAAAAGCCGCGGTTCCGGATTGATAGAGCGGCGTGAAACCGCATCCAGCCAAAGCAAGCAGCCCCAAGAGGGCAGCGCGACGGTTGAATGCGGTTCCAGCGTTAGATGACAAGGTTCACAATCCGGCCCGGTACGACGATGATCTTTTTCGGGGCCGCTCCGTCGAGAGCCCTGATCACAGCCTGATCCGCCAGCACCGCCTTTTCAACCTCTTCCTTCGGCATATCCTTTGGCACGACGATTTCTCCGCGCCGCTTGCCGTTCACCTGGATCGGCAAAGTTACGGTGTCGTCAACCAGCATCGCGGGATCGGCTTCGGGCCAAGCGGCTATCGAAACCAACCCGTCCTTGCCCAGCAGCGACCACAGTTCCTCTGACACGTGCGGCGTGAAGGGCGCCATCATTTGCACAAGAGCCGCCGCCGCGAACCGTTTTGCGTCGCCACCTGCGCTGGATTTATGAAGCGTGTTGGTAAAGCCGTAGAGCTTTGCAATCGCTGCGTTGAATCCAAAGGATTCGAGTCCCTTTGAAACCTCATCGATGGTCTTGTGGGTCGCGCGCAGAAGGTCGTCGTCGCCCGTGCCGGTCGCATTCTCCATCGCGGCAATATCCGCCACGATGCGATAGACCCGCGCGATGTGCCGCGACGTCGCTTCGGCCCCGCTTGCCGTCCATTCTACGTCACGCTCGGGCGGGCTGTCCGACAACACGAACCACCGCGCAGTGTCAGCGCCGTAGCTTGCGATGATGCTCACCGGATCGACCACGTTGCGTTTTGACTTTGACATCTTGGCCGAGGGGATGACCTCGACCGTTTCGCCCGTCGCCTTCAGCACACCGTCTTCGACCTCTTCGGGGAAGTGGTAAACAGCGCGGCCATCGGCATCATGGGTCTGATAGATCGCGTGGGTCACCATGCCTTGGGTGAACAAGGCATTGAACGGCTCGATTGCCTTCTTCGGCAAATGTCCCGTGATCTGCATCGCGCGGGCAAAGAACCGCGAATACAGCAGGTGAAGGATCGCGTGTTCAATGCCGCCAATGTATTGGTCGACGTTCATCCAGTATTCCGCGTCTTCGGCAACGGTCGGAGTCGTCGCCCGAGGAGCCGTGAAACGGGCAAAATACCACGACGAATCGACAAAGGTGTCCATCGTGTCCGTTTCCCGCTTTGCCGGCTTTCCGCAGGACGGGCAGGCACAGTCGCGCCACGTCGGGTGGCGGTCCAGCGGGTTGCCGGGCACGTCAAAGCTGACGTCGTCGGGCAGTTGGACGGGCAAGTTCTTCTTGGCCTCGGGCACCACGCCGCATTCGTCGCAATGGACCACGGGAATCGGACAGCCCCAATACCGCTGGCGGCTCAGGCCCCAGTCGCGCAGGCGGAATTTGGTGACGCCTTTGCCCCATCCCGCCGACTCGGCGAAATCGATGGTGGCGTTGATGGCTTCATCGCCTGTCGCAACATCCAGACCGGCAAAGTGGTTAACCCAGCGCACCTTGTCGGTCTTCGGCGGGACGAAAGCGGTGTTTGCCACCGGCGTATCGTCTTCGGTTGCGAAGAACGTGTCGACGACGGGCAAATCGTATTTGCGGCAGAAGTCCAGATCGCGCTGATCGTGCGCCGGACAAGCAAAGATCGCGCCGGTTCCGTAATCCATCAGGATAAAGTTCGCGATCCAGACCGGCAGTTCCCAATCAGGGTTCAACGGGTGCCGCACGCGCAATCCGGTGTCAAAGCCCAGCTTTTCGGCCTTTTCCAAAGCCTCTTCGGTGGTGCCGCCCTTGGCGCAGAGTGCGCGGAACTCGGCAACTTCTGGTGACTTTGCGGCCAAGGCCTTGGCCAGCGGGTGATCGGCCGAAATCCCGACGAACGACGCGCCCATCAGGGTGTCGGGGCGGGTGGTGTAGACCTCGACCTTGTCGAAACCTTCAGCCGGCTCGACCATATCAAAGCTGAACTGCAACCCGCGGGACTTGCCGATCCAGTTGGCCTGCATCAGCTTTACTTTGGACGGCCAGTCATCAAGCGTGTCGATTGCGGTCAGCAGTTCCTCGGAAAAGTCGGTGATCTTAAAGAACCACTGGGTCAATTCGCGGCGTTCGACGTCCGCGCCGGACCGCCAGCCTTTGCCGTCGATCACCTGCTCGTTGGCCAGAACCGTCATGTCCACGGGGTCCCAATTGACCACTGCGTTCTTGCGATAGACGAGTCCGGCATCCAGCATGTCGAGGAAAAGGGCCTGCTGTTGGCCGTAATATTCGGGGTCGCAGGTCGCCAATTCACGGGACCAGTCCAGCGACCAGCCCATCGGCTTCATCTGCGCCTTCATGTCGGCGATGTTCTGATAGGTCCAGTCTTTGGGGTGTCCGCCCGACGCCATCGCGGCGTTTTCGGCGGGCATGCCGAACGCGTCCCAGCCCATCGGATGCAGCACATTGAAGCCCTTGGCCAGCTTATAGCGCGCAACCACGTCGCCCATCGTATAGTTGCGCACATGGCCGATGTGGATACGGCCGGACGGGTAGGGGAACATCTCTAGCACATAGTACTTTGGCTTATCCGCGCTGCGCTTGGCGCGGAAAATTCCAGCGGTTTCCCAGGCGGCCTGCCACTTGGCTTCGATTTCGGAGGCAGAGTATTGCGACATCGTAAATTCGTCCTTCGCGACATGGAAACGCCGGGCAGTTTGGGCCCGGCGCTGTCATAATTCAGATTTCGGGCAGTGACTATAGGGCGCCGTCAGCGATCCGTAGCTGACGGGCGCGGCCTAGGATGGCGTCTTCGACTGCGATCTGGGTTTCCGATGCAACGGCGCCTCCGCCGCGGGTTTGCAGTGCGACGTTCAGCGAACGGGCATCCAGCGCGGGGTCGGTGATGTGGACCGTCGCGCGATAGCTGCGACCGCTGCCCGGCGGAGTGCCGTAGCCGAACACGATCACGCCGGTAAAGGGATCGACGCTTTCGATCGGCAAAAAGTTCAGCACGTCGATGGTCGCGGCCCAAATGTAGCGGTTCACGGCGACGTTTTCAGCGCCGCGCGTGCGCGCCGCCTGACGGGTTGCGGATTGTTCGCCGCCGCCAAAGCCAAGCGAACCGAGAGGGCTGCTGCCACCGCAGGCGGACAGGCTAACGGCCACGGCCGCGATCATAATGGGACGAACGATTTTCTGAAGGCGCGTCAAGTCACTTCCCCCGCATCCGGCCCACTTTGGACCACCAATGGGAAATGTGTACCCAACGGGCGGGAGGCGAACAAGCCTCTTGGGCAAAGTCGGGTGTCAAAACGGCCATTAGCCGTGCCTATAGCCCAAAAAGAAAGAGCGGCCCCGAAGGACCGCTCTGACTTTGAAGTGCTCTGGTTCGATTAGAACGCGAGCGAAACTTCCACGGTTGCACCGTCGATGTACTCAGCACCCAGCTCTTCGGCTTCGAAGATGTTCGAGGTTGCGTACGAAACGGTGACCGATGCGCCTGCGCCGAGGTCATATTCGGCACCAACGTATGCACCGTCCCAGCCAGCGCCGTCATCGGCGTAACCGGCGAGAACCGACAGACCGTTGCCCATGTCGTAGGACGCGATCAGGGTGACATAGCTGTCTGCGTCGAGCGACGCGTCAACTGCGATCGCACCAGCGGCGTAGCCGACGGTGACTTCCCAGTAGTTGGCGGCGTCGAAGGTCAGACCAGCGGTGATGCCAGCGCCGTTGTCGTAGTCAGCACCGATTTCCCAGTTGCTGCTTTCGTCGGTCGAAGCGGACAGGGTGACGGGGCCAACGGGAGCGGAGACCGAGAGATCCCAGTCGTTGTTGCTGTCGAAGCCGAACGAAACGTCTGCCGAACCCAGGGTTGCGGAGATGTCTGCATCGTAGTCACCAGCGTCGTTGAAGCCGACGATGACGTTGGCCATGCCGAGCGAAGCGGAAACAGCAGCAACGATTTCTTCGGTC
This sequence comes from Marivivens sp., assembly GCA_023263105.1. Taxonomy (GTDB): domain Bacteria; phylum Pseudomonadota; class Alphaproteobacteria; order Rhodobacterales; family Rhodobacteraceae; genus JALQXR01. The sequence continues at coordinate 9,225 of JALQXR010000044.1, read as the reverse complement.
ATGACGTCGTACGACAGGTAAACGGAAGCGGAACCAAAGGTGCCGAAGCCCGATGCGCCGTCCATGTCGTCGTCGTTCAGGATGCCGTCGAGGCCAGCAGCTTCAGCAGCGTTGTCGATGCCGTAGCCGATGGTGATGCCAGCGGATTCGCCGGTGATCGAGATCGCGCCCGAGTTCACGTCACAGTCGTTGTCGTATTCACAGGTAACGGTGATGTCGACAGCGGCGGTCAGGCCGTTGTTCAGAGCCTGCGACATGCCAGCGGTCAGCTCGGCGCCGTAGAAGAAGCCGTCGTAGTTGTTGTACGAAGCGGAAGCTTCGCCGGAGAAGGAGACGTCAGCAGCAGCAACGCCGGCGAAGCCAACAGTTGCGACCGATGCGAGAAGGATGCTTTTCATGGATATTCCCTCAGTGTTTGCATTCCATAATATGCCAGCGAACTAGCATTGGGATGTTGTTTGCTCCGAACCGACCGGACACTCAAGCAATTTGGCCGCCAAAAAGGCACCTCGGGCGGAAATGATGCAACTGGGCCACACACTGCTGGGCGGGTTTCGGGATGACAGTATGTTTTCAAGGGGATATTCCGGTCTCGAAATCAGATTGGAAGGTGCAGGTAATGGGTCTTGTTGACATCAAAGCACGTATCCGCGCGGCGGAATCGGCTGCAGAACGGCCGGAAGGGAGCGTAACCCTGATCGCGGTTTCCAAAGTGCAGCCCGATGACCGAGTCGAAGAAGTCCTGCGCGCCGGTCACCGCGTCTTTGGGGAAAACAAGGTGCAAGAGGCCGCGGGCAAGTGGCCGGCTTTTCGCGAGTCGTATGAAAACATCGATTTGCATCTGATCGGGCCGCTTCAAACCAACAAGGCCCGTCAGGCGATGCAATTGGCCCAGTCCATCCACACGCTTGACCGGCCAAAGCTTGCCACCACCATCGCGCGGCTTGCGCAAGAGCTTGGGCAGTGTCCCGATCTGTTCATTCAGGTGAACACCGGCGAAGAGCCTCAAAAGGCCGGAGTGCTGCCAGCCGAGTCCGATGCGTTCATTCAGGACTGCCGCGCGCTGGACCTGCCGGTTGTGGGACTCATGTGTATTCCTCCGGTCGACGAAGAACCGTCGATGCATTTTGCCTTGCTTGCGAAAATCGCGGCGCGAAACGGGCTGAGCGGCCTGTCGATGGGCATGAGCAGCGATTTCGAAAAGGCGATTGCCTTCGGGGCGACCCATGTCCGTGTCGGCTCGGCCATTTTTGGCGAGCGGGACTACGGCTGAGGAACGATCAGGCGCGAGCCATAGCCGATACGGCGGGCGATCCACAGCAGATCGTCCGCAGACAGGGCAACACAGCCGGCGGTCGGATGCCCCGTGTTGCGCCAACGATGAACAAAAATCGCAGAGCCCCGCCCGGGAGTGGGCGGGATCATGTTCCAATCCGTCACCATCACAAGGTCATACATCGGGTCGGCGCGGCGCAGGGATTCGTGGCTAAAGCGGTGGGGCGCGCGCACATGACTATTATAGTCCTGATCGCGCGGGTCGTCGGACCAAAGGTCGCCGTGCAGAATCGGCTCGGCCCAATCGGCTGGACGCGGGATGCGGTCGGGGCGGTAAAGCAGGCCAATGATCCGGTGGACACCGGCAGGGGTGGCCATGTCACCCTCTCTCTTGTCTGCTGTGACTCCGCCTCGGCCGAGCGTGCAGGGAAATTTTCGACCGGCGAACCGCAGTCCGGTCGGAGTGACCACCATGTCAGCGGTGCCAAAGACCATAGCGCCGCCTATTGCCGCGATGGTGCGCCACGGCCATGGGGCATGGCGGGTTTTCCAAAGGCTTTTCGGGCGGTCACCAGCCGCAGATCCGTCGGATCCATGCCCAGCGACAGAATCGTTTTCCTGTCATAGCGTTCGCGCGCCAATCCGGCGTCATGCGGCGTGCCGAACAGCCGGTCGATCCAGCCCATGCCAAAGCTCACATGATAGGTGGCGTGGTGGTCTTGGTAATGATGGGCAAGGTGGTCGCGCGTCACGCGGCGTCCGAACCAGCCCTTGGGAATATTCAAATGCGCGAGCGTGTGACAGTATTCATAGAAGGCAAAGGCCGTCACAGAGCCGAAAAAGATCGCGACCGCCGCAAAGCCCGCAGCCCCCGCCAGCCCCAGAAACGGCCAAAGGCACAGGACATGCAGGGCGAACGACAAGGTGCCGAAGCGAACGGGATACCAATGATCGTCGCCGGTGAAGAACTCTGGGTCGGTCGGGAATTCGTGATGGCCGATGTGGCTGCGGTAAAGCTGGTTGAACGGACTCTGGTCCGTCGGCGGTTCGCGGTGCATCAAAAAGCGGTGCATGACGTATTCGACAAAGAACTGCATCACGACACCCCAGACGATCGCGATGGCCAGCAACCAACTGGGCGAGGCGATCAGGACGACCAGCCCGACGCACCAGAAAGGGACAAGCCGCTGCAGGCTGCCCATATTCATAAGGACGCGCAGGGTGGGAATCATCGCAGGTCTCCTACAGGGCGGTGCGATCAGTTTGGCAAACAGTCGCGGGCTCCGGCAATCGGGACGTGGCGGCAGCCGGTCGACGTTACAACAGGTGGCCGGACTTTTTGGCTTTGGTGTCCAGATAGTGCTGGTTGTGCCGGTTTTCCCCAACCCTGAGCGGCACCCGTTCGGTCACGGTCAATCCACATTCCGAAAGTCGCTGCACCTTGGCGGGGTTGTTGGTCAAAAGCCGGACCTCTTTGAAGCCCATGCGGCGTAGAATGTCGGCGCCGATCCGGAAATCCCGTTCGTCGTCGTCGAAACCAAGCCTGTGGTTGGCCTCGACCGTGTCGAATCCCTGATCCTGAAGACTGTAGGCGCGCATTTTGTTAGCAAGCCCGATGCCGCGGCCTTCCTGATTCAGGTAAAGAAGCACGCCTTCACCCTCGGAGCCCATCTGGGCAAGAGCGCCGCGCAATTGCGGGCCGCAGTCGCATTTCAGGCTGCCCAGCAGGTCGCCGGTAAAACACGCCGAATGAAGCCGGACCAACACGGGCCTGTCCCGCATGGGTTTGCCGATTTCTACGGCGTAGTGCTCCTCTGCCCCGTCTTCGGGCCGGAAGATATGCAGTCGTCCCGCCTCGGACACGTCCAGCGGCAGCCGTGCCGAGATCACGGGCCGCAGCGGCGAAAGCCGGTCGTCCAAAGCAGAGGCCGCCGGAACCAGCGTCAGGTCATGCTGAAGCGCAAAGGCCTGCGGGTTGGCGACTTCGGTCACGATGGCAGCGGGCAAGAGGCGCGCGGCCTTGGCTAGCGCAATTGCCGCGCGATGGCTGTCGCAAGAGCCTCCGCGTTCCGTGTGGAACGGCCCCTTGAAGGGGTCGCGCAAATCATTTGCCGGATCTGCAATCGACCGGACCCAACCGGTCGTCGCGTCCGACGGCATTCGAATACGGGCGACATCGCCGTCATAGACGCGCGCCTTTAGCGTCTCTGCCCGCCACGCCGTGATGGCCAGAACCGGCGCCGCAGGCAGCGACCTAAGGGCGTCTAACCGTTCCGCGGTCAGGGTCTCGGCGGCTAGGATCAGCGCGC
>JALQXR010000044.1:0-5631 GCA_023263105.1 Marivivens sp. | reverse complement strand
CCACCGTCGCCCGAACCTGACAATACCACCGGCACCCCCATCCGAAGGTCCGATCGCGCCCGCGCGAGTCTGTCGGTAATATCGGGAGAAAGTCCCATCCGGCGCTCCTGTTTCACGCCAACAGATAGCCCGTCCATTTCGGGATTGAAACAATTGGCGCGCAATTGACACGTCCGTGTGAGCAATTGCAGCAAAACTTGAAGCCTGTCGTGATCAGGATCATGTCGATAGCAAGACGAACGAAGGAGGCAGCAATGTCGCAACTCAAGAAGATCCTGCTTGTGGATGACGATGATGACCTGCGCGAGGCGCTGGGCGAACAGCTGGTCATGACCGAAGATTTCGACGTGTTCGAAGCGGCATCCGGTGCCGACGCCATGACCAAGGCAAAAGCGGCGCTTTATGATCTGGTCATTCTGGACGTCGGCCTGCCCGACACGGACGGGCGCGAGCTGTGCAAACTGATGCGCAAGCAGGGCGTCAAATGCCCGATCATGATGCTGACCGGCCACGATACCGACAGCGACACGATCCTTGGTCTGGACGCTGGTGCGAACGACTATATTACCAAGCCGTTCAAATTTCCGGTCCTACTGGCCCGCATCCGCGCACAGCTTCGGACCCACGAACAGTCCGAAGACGCCGTGTTCCAGCTTGGGCCCTATACGTTCCGCCCGTCGCAAAAGCTTTTGGTCACCGAGGACAACAAAAAGGTCCGCCTGACCGAGAAAGAGACGAACATCCTGAAATTCCTGTACCGCGCGACCGAAGGCGTGGTGGCGCGCGACGTGCTTTTGCACGAAGTCTGGGGATACAACGCGGGTGTCACCACCCACACGCTGGAAACCCACATCTATCGACTCCGCCAAAAGATCGAGCCCGATCCGTCGAACGCTCGTCTCTTGGTCACGGAATCCGGCGGCTATCGTCTAGTTGCTTGATGCAGATCAAATCGCCGTCTCCCGTTTGCGGGTTACGGTTTCCCAAGTCCCCTCGTGGCGGGGTTAAGCCACACCTCCCTGTGGACTCCCCCGGCTTCGGCCGGGGTTTTCTTTGGACCTTGCTGGTACGCCGCGGCAGGTTCATACTCTGCAGCAGTTTCCATTGATCCATTTCCGGTCACAGGACCGTTTCCCTAAGGAAGGTCAACACATGAAAAAGGTAGCAAGGACGTTCGCGGTTGCGATGGCCGCCGCGTTTATCGCAGGCGCCGCAGTCGCGCAGGACGTCGTTTGGACGCTGTACAACCAAAGCGCCTATACCGTCATGGAGTTCTACGCCTCGCCCGCATCCAGCAATGATTGGGGTGCGGACCTGTTGGGGTCGGGCGTGCTGGAAAGCGGCGGCGGCGGCACGGTGACGATCGCCGACGGAGAGTCCGTCTGCGACTATGACCTGCTCTTTGTGCTGGATGACGGAAGCGAATACCGCGACACCGTCGATATCTGCACCTTGGACAGCTATACCCTGAACTAAGGGAGTTGAGACCCAGAGACGCGGCGTCTAGGGTCGCGCGGCAAACAATTCACGGATGCCGTCATGACCTTTAGCCTCGCCACCTGGAACATCAACTCGGTCCGCCTGCGCGAACCGCTGGTCGCGCGGCTTATGACCGACGAAGCACCCGATGTCCTGTGCCTGCAAGAGTGTAAATCTCCGGTCGATAAGATCCCTCTTGGGACCTTCCAGTCGCTTGGCTACACCCACATGGTTGCCCGAGGGCAAAAGGGTTACAACGGTGTCGCGATCTTTTCCAAACTGCCGATAACCGAAGTCGCGGCCCATGATTTCGCCGATCTGGGACACGCCCGCCACGTCGCGGGGCGGCTTGAGAACGGCGTCACGATCCATAATTTCTATGTCCCTGCGGGCGGCGATGTCCCCGACCGCGACGTGAACGACAAATTCGGCCAGAAATTGGACTATCTTACTGAAATGCGGGACTATTTCCGTTCCGAAAAGCCTAAGAAATCCATCCTGGTCGGCGACCTGAACATCGCCCCCCGCGAAGACGACGTCTGGGATCACAAGAAGCTGTTGAAGATCGTCAGCCACACTCCGATCGAAGTCGACCATCTGGCCGCCGTGCAAGAGGCCGCAGATATGGTCGATGTGACCCGCGCCGACATCCCCGAGGGGCTGCTGTACAGCTGGTGGAGTTACCGCGCCGCCGATTGGGATAGCGCAGACAAAGGGCGTCGGCTGGACCACATCTGGGCGACCTCTGACATTGCCGGCGCAGGTCACGGAAGCCGCGTTCTGCGTGACGCGCGGGGATGGGAGCAGCCCAGCGACCACGCGCCGGTCTTTGCAAGCTTTGACCTTTAACCGACCAGCGCCGTGACCGCCTTGGCCACTGCATGACCCAGCGTGACATGGGACGCGGGCTCGTAATGCACGCCGTCCAATGCGCTGACCTCGATATGGTCACCGGCGTTCAGAAAGCCGCAGTTCCGGTGATCCGCCAACGCTTTGTATAGCGCGGGCAGGGCGCGGGATTTCGTGTCGCCGCCAAAAAATTCGCCCGCCAGTACGCCCGCGATTTTGACGGGTGGCGGGCAGATGATCAGCGTGCGAAACCCGCCGTGACGGGCCTGAAGCTCGGGCATTTCGGTGATGGAAATCAGGCTGGCCAGTCCGCCGCAGATCGCCTCGGGGGTGACGCCGAACATCGCCTTGGTGTCATTGGTTCCCAACATGATGGTCAGAACGTCGATGGGCCCGTGGCTTTCCAGTGCCATCCGAAGCGCGGGGCGGGCATCCATATGTGCGCCCATGACCGGATCGGGAAAACAAGTGGTGCGACCCGGAAGCCCCTCTTCGACCAGCGTCCAGTCGGGCCCAAGATCCTTTGCCATCACCGTCGGCCAGCGCGTTCCGGACCCGATCCGTTCATAGACCCCGCGCACCGTCAACGGAGGCGTTCCGTGGGTGTTGCTGTCGCCGAATGTCAGGATCGTGGGCATCTGGACCTCCTTGGTACCTGCCGGAGCCTGCGCCGGAACGCGCCCCGCGCCAAGGCCTTTTCAGGGGATTATGGCGGATTGCCCCTTGGACTCCGTGGCTCTGGCTCTCATATATGGCGGGACCAATTCAAACAGGAGCCGACCGATGATCGAACTCGGATCGAACCCCACCCCGAAAGCCGCCAATGTCATCATCGACGGCACCGACGAAACCTTTGCCAAGGACGTGATCGAGGCATCGAACGATGTGCCCGTGATCGTCGATTTCTGGGCGACGTGGTGTGGCCCGTGCAAAACGCTTGGCCCCGCGATCGAAGCTGCGGTGACCAAAGCGGGCGGCAAGGTAAAGCTGGTAAAGATCGACGTGGACCAGAATCAGGCCTACGCCGGACAACTGCGCGTGCAGTCGATCCCGACCGTCTATGCGTTCCACAAAGGCCGACCCGTCGACGGGTTTCAGGGCGCGCTCCCGCCCAGCCAAGTAAATGAATTCGTGGCAAAAATTGCAGCGATGGCTGGACCCGACGAAGAAGAGGAATCGCTTGCCGCCGCCGTCGCGGCCGCCGAGGAAATGATCGACGATGGCAACGCCGCGGACGCCGCGGACACTTTTGTCGCGATCCTTCAGGAAGACGGCGCCAATGCCGCCGCCTATGCCGGTCTGGTCCGCGCGCACCTTGCGCTGGGCAACCTTGACCGTGCCGAGGCCATCTTTAACGCGGCCCCCGTCGAAATCGCATCGACCCCTGAACTGGACGCCGCGCACGCCCAGCTGCAGCTGGCCAAGCAGGCGGCCAACACCGGTCCGGTGGACGACCTGCGTGCCAAGGTCGAGGCAGACCCGACCGACCACCAGTCCCGCTTTGATCTGGCCGTCGCGCTGCACGGAGCCGGCAAAAGCGGTGACGCCGTCGACCAGCTTCTTGAGATTTTCCGACGCGATCGCGAATGGAACGACGGCGCCGCAAAAACGCAGCTGTTCCAGATTTTCGACGCTCTCAAGCCCAACGATCCGGTTGTCCTGAATGGCCGGCGAAAGCTGTCGTCGCTGATATTTGCCTGATCGACGGCACGTGCTAGTTTACTTCGCATGATCCCCGCATCCGATCTGCCCGAAACTATCGCGGTGTTCCCCCTTTCGGGGGCCCTGCTGCTGCCGCGCTCGCGGTTGCCGTTGCATATCTTCGAGCCGCGTTACCTGACGATGCTTGATGATGTGTTGCGAACCCGCGAGCGGCTGATCGGAATGGTCCAGCCCTACGAGTCGCGTGGCAAGGACGACCTTCACCGCATCGGCTGCGCCGGTCGCCTGACCGCGTTTTCCGAAACCGAGGACGGGCGCTATATGGTCACGCTCACCGGCGTGTCGCGGTTCCGGATCAAAGAAGAAGTCCACGGCTTTACCCCGTACCGGCGCGCGATTGTCGACTGGAAAGGCTTTGGCGCCGATCTGGGCGCGGCCGAGACCGACCCCGGATTTGACCGCGCAAAGCTGGTCACGTTGTTGGCAAAGTTCTTTGCCGATCAGGGCTTGTCGACCGACTGGGACGCCATGTCGGGGGCAGAGGACGAACTGTTGATCAATTCGCTGTCCATGCTTTGCCCCTTTGCGCCCGAAGACAAACAAGCGCTTCTCGAGGCTCCGTCGCTTACCACGCGCCGCGAAACGCTGGTCACTTTGATTGAATTCGCGCTGGCCGGCGGCGGCGCGGAAAACATCCAATAGGTCCCGAAATGTCAGAACCCTCGTTCGATCCGAAAATGCTGGAAGCCCTGATCTGTCCGGTGACCCACGCGGCCCTGAAATACGACGCCGAGGCTCAGGAGCTGGTGTCCGCCAAGGCGCGGCTGGCCTTTCCGATCCGCAACGGGATTCCGATCATGTTGGTCGACGAAGCGCGGAGTCTGGACGACTAGGCCCGCATCAATCGCGGCAGGTCTCCGGTCAGGCCAGCGGCTTCGCGCACAAATCCACGACGTAAGGCGGGAATTGCGCCGACCACGCCCATACCGATATCTCGTGCTGCCCGCAGGACGGGATTGTCATTTGAAAACAGTCGGTTGAACGTGTCCGTTGCCAGTGCAAGCGTTGCCGTGTCGAACCGCCGCCACTGTTGGTAACGGGCCAGAACGATCTTTGATCCGATGTCTTCGCCGCGGTGCCGCGCGTCTTCCAGCACTTCGGCCAAGGCCGCGACATCGCGGAGGCCCGCGTTCAGGCCTTGCCCCGCAATCGGGTGCATACCGTGGGCGGCATCCCCGACCAGAGCCACGCGGTCAGAGACAAAGCTGTTCGCCAGCGTAAGCCCCAAGGGATAGGCGAACCGCGCGCCCTCAAGCCGAATGTCGCCCAGAAACGAACCAAAGGCGGGCCGGAGCGCCTGCAGAAAATCGTCCTCTGACATGGCGACACAGTCCTTGGCGCGCTGGTCGGTTTCGCTCCAGACGATTGAACAGCGGTTGCCCTTCAGGGGTAGAATGGCCAACGGGCCGTGCGGCATGAAAAACTGGTGCGCAACGCCGCCGTGCGGCTTTTCGTGGGCGACGGCGCAGACGATAGCGGTTTGCCCATAGCCCCATCCGGTCCGCTTGATTCCCGCGCGCTCTGCCGTTCCAGAGCTTCGACCGTCGCAGCCGACCAGCACCCGCGCGCCAAGTGTTTTTC
>JALQXR010000450.1 GCA_023263105.1 Marivivens sp. | reverse complement strand
AATTTTGAAATTCCATCACACATTGTCAAAGCAGGACGTAGTAAAAAAGGTAATTATCAATGGTATGTCTTGAGCTTGTCAGCCCGAGATGGTGGATTTCATGAGTTTAGAAAACTCATTCTACCATACGTAGAATTGAATATCCCATCGATGATGTATAAATTAGAATTAAAAAGACCCCGTAACGACTGAGGAAATTTTCAATAGAAAAAAGTACGAGATGGATCTTTGGTTTCAATTCAATTGAAATTCTCTAATAAGATTTATAATACGCCGAGCTCTTTATCTTACTTTGTAAGAAACAATAAAGATGATGGTATAGTCTGATCCATCAGATAATGATGGGATAATCGAACTCCGTGCCAGCAGCCGCGGTAATACGGGGGATGCAAGCGTTATCCGGAATGATTGGGCGTAAAGCGTCTGTAGGTGGCTTCACAAGTCAACTGTCAAAAATCAGGGCTTAACCTTGAGCCGGCAGTTGAAACTATGGAGCTTGAGTTAGGTAGGGGCAGAGGGAATTCCTAGTGTAGCGGTGAAATGCGTAGATATTAGGAAGAACACCGATCGCGAAAGCACTCTGCTGGGCTATGACTGACACTGAGAGACGAAAGCTAAGGGAGCAAATGGGATTAGATACCCCAGTAGTCTTAGCCGTAAACGATGGATACTAAGTTCTGGTCGATTCAAAACCGCTCAGTTCTGTAGCTAACGC
>JALQXR010000449.1 GCA_023263105.1 Marivivens sp. | reverse complement strand
ACTGGATGCAATAAACACACGCAATAAACACACGCAATAAACACATAGTTCCCGCACGAAGTCCCGCACGAAGTCCCGCACGAAGTCCCGCACGAAGTCCCGCACGAAGTCCCACACGTGCGCCACCGCGGCAACCTACACCGTGTCAACGTCGCTTGATGCTCAACAACCACTTGAAGTGGCAGTTCCCACACCGGATCTTGGGCCAGAGCACGGCAACGCTGCCGCACACCACGCATTCGACGACTTGGGGGGTCATTGCCGCAGCCCTGCGAGCCTAAATACTCTGCACACAACATCACACACACACACACACACACACACACACACACACACACACACACACACACACACTCACACTCCGACCGGGGTGACGTACACAGGGCACCGCCGCGCAGGCGCGGCCGGCGCCAAGCACGCGTAGTGCCCGACCGAGACCGCGGCGAGGCGGGCGAGCAGCGCGCCGTCGACGGCGCGCACGTCTTCGATGACCAGCGCGGCGGAGAGGCACGGCACGTCTGCCTGCAGCGCCGCCATCGCCGCGGCCGCCGTGGCGTTGTCCGCGATGAGCAGCCTGCACGGCACGCGGCCGGCGGTCTCGGAGTGCAGGCGACGGCACCACACCTCGTGCGACGGCGCGTACGTCTCGGCCGTCACGGCGAGGTACGCCGCGCCGTGCGGGAGGCGGCGCAGAAAGCGCTTCGCGCCGGCGAGGA
>JALQXR010000448.1 GCA_023263105.1 Marivivens sp. | reverse complement strand
TAGGGGACCCGTATGTTTTTATTTACCCCTGAAAATGCGTCTTTCCTACCCACACACCCACACACCCACCCACCACCCACACACACACACACACACACACACAAACACACACACATACATATAGGATGGTGCTCACAAGGGCACAAAGAAAGCGGGGTTTACAAGAGAGCGGCAATGAGCGACGCAGGGAATGGGGAATCGTCAGAGAACTGATTATGCTCCACACGGTTCTCAGAAGGAAGTTCTGGCAACGTTTTGGCCCCAGTACTACCAGACGTCGACCAGGAGAGCTATCTTTCTTAGGTGATCACTCGGAGCGTCGACAGTACGAAAACGCCTTGGACGGGCTACAACAAAACACCGAGCACCTGCACTTTCTTCTCAAAGGGCTAACAGGAGAGCACCTCCTTCAAGAGGCCGTGAACCAGGCCCAAGTGTCTGCCGAACGGGCGCAAAATGTGTTTGACATCAGTTTCACCACCATATCCATGTCAGATCGTTGAGGTACTGTACCAGAGTGACCAACGAAAACACAAACAATGAAATAAATTTATGTTTACTTGTCATTGAACGGAAAACACACTGACTGATTAAGTTAAGAGAGCATCTCACATCCGTCCCCCCTCTGCGGCTCTAAGGCCCTGTGCCAAATTTGTCCCCGTAGTCACGCACACACACACACACACACACACACACACACACACACACACACACACACAC
>JALQXR010000447.1 GCA_023263105.1 Marivivens sp. | reverse complement strand
CCGCGCCACGCCTTGCCCGACCTCTGTTCCCCGCGTTTTGTTTTCGCATGCGCGCATGGTCTATATGTAACCGACCCCTCCCGTGCAGGAGGCCCGCGTCCGGCTGAAGGCGTGCGTGCGGCAGCTGTCGGCGGCGACCGCGGAGGGGCCGGCGGCGTTGGGTGAGGCCATGGGCGAGGTGCGGCGCGTAAAGGACCTGGTGGGCAACTACGAGGCTCTGCTCGAGGGAAGGCGCACCGGCTACTACCCGACCCCCGTCCCGCAGGTCCGCATCCGCCCAAACCTCAACCCAAGCCACCCCCACCCCTCGCTACACCACCACCACCACCACCACCACCACCACCCCACGCATGATCGGCCTCCTGCAGGGTCCGGTGGCGGTGGACGACAACACCGGGATGGGGGCCTGGACCAGCGTGCCCACCGCGCCCAGCGTCGCCACAGACTCTGGGGGCGACGGGGCGGGAGATACGGGAGAGATGGGCGGTGGTGACGACTCCGATGTGCAGGAGCTAGAGGGGCGCGGGGGCGAGGACGGGGGACAGGGGGCGGGCGAAATCCACGTTTTCAAGCCACGCGGGCGGTTGAAGCGTCCGCCCCCAGGGGTGGGATTCAAAAAGAGCGGCGAATTGTCAGTGGCCGCCTTGAGGGAGGGACGAAAGGCCGCGCGGTCCAAAAAGAGACGCGGACTGGAAGTTCACAGCCGTAGACCTCCTTCTACC
>JALQXR010000446.1 GCA_023263105.1 Marivivens sp. | reverse complement strand
GAGGTGTACAGGGGCCGGGGGGGTCGGCGGGCGCCGCGGGTGGAGTCACCGCCGGCGCCAGGAGTGGGAGGGGGAATGATGGGAGCGGGGGGCGGAGGCGCGGCTGGAGGAGGGAGGGCGGTGAAGTCGGAGATGCAGCGGACGGCTCTTCCACGACTCCTTTTAATATTTTAAGAGAGGGGGGGGTCGGGCCGGCAGGGAGAGGGTCGATAGAGGAGGGGGTATTTGGGCATGGAGGGATCTCTCCTGGTCCATCGGCCCAGGAAGGTGGGGGGGGGGGGGGCCGAGGGGGGGATAAGAGGGAAGAGGAAGGAGAGCTGTCCTGTAGGTGCCGACAGGCTCTTAGAGCACGGCAACATAGGAAGCCACCGCGTAGTCGAGGCAGGTAGATTACCTATAAGGGACAAACGCCCGAGATGGGTGAATGATGACGGAGGCTAAGGCTCTAGTATGCCCCACATTATTCTATGTAGTCCTTTATAGACCCATTAAAAAACACCTGTCTCTCTGTACTTTTACGGTAGAAGTATACGGAGTGGTAGACGGAATTGAGGGAAGCGCACAAAATATCCTCATACAGCACTTATGTAAGGCGTGACATATTGGAGCCGTTCATTCCATTTTGGGAGCATGGGGATTCTGGCATTGGGAGCCTGCAAATGTTCTGCGCTGCTATGCTTGGCATCCTTGGATGGAAGTTGCTCGCTAATGACGGCTACTGCTTCT
>JALQXR010000444.1 GCA_023263105.1 Marivivens sp. | reverse complement strand
GTCCGAGGCGGCGCGGCTGGCCTATCCGATCCGCGATGGCATTCCGGTGATGCTGGTCGACGAGGCGCGGCGCCTTGACTGACGGTCGGTTCTTTACCGGGTAAGCCGGGCTTAAGCCCGGCTTACGGCGTGGAGTGAAGGGGCAGCTCCAGACCATGGGTGCGACAGGTCTCGATCAGGGTATCAAGCAGGATGGCATGCTTGGGGTGGCCGGGACCAAGGTCATCGGTCTGCCACCAGTCCCGTGACAGATCGAACAGCTGCGTGCTGCCGTCATGGTAACGGATGAACCTGTATCGTCCCTTGCGGATCGCGGCATTGTCGAAATGCACGGTCAGGATCGCACGGTCCGGGGCACGGGCACCTTGGAGCAGCGGTCTTAAAGATCGTCCGGGTGATCTGCGGATCGGCGGCAGGCCCGCGTAGTCCATGATCGTGGGGCCGACGTCCAGCAATGCCACCGGGTCGGTGACGACCTGCGCGCGGGGATCGGCGGGATCGTGCAGGATCAACGGCACGTTGGCGACCTGTTCCCAGAGCGTGTGCTTGCCGATGCGGTTGCGTTCGCCAAGATGCAGGCCGTGGTCCGAGACGATGACCACCAGCGTGGTGTCGGCATGGCGGGACGCCTTGAGCGCGTCCCAGACCCGGCCAAGGTGGTGGTCTGCGTGGCTGTAGGCCGAAAAGTAGTTGCGCAGGCTTTTCTGCCAGTAGTCGAGGCTGGTATCGCTGA
>JALQXR010000443.1:246-733 GCA_023263105.1 Marivivens sp. | reverse complement strand
GGGGGGGGTAATCCTAGGAGGGAACGGGGTTCCCTGTTGGATAAGTCGGGAAAGGGAAATACGGTGAAAAGGGGGGAGGAGGGTACTCGGTTAGATACGCCGAGTGAAGAGACTATAGATCCAGAGAGGGGTTCAGGGGAATCTAGGGGACTAGGGGCCCTACGGTTGAATAAGCCACGAGGGATGGGGATGGAGCGAGGACGTACAACACCGGACACGTCAGGCCGCCTGGGTAGGAAACCTCGCGTAGTCACGTCGTCGAACAACGCCAAGATTAGACATAGAAACCTAGCTAGCGATCCTGAGCGAGTATCGGACGATGGAGGATAGACTCAAGACTACACACCATTCTAAATGTAGTCCTTTATAGACCCATTAAAAAATACCCTTCTGGCAGAACGATGGAAAATTAGAAACGTCGGCATGCTTCTTCTCATCCATCTGCATCAGACATGGACACTCCTTAAGAATATAATTTGGCGCGTTT
>JALQXR010000443.1:0-236 GCA_023263105.1 Marivivens sp. | reverse complement strand
AGTCACGTGCACAACGCCAACTTTATACATAGAAACCTAGCTCTAATGATCCTGAGCGGGTGTCGGACGACGGAGGATAAACTCCAGACTATACACCACTCTAAATGTAGTCCTTTATAGACCCATTAAAAATTACCCTTCTCTAAGGAAAAGAGTGCCAAAAATAAGGTCCGGGTCATCGCAAGACCTACATTAATTAACTTTAAGGTCACCATAGTCCTTAATTAAGGTAATTA
>JALQXR010000442.1 GCA_023263105.1 Marivivens sp. | reverse complement strand
ACAAACAAAGACTCACGCACTCACCCCCCACACTCGCACACACACACACACACACACACATGAGAGCTGAAAAAAGACATGAGAGCTGAAGAAAGACGAGTTCACTAAAGTGCGTGTCGACGAGGCCACGCTCGTATGTCAGAGGAAGACCCGAGCTTCATCTGCACGGTGAAGTGCCCTTTCCGTATTTATGCATTCTGGCCTTCCCCCCTGCCCATCTCTCCCGCCACCAAAAGTGCCTCCTAACTGCCGGCCCCATCCTGCAGGGCCGCAAAGATGAAAGAGCAGCTGCACTTCGCGCGGATGAAGTAGTCTGGATCCAAGGAGAGATCATCTACGCCGCACGCGGGGCAGAACTCGAGGTGACGTTCACTCATTTTTATCTGACTCGACCAATATGACAAATCTCTCATACTCGGCTAATTGCCCCTGGAACACATTCCACCTGCTGCAGCTGTTGATTTTCGGCGGCAATGAACTTAAACAGATTCTTGCTTTGCCTTCCTAAACTCCTTTTGTTGAGTAAAAGGAGATATAATCATTGTGACTGCTTAAACTTTAAAAAAATGTCATATGTAAGTACGTATAAGGTCTACCTACCTACCTATGGTTTTAATAGACGGAGAGAGTCGTTCTCAACACAATTTTAGGAATTGATAAATAACAACAGCACCCTGAAACCTACAGTGGCGTAATAACATTCTTTACTGATGGCTCAGAAACTCCCATGTA
>JALQXR010000441.1 GCA_023263105.1 Marivivens sp. | reverse complement strand
GTTGTCAGGGCAGAGAATTCCGGCTTTTCTGTTTCGCCGAGCCTGCGCGCGCGGGCACGCCCAATTCCACTTCAGACGCCGCCAGCACCACAACCCCTCGTCACCTAACCCCCCGCCACCAGCTCCCGAGCTACAGGGGAGGGGGGAGGACGTACTGTCGCGGAGTCATTTCCTGGACCAAGGCCTTGGTGGAAAACAGCAGGCCGAACATCAGCTTCTTGGACTCCTGACCACGGGGCGGTGGCGGTAGGGGAGCTGTGCGTCGTCGAGTACGGTGCGGCTTGGGCCGGGGCGCACCTCGATCTTCTTGGCAGATTTCGGCTTCGTCTGCAAAAGGAGTACGGGTTGTTACTGGTGTCGCCGTGGTCGTGCGCGCGCGTGTCAGGTCTGCCTGCCTGTGTCTGGATGTCTGTGGGTCTGAGTGTCTATCTACCCTGTCTGTGGTTTGATGTGGTGGGTGAGTGTGTGTGTGTGTGTGTGTGTGTGTGTGTGAGTGTGGTGTTGAGGGGGGAGGGGCAGCGACCTGGTTCCAATCACGGTAGAAGACGCATTGGCCTTGCCTGAATAAGCCAGTGCAATGGTTAGTTGGGTTGGTGTTTATCATCCGCGATGAGTGGGAGTCGGAGATGCCTGTTGAAGAGGTAGAGGCTGTAGATGGGCATCGCCTCTGCCCTCAGAAAGGGCCGTGTCGCCGAGAGAACGTCGAACAGGGTCAAGCCTCGGTTCTCTCTTGAATT
>JALQXR010000043.1:4410-15962 GCA_023263105.1 Marivivens sp. | reverse complement strand
GACAACCTTTGACGATGCTTTGCGGACGATACGGGTCACGGCCTTGCGGGCGACCTTTGCCACTTCGCGCTCCAGATTCCGCACCCCTGCCTCGCGGGTGTAGGTGCGGATCATCGCGGTCAGCGCGCTGTCCTCGAGCTTGAATTCCTTGGCCTTCAGCCCGTGGTTCTTCATCACCTTCGGCAAAAGGTGCTGGCTCGCGATTTCGCGCTTTTCGTCTTCGGTGTAACCGGCAAGCGGGATGATCTCCATCCGGTCCAACAGCGGCCCCGGCATGTTGTAAGAGTTCGCAGTCGTCAGGAACATGACGTTCGACAGGTCGTATTCCACCTCTAGGTAGTGGTCCACGAAGGTGTTGTTCTGTTCGGGGTCCAGCACCTCCAGCATCGCGCTGGCCGGATCGCCACGGAAATCCTGCCCCATCTTGTCGATTTCATCGAGCAAGATCAGCGGGTTGGTGGTTTTCGCCTTTTTCAGCGCCTGAATGATCTTACCCGGCATAGAGCCGATATAGGTTCGGCGGTGACCGCGGATTTCGCTTTCGTCGCGCACGCCGCCAAGGCTGATGCGGATGAATTCACGGCCCGTGGCTTTCGCCACCGATTTTCCAAGGCTGGTCTTACCCACGCCCGGAGGTCCGACGAGGCACATGATCGGCCCCTTCAGCTTCGACGACCGCTGCTGCACGGCAAGGTATTCGACGATGCGTTCCTTGACCTTTTCCAGACCGTAATGGTCGGAATCCAGCACCTTTTCGGCGTTGCCAAGGTCTTTCTTGGTGCGCGATTTGACCCCCCACGGAATCGCCAAGAGCCAGTCGAGGTAGTTGCGGACCACCGTCGCCTCGGCGCTCATCGGGCTCATGGACTTGAGCTTTTTCAGCTCTGCCTCGGCCTTTTCGCGGGCTTCTTTCGAAAATTTGGTCTCTGCAATCTTGCGCTCGAGTTCGACGATTTCCTTGTTGTCGTCGCCGTCGCCCAGCTCCTTCTGGATCGCCTTCATTTGTTCGTTCAGATAGTATTCGCGCTGGGTGCGCTCCATCTGGCTCTTGACGCGGGTCTTGATCTTTTTCTCGACCTGAAGGACGGACATTTCGCCCTGCATCAGGCCATAGACCTTTTCCAGCCGTTCGCTCACCGGAAGCGTTTCCAGCAATTCCTGTTTCTGGCGGACGTCGACGCCAAGATGCCCTGCGACCAGATCGGCCAGTTTGGCGGGTTCGACGGCCTCGCTCACCGCTGAAAGGGCCTCTTCGGGGATGTTCTTTTTGATATGGGCGTAGCGTTCGAATTCCTCGCCCACCGACCGGACCAGCGCGACCAGTTCGTCCTGCGCGCCCGGCGTTTCGGACAGCATTTCGATCGAGGCTTCGAAGAAACGGTCGTTTTCGATGAAATCGATGATCTTGACCCGCGACTTGCCTTCGACCAGCACCTTGACGGTGCCGTCGGGCAGCTTCAGCAGCTGCAGCACATTGGCCAGAACGCCGGTGCGATAGATGCCTTCGCGGGTCGGTTCGTCCTGACTGGGGTCCATCTGGCTGGACAACAGGATCTGCTTGTCGTCCTGCATCACTTCTTCCAGTGCCCTGACCGACTTCTCGCGCCCGACGAAGAGCGGGACGATCATGTGTGGAAACACCACGATGTCGCGCAGCGGCAAGACGGGATAGGACAGGCTTTGACTGGTTTGCATGCTCGGTTCCTTTGTTGGCGAGACGACCCCGACCCCAATTCTGGCGATCTTCGGGTGTCTCCTCTCTTGGACGCTTAGACATGGGGGCCGCTGGCCCGGACTTCAAGCGCCATTTCGTTGGCCGATTGTGCCGTTTCAGGATGGCCGCCGCAAGCGATTGTCACATCAAAGGGTAACAGAAACGGTAACGGAAACCGATTGCGCATCGGGTGCCAAAGGCCCGCAGCCCGCCGATCGCGGCGACAATTGGTCACCATACTGCCCACGAATGGCCATTTTGACCGCGAACACTGGCCTTAACGATCCGTCACCGGAGGACTGCACATGACCCATCAGGTACTACGACAGCGTCGCCGCATTTTTGTGTTCGCGATCTGTGCGATGCTCGCGACGTCGATCCATTTCGGCGCCGGTCTTCACGCGATTGTGGCGGCGATCGGGGCTTTCGCGGTTGCCTTGGGTCTATTGGTGTATCGCGCCGACCAGCGTCACCTGGTCGAGTGTCTGGCGCTTGCGCTTTTGATCGTCGCGCCCGTGCCGGTTCCGGCCTATGCCTATCCGGTCGCTGTCAGTCTTGTGGCGCTGGGGCTTGCCCGTCTGATCTATGGGGACGGGCAGAAATATCTGCCGATCCGGCTCAGCCTGGTGTCCGAACATTCCGCAATTGTCGAAGGCACCCGCCGGTCGGCCTGGAACGCGCTGGTGCCGTCGGCCTCTCACCCCGAGGACTATTGGTCGGGTCGGTTGCTGGACTTTAACCGCGACCATCTGGACCCCGACACCGTCTATTTGTCCTTCCTGACGCCGGACGACGCGGTCCACGAGATGACGCTCAGCTTTCTGGATAACGAAGCGCCCGCCTACTGCCGCTTTCTTCTGGAAACCGAAAGGGCCCGGGTCGAGGACGACATCCTTGTGACGATCCGTCTGACCGATATGGGGGACGGCACCTGCCTGATCGAAAGCCGCCTGTCACAGGACGACCTGCCGCTGGGAACCGCGCTGGCCCGTTGGTTCGACGACGATTTCGGAGACGAACTGGACGGCTACGCCAAGACCTACCGAAAGCGGATGAGCTGGAACATCCTGCGGCAAGCGCTGCCGAGCCGCCAAGCGGCGATGAACAAGGGCGCGGCCGAGGTCTAGGTCAATCCCGTCGCGCCCAGCCGAACGGTCGGCGGCCTGCCACGCGGGGCCCGCGGCCTAGAGCGGGTCGATATCGCCTTCGGCCCTCTGCGCGTGGAACGCCGCTTCGAAGGCGGCGAACCGCCCTTCGGCAATCGCGTCGCGTATTCCCTGCATAAGCTCTTGATAGTAATGCAGATTGTGCCACGTCAGCAACATGCCCGAGATCATCTCTTGGGACCGGAAGACGTGGTGCAAATAGGCGCGGCTGTAGCTGCGGCAGGCGGGACAGGTGCAATGTTCGTCCAGCGGACGGGGGTCGTCCTGATGGCGGGCGTTCTTGATGTTGACCTGTCCGCGTCTGGTCCAGGCCTGTCCCGTGCGGCCGGACCGCGACGGCAGAACGCAGTCCATCATATCGACGCCGCGCGCCACGGCGCCCACGATGTCGTCGGGCTTGCCCACGCCCATCAGGTAGCGCGGCTTGTCCACCGGCAACTGGTCGGGCGCATAGTCCAGAACGCCGAACATCGCCTCTTGGCCCTCGCCCACGGCAAGCCCGCCGATGGCATATCCGTCAAACCCGATCTTGCGCAGCGCCTCGGCGCTTTCGGCGCGCAGGTCTTCGGTCACGCCGCCTTGCTGGATGCCGAACAGCGCATAGCCCGGACGGTCGCCAAAGGCGTCCCGCGACCGCTGTGCCCAGCGCATCGACAGGCGCATGCTTTCGGCCACGCGATCTTCGGTTGCGGGCAGCGCGGGACATTCGTCGAAACACATCACGATGTCCGACCCAAGGAGCTTTTGGATCTCCATCGACCGTTCGGGCGTCAGTTCGTGCCGCGATCCGTCGATATGGCTGCGAAAGGTCACGCCCTTTTCGGTGAGCTTGCGCAGCTCCGCGAGGCTCATCACCTGAAACCCGCCCGAGTCGGTCAGGATCGGCTTGTCCCAATTCATGAATTTGTGCAGCCCGCCCAGCCGCGCGATCCGCTCGGCCGTGGGTCGCAGCATCAGGTGATAGGTGTTGCCCAGCAGGATATCCGCCCCCGTCGCCGCCACGCTTTCGGGCAGCATCGCCTTGACCGTCGCGGCTGTGCCGACCGGCATGAAGGCCGGCGTGCGGATCTGGCCTTTGGGCGTGTTGATCACGCCGGTGCGGGCACGGCCATCAGTGGCCTTAAGATCGAAAGAGAATTTGGGCTGGCTCATGGGACATCCTTTCGGGGGCGCTATAGACCTTTGACACCGTTCGCGAAAGGGGCGGCCGAAAAAGCCTGCACGCCCTGCCCTTTACCCCGACCGACCTATTCCCTATATCTTCGCTCAGGATTAACCCGCCCAGAGGACAGACCGATGGATGACGCCCGCGTCGAAGGCGCCCCGCTGATCGCACCGTCGAGCACGGACCACCCGCTTTACGACGATGTGGTCGAAGCGTGCCGGACGGTCTTTGACCCCGAAATTCCGGTGAACATCTACGACCTTGGGCTGGTCTACACGATTTCGATTTCGGCCGAGAACGAGGTCCGGATCATCATGACCCTGACCGCACCGGGCTGTCCCGTTGCCGGAGAGATGCCGGGCTGGGTGGCGGACGCCGTCGAGCCTCTGGCCGGTGTGAAGCAGGTCGATGTGGACCTGACTTGGGAACCGCAGTGGGGCATGGAGATGATGTCCGACGAAGCGCGGCTAGAGCTGGGCTTTATGTAATTCCGCGAAGGGCTTGAGCGGCATCCGCTTCGGTCTTAGTTTCGAACCTGTAGGAGACGAAACCATGTTCGGTATTCCAGGCAAGCAGGCAGTCAGCCTGACCCCCCGCGCGGCGACCCAGATCGCCAAGCTGATGGCCCGCGACGGCCACAACGGGCTGCGTCTGGGCGTCAAGAAAGGCGGCTGCGCGGGCATGGAATACACGATGTCCTTTGCCACCGACATCGACCCCCATGACGAAATCGTCGAACAGGACGGCGCGCGCGTGATGATCGCGCCGATGGCGCAGATGTTCCTTTTCGGAACCGAGATCGACTACGAAACCTCGCTGCTTGAGTCCGGCTTCAAGTTCAACAACCCGAACGTCGTGGACGCCTGCGGCTGCGGCGAGTCGATCAAGTTCGACGAAAAACTGTCGGCCCAACCGTGAGCGTCTCGGGCGCGGACATCGACTTTGCGCTCGATCTTTTCGCACCTCTTGGCGGCCTGACCACCCGAAAAATGATGGGCGGGCTGTGCCTCTACCGCGACGGCACGATCTTTGCGATTCTGCACAGCGATGCCTCGCTCTGGCTCAAGGGCGCGGGCGACATGGCCGCGCGGATGGAGTCCGAAGGCTGGGAACGCTGGGTCTACACCCGCGACACCGGCCAGTCGGCGGCCATGCCCTACTGGCGCCTGCCCGACGCCGCGCTCGAGTCTCCGGACGAGGCCTGCCAGCTTGCCCGCGACGCGTTGGCGTGCCTGTAATTCCGGACCCAAAAGCCCGCCCGCTGAATACATTTGACGCATGGCATGATAGTTTCGTGACAGTGCCCGCCTTACGGACTAAGAGGGGCGCCAAAGCAGACAGCCGGATTCGGAGCCCCATCCCGTGACACCGCACTTTCCGCCCGCCCATCCCTTTGATGACGACAAACTGCGCGAAGAGTGTGGCGTATTCGGTGTGGTCGGTGTGAGCGAGGCCGCCAGCTTCATCGCACTGGGCCTGCACGCGCTGCAACACCGCGGCCAAGAGGCCGGTGGCATCGTCACCCATGACGTCGAGACCGGCTTTAATCAGGCCCGCCGGATGGGCTATGTCCGCGACAACTTTACCTCTGCCGACACGATGAAACTGCTGCCGGGCCGCATCGGCATCGGGCACGTCCGGTATTCGACCGCCGGAAACAAAGGCCAGACCGCGATCCGCGACGTGCAGCCGTTTTTCGGCGAATTCGCCATGGGCGGCGCGGCGATTGCGCATAACGGCAACATCACGAATGCCGATGCCCTGCGGCGCGAATTGATCGGTCGCGGCTCGATTTTCCAGTCGTCGTCGGACAGCGAATGCATCATCCACCTGATGGCGCGGTCGATGGGCGCGACGATTCCGGACCGCATGGAAGAAGCCCTGCGCAAGGTCGAAGGCGCGTTCTCTGTCGTCGCCATGACGCGGACAAAGCTGATCGGCGTGCGCGACCCACTGGGCGTGCGTCCGCTGGTGCTGGGAAAGATCGGGGACGGCTGGGCGCTGGCCTCGGAGACTTGCGCGCTGGACATCATCGGCGCCGACTTTGTGCGCGAAATCGAACCCGGAGAGATGGTCGTCATCACCTCGGAGGGCGGCGTCGCCAGCCATTTCCCGTTCCGCCCCCGCAAGGGCCGGTTCTGCATCTTTGAACACGTCTATTTCTCGCGCCCTGATTCGATCCTTGGCGGGCGCTCGGTCTATGAGACCCGCGAAGCCATCGGCCGCGAACTGGCGAAAGAGACCCCCGTCGACGCCGATCTGGTCTGCCCCGTTCCCGACAGCGGCACCCCCGCCGCCATCGGCTATTCGCTGCAGTCGGGCATCCCCTATGCCATGGGGATCATCCGCAACCAGTACATGGGCCGCACCTTTATCGAACCGACCGAGCAGATCCGGAACATGGGCGTCCGGCTGAAACTGAATGTCAACCGCGCCCTGATCCGCGGCAAGCGGGTGATCCTTGTGGACGACTCGGTCGTACGCGGGACCACCAGCCGCAAGATCAAAGAGATGATTCTGGACGCCGGCGCGGCCGAGGTGCATTTCCGCATCGCGAGCCCGCCCACCGCCTGGCCCTGTTTCTACGGCGTCGACACGCCCCAGCGCGAAAAGCTGCTGGCCGCCACGATGACCGAAGACGAAATGCGCGAGCATCTGGGCGTCGACAGTCTTAAATTCATCTCTCTGGACGGTCTGTACCGCGCGGTCGGGGAACCCAAGGGCCGCGACCCGCTGGCTCCGCGTTACTGCGACGCCTGTTTCTCGGGCGATTATCCGGTCGCCCCGTCTGACATGATCGAAAAAGGCTTTAAGCTGCGGGCCGCCGAGTGACGACCCCGGGCGGCATCAGCGATTACCTCGCGACGTTGCCCGACGATCAGGCGGCTTGCCTTCAGAACCTGCGCGACCGCCTGCGCGCCCTGCTGCCCGACGCAGAAGAGGTCATGTCCTACGCCATGCCCGGACACCGGATCGGCAAGAAAGTGATCGCAGGCTATGCGGGCTTTGCCAAACACTGCGGGTTCTACCCCCATTCCGGCGGCGTGATCCCTGCGTTCAACGCCGAACTGGACCAGCGCGGGTTCAAATATTCCAAATCCGGCGTGCTTTTCACTCCGGCCAAGCCCCTGCCTGACGACCTGCTGCACCGCATCGTTGCCGCGCGGCTGAAAGAGGCCGGTCTCTGATCCGGCCCCTTGCGTGCCAACCTTTGTCGACGGACAATGGATCATGACCCAGTTTCCCGACCACGACGCCTATATCTCTGCCGCGCCCGAAGTCTTTCGGACCGTGCTGGCCGATCTGCGGCGGACCCTGCGCCACGCGCTGCCGGACGCGGTGGAAGTCATCGCCTACAACATGCCCGGCTTTCGCATCGCAGGGGCCACCGTCGCAGGCTACGCCGCCTTTTCGCGCCAATGTGGTTTATATGTGGACGGCGGCGCGATTGCCGCCCATTCCGAATGGATCGCGGGCCTGGGTCTGAAGCACACCAAGACCGGCGTGACCTTTACCGCAAAGACTCCGCTGCCTGCCGATCTGGTCCGGGCGCTTGCTCTGGGGTCACGAAAGGAGCTGGCCGTATGAGCCGCCCGATCCGCTATCGACCGCACCATTTTCTCTGCACCATCGGGTTCGAGGGCAAGGGCTACTCGGAAGCCTTTACCGCCAATATGGCGTCGATCGTCGATGGCCGTCTGCGTGCCAAAGGCGGCGACGACCTGCAGATCGAAGTCGTCGGTGCGGCGGACGATCTTTGCGCGCCCTGCCCCAAACGGCGCGGCAACCTGTGCACCAACCAGACCCAGATCAACCGGCTTGACCGCGCCCATGCGGCGGCGCTGGACCTTGCCCCGCGCGAAGTCCTGACATGGGGCGAGGCAAAGGACCGCATCCGCCAGAATGTGCCCAAGGGCAGCCTCGCCACGCTTTGCGAGGGGTGCCAGTGGGAACCCTATGGGATGTGCGAAGCGGCACTCGCCCGTCTGCACGACGCCGACTGACCCCCTGCCGATTGACCCGCTGCCGCAAATGAAAACGCCGCCCCCGAAGGAGCGGCGTTGGTTCGTAACCCGTTTGGGTCGGATCAGGCTTTCTTGCCGACCAGCGACCATGCGCCGGTCAGGATCAGCGCTGCGATCACGGCTTTGACCACGTCACCGATCAGGAACGGCGACATGTAGTAGGCCCAGATCATGGCAAAGCTGTCCGCGCCCCATTTGGTTGCGTCCAGACCCAGAACAGCGTCCGCGCCCATCGCCCAAGCCACACCGGGGATATAAAGAGCCGCCGAAATCGCGGCACCGGCAACGGCCAGCGACACGATGCCCTTGGCGCCGCGCTCGGCGACCAGACCGGCAAGGTAGGCCATGCCGACAAAGCCGACAAGGAAACCGGCGGTCGGGCCGAAGAAGGCCGCGCCATTGCCAAAGTTGGCAAAGACCGGAAGACCCATCGCCCCTTCGGCGAGGTAGGCCAGGATCGTCACAGCGCCAAGACGCGACCCGTAGGTAAAGCCGACCAGCAGGACGGCCAGCGTCTGCAGAGTGACCGGAACCGGCCACATCGGCACGCTGACTTGCGACGCGGCGGCCACAAAGGCAGAGCCCGCAAGGACCATGACCACACGGGTCAAAAGCGAATTGGAAGACACAAGCGCGGAAGACAGAGTCATTTTGGACCTTTCCAGTATAGTTTGGCGCAAAATCGCGGCAGCGCAGCACAATGTCAATGAATTCGAGATCCCTGTTCGCGCTAAACTTCGGTCCCGGGGGCGTCCGACGGGCCTATCGGGACTTGCCCTTTGGGCGGACCGGTGCGAAAGGAAGCCATGACCAACGCACCCGAACATGACCTTCCCGTTGCCCTGATCACCGGCGCGTCGCGCGGGCTGGGCGCCGCCATCGCCGAAGCGCTGGCCCCGACCCATCACGTCGTTGCAGTGGCAAAGACTGTCGGCGCTCTGGAAGAACTGGACGACCGCATCCGCAAAAAGGGCGGCTCGGCCACTCTTGCGCCGATGGACATCACGGTCGAGGCCGCGATGCAGCAGCTTTGCCGGTCGATCTATGATCGCTGGGGCGGTATTGCGTTGTGGGTCCATACGGCGGTCCACGCGGGTCCTCTGGCCCCTGCGTCCATGCTGGCCGAAAAGGATCTGGACAAATCCATCGCGACGAACCTGCGCGCCACCGCTCGGCTGATCGCGAATGTCGCGCCGCTGTTGGGCCAGACCGGACGCGCCGTGTTCTTTGACGATCCGCGTGCGGGCGAAACCTATTTCGGCCATTACGGAACCACCAAGGGCGCACAGATCGCTCTGGCCCGTAGCTGGCAGGCGGAAACCAGACGCACCGGCCCGCAGGTTGCGATCCTGTCGCCGAATCCGATGCCCACCGCGACCCGTGGCCGGTTCTTTCCGGGCGAAAGCCGCGACGGTCTGGCCGACATCCACGCAGAGGCCGCGCGGCTGCTTCCGGAAATCCTTGGACGCGGCTAGGACGCTTGCGTCGTCATCCTTGCCGCCTTGCCACGCCTGACATAGTTAGGACTGAGGTCAGGAAAGGGAACCGATGCGCATTCTTCTCACCAACGACGACGGCATCAACGCACCCGGACTAAAGGTGCTGGAACAGATCGCCGCCGAGATCGCTGGCCCCGAAGGAGAGGTCTGGACCGTCGCCCCTGCGTTCGAACAGTCGGGCGTCGGCCATTGTATCAGCTACACCCATCCCTTCATGATGGCCGAACTGGGCCCGCGCCGCTTTGCCGCCGAAGGCTCGCCCGCCGACTGCGTTCTTGCCGCGCTTTATGATGTGATGAACGGCAATTGGCCCGATCTGGTGCTGTCCGGCGTCAACCGAGGCAACAACGCCGCGGAAAACGTGCTGTACTCTGGCACCATCGGCGCGGCTCTGGAAGCAGCCCTTCAGGGTCTGCCCGCGATTGCCCTGTCGCAGTTCTATGGGCCGCAGAACATCCGGCTCAAGAACCCTTTCGATGCCGCCTCGGTCCATGGCGCCGAAGTGGTCCGCAGGCTGCTGGCGTCAGCGCCATGGGACAAGGACGACTATCGCCTGTTCTATAATGTGAACTTCCCGCCCCTGCCCGCAGCCGAGGTCACAGGGATCGCGGCAACCAGCCAAGGGTTCCGGCGCAACACGTCCTTTTCGGTCGAGCCGCATACCTCTCCGTCGGGGCGCAAGTTCCTGTGGGTGAAGGGCGGCGAACAGCATATCCCCACCTTGCCCGGCACCGATGCCGCCGCCAATCTGGAGGGCGCGATTTCGGTCACGCCGATGCGCGCGGACCTGACCGCGCACGACCGGCTTGCGCCGCTGGCAGCCGCAGTTTCCGCCCCGCTGGAAAAGGACCGCCCGTGACCTCCGAGGCCGAACGCAAGATGCAGTTCCTCTTTGCGCTCCGATCCAAGGGCGTGACGGACAGCCGTGTCCTGAGCGCGATGGAAAAGATCGACCGCGCCCATTTCATCCGGAACTTGTTCGCGGATCGCGCCTACGAAGACATGCCGCTGCCGATCGGAGCCGGCCAGACAATCAGCCAGCCGTCGGTTGTCGGCATCATGACGCAGGCGCTGGACGTGCAGCCTCGGGACAAGGTGTTAGAGGTCGGAACCGGTTCGGGCTATCAGGCCGCGATCCTCAGCCAGCTTGCGCGTCGGGTCTATACCGTCGACCGGCACCGGCGGCTGGTGGCCGAGGCCAAAGCGATTTTCGAACGGCTGGATCTGGTCAATATCACGCCGATCACCGCCGACGGCAGCTTTGGTTTGCCCGATCAGGCGCCGTTTGATCGCATTCTCGTGACCGCCGCAGCCGAGGACGCGCCCGGCCCCCTATTGGCCCAGTTGCGTATAGGCGGTATCATGGTGTTGCCCGTGGGGCAGTCCGATGCGGTTCAAAGCCTTATTCGCGTGCACCGGACCGAGACCGGATTTGAGTATGATGAATTGCGGCCCGTTCGCTTTGTGCCCCTTGTCGAGGGGCTTGGAGACTGACGCGCGCCACGACCACGGGCAGCAACAAGGGACCGGCACAACAAGGTCCAGCCCGAAAAAGGAGAGCAGAGACATGACGCATCCCAAACCCACGCGCGGCCTGATACTGGCGGCTGCCGCTCTGATCACGCTGGGCGCTTGCGACCAACCGCCCGATTGGGATCTGCGGGACCTTGGCGGCGACGGGCTGGACACTTCGTCCGCGGCGCGGTCCGGCGTGGCCCGTCCCGAGGCCGACGCCCGCGGCGTCATTTCCTATCCGACCTATCAGGTCGCCATGGCGCGGCGCGGCGATACCGTGCGCATCGTTGCCGGACGTCTGGGGCTGAACGCCGATGACGTCGCCCGCTATAACGGCCTGTCCGCCGATGCGCAGTTGCGGGAAGGCGAACTGATCGCCATTCCAGGCAGTGTCGGGGCCGGCGCGGCAGGGGCTGGCTCGGGCACTGGCACGGGCAGCGGGATCAACGTCACCACGCTTGCGGGGGA
>JALQXR010000043.1:0-4400 GCA_023263105.1 Marivivens sp. | reverse complement strand
CGCGATCAACCGTGCGGGCTCTGGTACGACGGGCGCGACCACCGGCAGCGGCTCGGGCACCGCGACCGCCACCGCCAGCGGCCAACCCTTTGCCGCAGAGCCGATCCGCCACCGCGTCCAGCGGGGCGAAACCATCTATACGATTTCCCGCCTCTATGGCGTCGATGTGCGGACGATTGCCGAATGGAACCGCCTGCCCGCCGACCTGACGGTGCGCGAAGGCCAGTTCCTGTTCCTGCCGAACGGTCCGGGCAGCCAACCGCCCGCGAATATCGCCTCTACCAATCCCGGACAGGGCAGCCCGACGCCGGTGCCGCCTTCGGCCAGCACGCCGACGCCCAGCGGCACAGCAACGACCGCCCCCGCCACGCCGCCCGCCGCGCCCGACATCGGGCAAGCGAACGCGGGAAATTCGTCGGCCCCGCTGATCTATCCGGTCGACGGCACCATCATCCGCGCCTATTCCCGAGGCCGGAACGAAGGGATCGACATCTCGGCTCCGGCGGGCACGTCGGTCAAGGCCGCCGCCGCAGGCGTGGTGGCCGCCGTGACGCGGGACACCAACAACGTGGCCGTGGTTGTGATCCGCCACGACAACAACCTGCTGACGGTCTACACCAACCTCGACAACCTGACCGTCCAGAAAGACAGCCGCGTGACGCGCGGTCAGGTCATCGGCAAGGTCCGCGCCGCGGCGACTCCGTTCCTTCATTTCGAAGTGCGCGAGGGACTCGAATCCGTCGATCCGGCGGACTACCTGCCCTAGATCACGCAGGCGCCCGAAAACGAAAAGGCCCCGGAACTCCGGGGCCTTTCCTTTTGGATGGTCAGGGGCGGGATCAGTCGGTGACCGACACCGACACCATCATGTCAGGCTGGCCGATCACGGCACCGTTTGCGCCTTCGCCGCGCTTGATGCGGTCGACGACTTCCATGCCCGAGGTCACTTCGCCCACGACCGTGTATTGGCCGTTCAGGAAATCACCCGGTGCGAACATGATAAAGAACTGGCTGTTGGCCGAGTTCGGGTCCTGCGCGCGCGCCATGCCCACGATACCGCGGGCAAAGGGAAGTGCCGAAAACTCGGCCGGCAGGTCAGGCAGCGTCGAGCCGCCCATACCGGCCATCGACATATCGCCGCCCATGCGGCCGAACTCTACGTCGCCGGTCTGCGCCATAAAGCCGTCGATGACGCGGTGGAAGACGACGCCGTTATAGGCGCCCTGAGCGGCCAGCGCGGTGATCTGCGCCACGTGGCGCGGGGCCACGTCTTCGAACAGGTCGATGTGGATGGTGCCGTTGGCCTGACCAGAGACAGTGATGTCCAGACCGGCGGCCACAGCGGGGGCTGCGACAATCGACAGAACGGCGGCAAGTTTAAACATCGGATGCGACTTTCATGCTGATCATACGATCGGGGTTCATCGGGGGTTCGCCCCGCGTGATCTTGTCCACGTGCTCCATGCCGGAGACGACGCGGCCATAGACCGTGTACTGACCGTTGAGGAAGTGGTTGTCTTTGAAGTTGATGAAGAACTGGCTGTTGGCCGAATTCGGGTTCATCGAGCGGGCAGCTCCCAGCGTCCCACGGTCATGGGGCAGCTTAGAGAATTCCGCCGGAAGATCGGGCAGGTCCGAGCCGCCGGTTCCGGCGCGACGGATGTTGAAGCCGTCTTCCATGTCGCCGTGCTCTACGTCGCCGGTCTGGGCCATGAAGCCGTCGATCACGCGATGGAAACAGACGTTGTCATAGGCACCCGACCGGGCCAGTTCTTTCATCCGCTCGCAGTGCTTGGGGGCGACATCGGGGTGAAGCTCGATGGCAACCTGTCCGTCCTTGAGCTCGATAAGAATGGTGTTCTCGGGGTCTTTGAAATCGGCCACGGGCCTCTCCTTTGGTATGCAACTTTGGTCACTGACATATGCCACGCCCTGCATCTTGCCAAGGGATCGTGCTTGACCTGCGGGCGGTAAGCGATATCGAAGGGTGCGATATCCGATAACAAATAGGTGCAAAGATGGGTTGGAAGACACTTGATGACATGGAACTGGCCGGAAAACGCGTGCTGGTGAGGGTGGATATCAACGTGCCGGTCGAAGACGGCCACGTCACCGACTCCACCCGCATCGACCGCATCGTGCCCACCGTGACCGACATTCTGACCGCGGGCGGCACCCCGATCCTGCTGGCCCACTTGGGCCGCCCAAAGGGCAAGCCGGTTCCCGAAATGAGCCTGCGGATCGTCCAGCCCGCGCTAGAGTCCGCACTTGGCCGCGCGGTCCATTTCATCGAGCGCCCGTCGCGCGACGCGATCGACGCGCTTCCGATGGACACGGTCGTGCTGGTGGAAAACACCCGCTTTACCGACATGGAAGAAAAGAACGACCCGATGATGGCGAAATTCCTTGCCTCGCTGGGGGACATCTATTGCAACGACGCCTTTTCCGCCGCGCACCGCGCGCATGCCTCGACCGAAGGGGTGGCGCATCTGCTGCCCAATTGCGCAGGCCGCCTGATGGCCGAAGAACTGGCCGCACTTGACGCCGCACTTGGCAATCCGGTGCGCCCTGTCGTCGCCGTGGTGGGCGGCGCCAAAGTGTCGACAAAGCTCGACCTGCTGGGCAACCTCGTGTCCAAAGTCGACCATCTGGTGATCGGCGGAGGCATGGCGAACACCTTCCTCGCGGCCCAAGGCATCGACGTGGGCAAATCGCTGTGTGAACACGATCTGGCCGACACCGCCCGCGCCATCCTGCAAAAGGCCAAAGCCGCAGGCTGCGAAATCATCCTGCCGCGCGACATCGTCGTGGCCCGCGAATTCAAGGCAGGCGCCGCTTCGGAAACCCTGTCGCCCGACGCCTGCCCCGCCGACGCGATGATCCTTGATGCGGGGCCCGCCACCGTCGCCTATATCGAAACCGTGCTGTCATCCGCCAAGACGCTGATCTGGAACGGCCCGCTGGGGGCCTTTGAGATCCCGCCCTTCAACGCCGCCACCAATGCCGCCGCCGCCGTCGCCGCGACGCTGACCAAGGCGGGCAAGCTGACCTCGGTCGCGGGTGGAGGAGACACGGTCGCCGCGCTGAACGCCGCAGGCGCCGCCGCCGATTTCACCTATATCTCGACCGCTGGCGGCGCGTTTCTTGAATGGATGGAGGGCAAAGACCTGCCCGGCGTCGCCGCGCTGAACGGCTGATCGCCCCCCTCCGCCGATGCCGCCGGCCCCAAACGGATAGCCGGCGGTCCCTTTGGCGCTACCACTGTTGCGCGAGCGGGTCCGAGGCTCTAATCCGGTACCAACAGGCCAGTTCGCGCCCGACCCCGAAACCCGAGAGGCACCATGACCAACCCGAAAATGACCGACAAAGTGCGCGCCGGAAACGGCTTTATCGCGGCCCTTGACCAGTCGGGCGGCTCGACCCCGAAGGCGTTGAAGCTTTATGGCGTGGACGAAAGCGAATACAGCGGCGACGACCAGATGTTCGACATGATCCACGCGATGCGGTCGCGGATCATGACCGCCCCCGCCTTTACCGGCGCGAAAGTGGTGGGCGCGATCCTGTTCGAACAGACCATGGACCGGACGGTCGACGGCGTTCCGACCGCGGCTTACCTGTGGGACAAAAAGGGCGTCGTGCCCTTCCTCAAGATCGACAAGGGTCTGGAAGACGAAGCCAACGGCGTTCAACTCATGAAACCGATGCCGGACCTGGACGCGCTTCTGGCCCGCGCGGTCAAGGCAGGCATTTTCGGCACCAAGGAACGGTCGGTTGTGAACTCTGCCAACCCTGCAGGCATCCGCGCCGTCGTGGCCCAGCAATTCGCGGTCGGCGAACAGGTGCTGGCCCACGGGCTGATGCCGATCCTCGAGCCCGAGGTGAACATCAAAAGCAAGGATCGCGCCGAGTCCGAGACAATCCTGCGCGACGAAATCCTTGCGCATCTGGACAAACTGGCCGACGGCAAACAGGTCATGCTGAAGCTGTCGATCCCCGTCACGCCCAACCACTACAAGCCGCTGATCGACCATCCCAAGGTGCTGAAGGTCGTGGCTCTGTCGGGTGGTTTCAGCCGTGACGACGCCAACGCGCATCTGGCAAAAAACAACGGCATGATCGCCAGCTTTAGCCGCGCGCTCAGCGAAGGTCTGTCAGCCCAGCAATCGGACGCCGAGTTTAACGCGAAACTCGCCACCGCCATCGACAGCATCCACGCGGCGTCGATCACCTGACGCTTGCTCCGACTCAATTTAAAGTAGAATGTGCCCTTGTGATATTTTCACTAGGGCATTTTTTATGAAATTTTTTGACTCTGCCGCGCCGACGCCGCTGGCCGGTCTGGCTGTGTCTGGCTGCACGAAACCTGTCAGCGCGATTCTGACTCGGCGCGCGACTCTGGT
>JALQXR010000440.1:301-748 GCA_023263105.1 Marivivens sp. | reverse complement strand
GGGGGGTTGCTTTTCGTCCATTTACCTGGACAGGACAGTAACACATAAATGGCTTATGGGGTGTAGAGACTGATGTATGTATGCGAATGAGTGTGTGCACGCACCAGTACTCCACATGTGTGTGTGGCTAGGTATATATATAAAGGTACGTGAAGGTACGTATACCGTGTGTGCGCTCGGCCTGGTGGGTCTTGGTGGAACACACCACCACAACATCCGGGACCTTCGTCTTCTTTCTCTTCTGAGACACCGAGGTACTATCCTGACATGTGCGTGGGTGTGTAAGAATGTGTGCACAGGAAGTGTGTGTGAGTGTGTGTGTGTGTGTGTGTGTGTGTGTGAGATGGGACACCACCAAGGACATAGACGAACAGAGCAAGAACACATGTAACAACAAAGAACTTACTGACCCAAGAACAAACGCGCACGAAAGCAAGGGCGCGTACA
>JALQXR010000440.1:0-243 GCA_023263105.1 Marivivens sp. | reverse complement strand
GTCACGCGACACCGCTTTCCTCCGCCCTGGAAGGGCCATTCATTGCCCCGGACGTAGACGAACATGACCGGATCCTGGGGGACCCCTTGGTCCTCCATCCTGAGTAGCACCGAGCAAGTGAGGAGCGCAATCAGCGTACAGGAATCAATCTGCTATGCTTTCGGGTGGTCCTGTGAGGTGCTGTGAATGTATCCGCTTTCACATCACAGGTCACGGTCCTGAGAGGACCTGTGAGGTCCTGTG
>JALQXR010000439.1 GCA_023263105.1 Marivivens sp. | reverse complement strand
GAGATCCTGCCCGTCCGTCGATTCGGTCTGATCAGCTGAATCTGTCGCACGCGCAGAGATCGTCTGGCTAGCTACGGCGAAGCCAGGTCGTGAGGACCAATTGAGTGGTTGTTTTTACGCATGCCCTAGCATTTTGTGTCACATCGCTGTCTTCGTCTGTCGTTCTCTATTCCTTGACGTTGGCCTTCATCTTCAACATGCATCGAGCGGGTCGAACCCGCCGACAGTGTCCACTACTCTGACCACTTTGTGCCCACTCGAGCTTGCTACAGCTACCGTTCTCGAAGCCTAGTACTCCCCTTGTTTAGAACCACATTCTGCGTCTTCGAAGTCCTTCGACGCCAACCGGAGTCAACCATTACTGGCGGAGCTCTTCGGTCTACTCAAGCCCACTGCAACTACATTCGTGGTCGAAGCTCCGCAATCTACAAGTTCGAGGCTCTGCGGCATCAAAGTCGCCCGTTGTTGGCGAAGCTCCTCCGTCCACATGTCCAAGATGTGCGAGTGCACCCGCTGCTCTCAAGCTACCCCGCTGCCGCGACCGTGTTTGTCAACCTGAAACCCATGCTCATGGAACCCTACAGATACCTTCTTTCTTGAGTTTCATCTACCATCTCGAGTTCCTTCGGCTTAACAACGTCGCAGTCCTTAAATTCGGGGTTCTTCGGCGTCAACCAACGCCGGCCGTCCTTGCAGAGCGCCTCGGCTCCACTGCTAAGCTCCCGTGTTACCGCTGCCGTGTCTGCTAG
>JALQXR010000438.1 GCA_023263105.1 Marivivens sp. | reverse complement strand
ATTGATTGTTCTGTGATTGTATAGCCAAAGGGTGTACCCCTGCCGTGATTTTTGTAAGAAGGCTTTCATGTTGCACATCTTGGCGGTGGCCTCTGTGTTTACCATCGAGGCCCACGAACGCACAAGGGCTGCATCCAATGTGATGTGTTCGTCCTCCCATACATATGGCATGTGATCTTCCTCTCCATATAGTGCATCTCGCTGCGCCTCGGTCAGTGTGTCACCCGCGTATGGCAACAGCAGCTTTTTTGGCTCAAATCTGCGCACTGCATAGAGGCCAGGTATGCCCCCCTTGTCGGCAGACATTCTGAGCTCCACCCCGTAGTTGTGTGCACACGCTCTGCAAAAGGGAAAGAGCGCCTCCTGCTGCGAGTTGCATCGTATGCATGTGTGTAAAAGCAACTTGTCATTCCATTTGCGCAGCACAGCGCCAGATAAGGTCTTTTTCTTCCTGACTTTTTTGACCCTTTCTTTGTTGTATTGCTTCCTGGCTTTTTGTATTTCCAAAACCTGGTGTGAGCATTTGTGTACAAAGTCTACCTCATCTCTTGTGAGTTCACCCTTTTTGAATGTCTGCTGTACTGCTGCTGGCATATCTATTTTTTATTTTATTGTTTTGAAAAAAAATCAGATCTGCGAGATGCACTTTTGAAATAAAGCAATAGGTCCAGGAGAATGCGGTAATCAGTTTTTTTTTTTATTTCATTGTATTTATTTTGTTTTATTTTATTGTTTTTTTTTTCTCTCTCTC
>JALQXR010000437.1 GCA_023263105.1 Marivivens sp. | reverse complement strand
GTCCCGCTGCAGTCAATTTGGTTAAGTGCAAGTCTTGATCCAATTCCAGTTCCCTAGCCTCCCCGAATGATATAACCGAGGTATGCCCTTTGGCCGCACAGTCATCCGCCACCTCATTGACCGGCAGCCCTCTGTGAGCCCGAACCTTCATAAAATCCGTCTTCGCCCCCTGCGCCGAGCGTCTCCGAATGTATCCCAATATCGGCTCCAGCAAGTCGCGATATGGCAGTCCATCAACAAAAGGTGCCGAATCCTTCCCCCGGAACCTATCTAAAATGGTTAATGCATTATCCGAATCCGTGCCTATCACAACATGACACTGATAAGGGATCTTATCCAAACATGCAAGAATACCAGCCATCTCCGCTCGAGTCGAGTCCGGGTCCCCATGGACTTTAACTCCCCATCGGTCCACAAAGCCTTGATCGACCCGGTCTAATAACCGACGTTGCCGTTGTAGGCCCTCCGCCCTCGAGGGCAACGTTCCCTTCGGCCTGCCAGTCCTCTCAACACCGTCGGGCCTGCTCAGGGAGCTGCGCGCACGGCGGCCACCCACAACTGCACCTCCCCTACCCAGCCGACCTCGCTGCGTATCAAACGCCCACGGGCCGGGGACCGGCCGCCCACGACGGGGGGCGGCGGCCCGGCTGGTGGGGCGGGGGGGTCGCGCGTTCCAATAATCGCGACTTGGGGATCCACCGCCCGCACCGGGGGCCATCGGCGCTGCGCAGGCTGGCGGCACCAACCTGGCT
>JALQXR010000436.1 GCA_023263105.1 Marivivens sp. | reverse complement strand
GGCAACATGCTGCCGCCACCTGGCGGCGTCCTCGCGGTCCCTGGCCTGGGACCGGGACCGCTGGGCTTGGCGGCGGTGGGTCTTGGCTGACCCCATGCCAGGCGGCGATTGCCGCGGTGGCCACGCCGACGGCGCTGCGCGGCCGCCGCTCCTGCTACGTCGGCCGCCGTTCCAACCTTCGCTGTACCTGCCGCCGCCGCCGCCGTACCCGGAGCCGTAGGTGGTGGCGTACCCGGAACCGTAATTGTTATGCGACATTTTAGCCTGCATGCGGAAGAATGTGGTGCCGTGTGCGTGTGCGTGTGTGCGTGTGCGTGTGTGTGTGTGCGTGTGTGTGTGCACGTGGCATCTCTCTCAGTGTACCCCCCTCCCGACACCCAAAGATGACGCGCTAAGACTAGTAGAAGACCTTGGGTAAGCCGCACTTACCCCCCAGTAAGCGGCGCTTACTGGGGGGTAAGCGCCGCTTACTGGGGGGTATGCAGCACTTACCTGGGGGGTATGTGCGGCTCAAAACCAGGCTAGTGGCCATGCAGAATGTTCATACATACGTATATATCCATGCCGTACCATCCTAACACAGTGCCTAAGGACTATTTCCCATGGATGGCGACCGGTTCTCACTTGAACGCGCAGCGAGGGCCCTAGTGGAAGAAAGCGAGGGGCACGTGAACGCATACAAGGTGTGGAATGTTTCCGACAATTGCAGTAATAGTGTGATGCTTGTTCGATGCTTGTTCGATGCTTGTTTGATGCTTGT
>JALQXR010000435.1 GCA_023263105.1 Marivivens sp. | reverse complement strand
ACACACACACACACGCACACATACACACACAACAAACACATCACACATGCTGCACATGCTGTACACAATGCGCAATACTGCACACAATACGCAATACAGCACACAACATACACACACAACACACACACACACAACACATCCAGAACACGCACAACCACCACCACCTTCGATACCACGGCCCCCTTAGCAAGAATGCATCGACAAGAACCTGCCCGCGGGGCGTGACTGCGCGGCTAAGTTAAAGCCCTGTTACTACGCATACGCCGACCTTCATAATGTTAGTGCTCTTCTTTCCTTCTCGCTGTCGTGACGTGGGCGCGGACGCCCGCTCCTTTGCGCCTCTTGTTAGTTGTGGCCGAGCTCCGGGGGCCTTAATAACGACCGGGGAAACAAGCCTTTTGTCGAGGAAATCGGTGCAACGTTACTCTAGTGTTGTGTGTGTGTGTTTGTGTGTGTGTGTGTGTGTGTGTGTGTGCGCGCGCTCATATGCGAGGAAGGCTTCTGTGCCTACGCATTTACGGCATTTGGCAGAGGGCGAGGCACGAGTGTACGGCGACTGCGACTTCGAGGTGCTCTTCGCTCCCATCAACGCCGTCGAGGTCGCGGACAGCGTCAAGGGCCTCGTCGCTCGCGTCTCCCTCTACATGCACGACGCCTACACGTCACGGGGCCTCCTCGTCCAACTCTCGGACGAGGAGCTCAACATGTACCGTGGATGGAACTGCGAAAAACCGCCCGAACCGTGGGAGTGCGAGCGGAAC
>JALQXR010000434.1:361-763 GCA_023263105.1 Marivivens sp. | reverse complement strand
GTGCTGCCTCTCGTTGATTTCCAGAAGGGTGTGAAACGCAAGGCGCCTGAGAAGTGAGGAGTAGAGACAACTAGCAACAACCATGGCACATAAATATACATAAAATAAATAATCAAATAATATATATATATAGTCTGCTCCCACACGTCCTGTAAATCAGGGCCATTGGCAAGTCAATCTCCTTTGCCCTTGTGATCGTTAGTAAGTGCGCTCCTACTACAGCGTTTGGGGGTAATAAATGCATTGCGCCATGTGTGTGTTTGTGTGTGTGTGTGTGTGTGTGTGTGTGTGTGTGTGTGTGTGGCGCGGGGACCGAAAGGAGGCGATGTAGCTGTTGTTCAGGTTCAAACTCTCCAGGTTCGGGCAGTGTATCCCTGGATAGCATAACAACAAAGGCTCGGG
>JALQXR010000434.1:0-351 GCA_023263105.1 Marivivens sp. | reverse complement strand
GTTTGTGTGTGTGTGTGTGTGTGTGTGTGTCCCAATGCGCGGTGGCCTTTCAGCAACGTATGTCGGAATGTTGTTAATCGTAATTGAATTGTTCACGTATGCTTACGCATTGGTCAAGTGTGACCCGATGGCGTCTACTGCGTGGCGCGCCACCGTTGTCCGCGAGCATGCTCGCGGGCATGGGCTGGCTGCGTTTCAAGCGCGGTGCCGATTCGCATGTCTCGTTCGCGGATACATAGCGGAGTGCCTCAGGAGTGTTACTTTTGCGTGTCCCAAAGCTTGTAGACACAGCCCCTTACGCAGCATCATGGCCAAACCTGTGACAGTGGCGCGTGACGTCATCAGAGTTGA
>JALQXR010000433.1 GCA_023263105.1 Marivivens sp. | reverse complement strand
CCTTCGCAGAATGTCATCCAGGTATCAGATGACAAGGGGTACAGCAGGGTTGAGAAGAAGTGCCGGGAGCTGTTGGAGGACAACAAGTACCGCAAGAACGACCCCACAGACAAGGACCCGTACAGCAACAAGGACTTCGCGCGCCTCATCCATGAGGTCACCCCTCTCCCAAGTCCAGATTCCACAGTGATTGATGAAGAGAAGATGCCGGGGGGAGCAGTGCATTCAGATGCAGCCTCAATTGCAACAGTGACCTCAACTGCGAGTGGTGCAACTGTGCGTGGTCCAATCAACCCTGCTGACATCCAACATGCACTCTTGCTTGGGAGGGAGAGAGTTTCCAATTGGGATCCTCTGCATGAATACACTTTGTAAACTACTTGTAGCAGTATCATTGTACTTGTTGTCTCTTTTTTCCACACAACACACACACACAAACACACACACTTACACACACACAGTACAAACACACACACCACAGACAGTGCCTGAATCCAAGCCAGCCGGAATGGCAAAAAGCTACAAGTGCGTGGCCTGGATTGAGTGGAAGCTGGTGGAAATTCTCAAGGTACTAGCCACTTCATATACTCTAAGTTGACTTCATACACGACCACTTTATAGTATACTCAGAACTTAGCCTCAGTACTTGGTAGAGGCTTCACAATTCACTGTCATAACCCCCACTCACTGCAGGGAAGGTGGAATTTCCGCTTTGCCAACAGCGAGACCAAGTCCTACAAAATGTCAGCGAATAACTTGTTGAT
>JALQXR010000432.1 GCA_023263105.1 Marivivens sp. | reverse complement strand
CCTCATGCTCCCCCTTATCCTGGCCCCTGGGCGCCCCCTGTTGGGTTCCCTGGTCTGGTCGGGCAGGTGCCGGCTGTCCCTCCCCTTGCTGCTGTTGGCCCCCCACGTGGGCCACCTCCCAGGCTTGGACCTCGCTGAAGGGGTCCATCGGCTCTTCCGGGTCCCCTTCGCAGTCCCGGAACTCGTCCTCCTCCTCCTCCGCCGGCAGGCAGTCCTGGAACTCCTCCCCCTCGTCCAGCCAGTCCTGGGACATTTGGCAATGTCCCTCCCCCTCCCCTCCCTTCTGCCCTACCTGGTCCCCTCCCTGCCCTTCTCCCCCTTCTCCTTCCCCCTGCCCTTTCCCTTGCCCTGCTCCCGGCTCCTGCTCCCGACCCTCCTCCTCGCCCCTGTGCCCGCTAGCCTCCCCCGTCCTCTGGGCCTTGGCCGCCCCTGGTGGGGGCCTTTGACCCACCCCCCTCTCCCTCTCCCCCTCCTCTGCCCCCCTTCCTCCCTCCTCCCCCGCCCCCTCGCCTGGAACTGCCTGTCGGTGCCTCTTCGCCCTCCTCTCCGTCTCCTGCTGGAGGCTGCGCACAAGCGCCGCCAGCTGGGAGTCGGTCAGCCCCTCCTCCGCGCGCGGCTGGTGGCGCCGGTGCCGGTGGCGCCTCCGCCGGTCCCCCCGCACCTCGCCGGCCCCCCCGCTGTGGTCCCCGCCCGCTCCGCTCTCCCCCTCGCGCTGATCGAGGTCAAGGGGAAGTGCTCCCCCTGGTGGCACAGGCCACGGGTGCC
>JALQXR010000431.1:302-769 GCA_023263105.1 Marivivens sp. | reverse complement strand
GATTTAGCAGCGTTGAGTGGGATACGCACCTCGGAGAATTTTTCCAGACCCCCTATTTTCTCATATCCCTGGCAGCATAAATGAAAGAACACGCCGCAGTCAGTTCGTGCGGGTGATCCAAATATGCCTTTGGTTTTCATCCCTGGTGGTACCTGGTATTGGAGGTAGAGCTTTTCATTGAGCTCTGCAGTGTCGAACAAGTCCTTCCGCTCCTGACGGCAGCAGTGCAGGGCGATGCAGTGTGTCCATCAGCACTGCTGCTGGTTGTGCTCGTGGTACCTACTGCGCTGTGCTGTGGTGTGCTTAGCTGTGTTGTGCGGTGCGCGCACACACACACACACACACACACACACAAACACACACCCTTCTTTCCTGAGAGTACCTTGCAGATTGCTCTGATTTTCTCATCCGTCAAGATTTTGTTATTTGATCTACCGTTCTTTCTCTTTTTGTTCCTAAAGTGAGTG
>JALQXR010000431.1:0-292 GCA_023263105.1 Marivivens sp. | reverse complement strand
TGTTTGTCTGGTGTATTGACGGGGGGGTGAGGGGAGGGTGGAGAGAGCGAGAGAGAGGCGAGAGAGAGGTGGAACGCGCGGAGACCGGTTCTCTTCCAGCAGGTCGCTGTTGCTCTTGGTCCTCGTATACGCCGGCTCGGCTATGTACTCGATCTTGACCATCCTCCCGGTCTCTTCCTCCACGTGTATACGATGCTTTTTTGAAGGCTTCAGCGAGGGGCAAACGATTTTCGAGCTGAGAGCAAAGCATCGGCCAACCGCACACGCGGGGCCAGATTCGAAAAGTGAGGCT
>JALQXR010000042.1 GCA_023263105.1 Marivivens sp. | reverse complement strand
AGATCAAGAAAGCGGTGGCCGAAAGCTATGAAAGCCACGCCAAGCCGAAAGAGGCGGGGCTGATCGCAGTCCACAAGAAAGTCGAGTCGGCGGTCGGGCCGCTGGATACTCTGGCGAAACTGGGCGGCTATCTGAAAGCGATCCAAGAGGCCGACGAACGGTTCACCGGCCGCGCGATCAAGAACATCACCGACGCGATCAAGGTCCGGTCGATGGACTTTGAACTGCCCGACGAATGGATGGAACAGCCCGACCTGTTCCTGTTCCGCGACTATGACACCAAAAAGTCGATGATCGAGGACCTCCGCCGCCCGATCACCGCACAGACTGTCATTCAGGAAATCAACCGCTACGCCGACAGTGAATTCCGCTATGCCGATAAATCCGACGAAGCCGCGATCGAGGCCATGGTGCGCGACTTTGGCCGCACCGAAGAGGCCAAGCGGCGGTATCTGAAAGAAAAGGACTAAACCGATGGTTTTGCTGGTTACCATTGCGATTTCTTGCCTGATTGCAGGACTGACAGGCTGGCGCCGCGCGGCGGCAGAAAGCGCATCGGTGCAAGAGTTTTTGCGGGACCTGATGTGGGCCTATCTGTGGTCTGCCGCTTGGGTCTTTGTTTTCGTGCTTGCCTCTTACGGGTTGGTGAATGCCAGCACGGGCGGGGCGCTGGATCTTGCGGGGACGTTCTGGATATTCGGCGCGACCGCCGTGTTCTTTGTTCCGGTCACGGGGATCACCTTTGTGCTGCGGGCGATGCAACTGCGGCGGCGCGCATGACCGGTCTGTCGGGGATCATGACCGGCGGGCTGGTTTTGCCCGCGCTCGTCCTTGGAGGGACGGGCTGGGTGGTGCCGCGTCTGTTGGCGCGTGTGTTCCCCGAGGGCGTGGGTCCGCTGATCTGGCTGACGGCTGCGTCTGCTGCGGTGATGACGGGCCTGTCGACCGGATTTTTCGCGCTTTTGTATCTGTGGCAGGGCGTGCCGATCGCGGTCTTGGCCGAGGCGGGCGCGGGTGCCGGACTAAGCCATTTCCTGCGGCTTGGGTTGATGTCGGGGCTGCTTTGGGTGCCGGTTCTGGTTCTGTCGGCAGCCGGCCTGCCCAAGCACTGGAAGGAGGCCGTCTGGTGAGATCGGTTTTCGTCATACTGGGCGCGGCAATCCTTTTGACCGGCGTCATTGCCGTTGCGGTCACCGCCAATCTCTGCGGCGCCGACTTTGCATGGCATATGAACGAATACGGAAATTGCGGGACGACCGACGCCCCGTCCGAAGTGTTGCGCAGCTTTTTCGTACTTGCGGCCATTCCCGCGCTTGGGCTCGCGCTGTTGCTGCGGCGGCTCGGCAGGGGGCCGCGATGAAATACCTGATCGAACGTGGCCTGATGTTCGGGAACCTGATCCGCGTGGACAGTCCCGTGTGGGTCGAACGCTATAACCGCGCGTTAAAGCATCTGACGGGCAAGGCTACAGCGTTGACCGATTTCCACATCGACATTTCCGGCTTCAGCCCCGAAGTCGGGGACGAACTGGGCGATGCGCTTTACCTCAACCACGACGGGGTGAACCGGCAATTCATCCTGCTGACGACGGAACAGGCAACCGCGCCGCTGCTGAACGCAAAGTTTTCGACCAGCCGTGGCATCCTGCGTCAGTTCATTCTGGACAACCAGCAGGAGCTGTTCGCCCTGACTGCCCGCGATGCTGTCGCCGGAGAGCTGGTGAATTCGGTCTTTGCGGTCAGCAGTCCCGCCGATCTGTTCAAGGTCGGCAAACTGAAGGTCGAGGCCGACACGACCGGCGGCACCGTCCGCACGGCGGCAAAACTGCGCGGGCTGATCGACCGGTTCAAGACCGAGCGCGACGCGTGGTGGGACGACGCCCTGATCGGAGACATGATCGCGCTGGCGGATGAAACCGGCGATATTGCCCGCTATCCGGTCGAGCTCGACCAGACCGAATTCGCGCAAGACAACTTTTGGACGTCGCATTTCGGCGGCCTCTACCTGTTTCGCGGGGTCGACCATCCTGCCGTCATCTCGCGCACCGCGAAGGCGGCTTTGGGTGACCTGCCGACAAGATACGTGTTCGACTTTGGCGATCGTGCCGCTATCGCCAAATTCCTGTCGCTCAACCGGCTTGCCGAACCCGTGGTCGAGGCGCGCGGGCTGGATGTCGCGGCGCTGCTTCACCAGAAAATGGACTTTGTCGTGGCCGAGGTCGCTTCGCGTTTTGGCGAGGATCTGACCGGAGCGACCCGTCGGGATCTGCGGTTGCTGGGGCGGCGCTATGCGGACCGTTTGCCCGACGAATGGCAGGGGCTGGCGGCGCTGGCGCGCTGGGCCGAAGAAGGCGGCGACTGGCCACGGATCACCAGCGACCATCCCGCCTATTTCTATACCCTCCGCGCGTCGAACCATGCGGATGCCGATCTGGTCAACATGCTGCTGTCAGAGCTGTCGCCGCTAGATATCCGGCAGCTGTTCATCTGCCACAAAGAGGCGTTCTATGCCGCCTACGCCGGTTGGACCGAGGCCAAGCAAGCCTATGTCGCGGACTTTCTGGACAGGGAATATCAGGTGGACAAGGCAGGCACCCGGGCCGCACTCTTTGGCCATGACGCGCCGTTGTCCGAGCCGCCCCCACCCCCGAAGGCGTCGGGACCTTGGGGCAGCGGCAAATCAAAAGGGCCGTCGCCGTCAATGATCGAACGCGTGGGGCCGTGGGGCTCTGTCAGGAGGAAGTGACATGGGATTTATAAAGCTTGTCGTGATTGGCTTTGTGGCTCTGACCATCGTCTATTGGTCGGTGTCGATCTATTCCCGGTCGGTGCGGCGCGAAAAACTGGAAAAGAGCTGGTCGGCGGATCACCCGCAAAGCACTGACAAAGCGGCGCGCGATGACTATATCGCCAAAGGCATGGCCGACTATGACAGTGGATTTCGCAAAAAGCTGATTTTCCTTGTCTATGTCGTGCCGGTGGTGACCGTCTCGGCCATCCTGATTTTGACCAATACCAACTGAGGAGGGGCCGATGCGCGCCGTCCGGATCGTTTTTCGTAGTCTAGTCCTGTTGATCGTCGGGAGCTTTTTTCACTATGTCCTGCCGCAGCACGACGTGGCGAAGATCACATCGACCGAGGTCATCCGGACCGACTTTTCCGGCTTCAACCGGTTCTTCTATGCGCAGGCGGACAGTGGCGCGGCCGAACTGTCGACCCGCGACCTGAGGCTTATCAACACCGAGCGCCGGAAGACCTTCCTGCTGGGGTTCATCCAGCGCGAGTCCGAAGGTGTGATGGTGTATCGCAACGAGGATTCGGGCTGGATCTGGCCGCCCTATTTCAAATTCGACAGCTCTGATCTGCAGGCCGAAGCCGCCGCCAACATCAGCGCCCCCGCCGCCGAACAATGGGTGGTGATCACGCACTATGGCTGGCGCAACCGCTTCTTTTCGATCTATCCCAATGCGGTCGGGATCCGTCCGATCGAAGGGCCGGACGTGCGTATCATCCCGTGGTTCAATATCTTTTTCTTCGGCTTCCTCATCGTGGCCTACCTGTTCGTCCGCGCTGCGTGGCGCCAGTTTCGGGAACGGAGTCTGGACCCTGCGATGGAAAAGGCATCCAATCGGTGGGACGAGGTCGAAGCAGGCGTGTCAGAGCGCCGGTCGAGAGTCCGTCGCTGGCTGGACAGCTGGAAGGGCAAATAGACGGGTAGGCTGAGGGGGCTCTGCCCCCTCGGGTCATGCTGACCCTCACCCCCGG
The DNA here is from genome assembly GCA_023263105.1 of Marivivens sp. Lineage (GTDB taxonomy): Bacteria > Pseudomonadota > Alphaproteobacteria > Rhodobacterales > Rhodobacteraceae > JALQXR01. Next base: position 12,290 of record JALQXR010000042.1, on the reverse strand, counting down.
AGTTTTCGGACCAAAGAAGCGGGGCGCCCGCGGCGGGTTTATTCGCCGTAGGGCACCCAGACGTTCTTTACCTCGGTCGAGTGGATCAGGAATTCGCCGCTGTCGGTGCCGGCCATCCAGTCACGCGCGCGGCCGTTGTTGACCCAGGTGCGCTTCAGATTGCCTGCCGATTTTGCTTCGATCACCTTGGACAGGTCCGAGGACGAAAAGCTCCAGACTGCGTCGACGTCGTTATGGGCGGCGAGCGTCGGGGCAAGTTCGCTGTGGCTGCCGGTCAGGATGTTCAGCACACCGCCCGGCAGGTCCGAGGTTTCGAGCACCTGATAAAGATCGGTCGCGGCGAGGGGGTAGGGTTCAGACGCGACGGCGATGACACGGTTGCCCATCGCGATGGCGGGGGCGGCGGCGGCAATAAGCCCCAGAAGCGGGGCTTCGTCCGAGCAGACGATACCAATCGTGCCGACGGGTTCCTTCATCGCAAGGGCGATGCCGCGGATCGGGACTCCGTGGGCCTGACCATCGTATTTGTCCGCCCATGCGGCCCAGGTGAACAGGCGATTGATTGCGGTTTCGACTTCGGTCCGGCCTGATTTTCCGCCTGTCATCGCGTTGATGCGGCGGGTGAATTCGTCGCTGCGGGCGGACAGGTTTTCCGCGATGTAATAAAGGATTTGTGCCCGCAGGTGGCCGGTGGTCTTGGCCCAGCCTTTGGCCGCGTTGGCGGCTTCTACCGCGTTGCGGATGTCTTTGCGGTTGGCAAGGCTTGCGTGCCCCAAGAGGGCTCCGCGGGGGCCGTGGACCGCACGGGAATAGCCGCCGTCGGGTCGGGCCTGTTTGCCGCCGACGTAGAGCTTTGCGGTGCGGTCAAGCGGGTCCGAGGGCGCGCCGTTGCCAGCGTAGGTTTTCGGAGCAGCGAGCGCCGTGGTTTTGGTGCGGGGGCGGGTGTAGGCAGAGAGCCCTTCCCAGCCGCCTTCGCGGCCAAACCCGCTTTCGCGCACGCCACCAAAACCCGCCGCGGCGTCGAATATGTTGGTGCCGTTCACCCAGACCACGCCCGCCACAAGTTTCGGCGCAACGTCGAGGGCGAGGTTGACGTTTTCGGTCCAGACCGTGGCGGCCAGCCCGTAGCGGGTGTTGTTCGCCATTTCGACGGCCTCGGACGGTGTCCGGAAGGTGGTGGAAACCAGCACGGGGCCAAAGATTTCTTCCTGCATCAGGGTTGCTGCGGGTGACAGGCCAGTGATCAGGGTCGGTGCGTAGTAGCAGCCATTTTCGGGCAGCGGGCCCTTGGCGCGGTGGATCTGCCCTTCGGTGTTGGCGTCGACCATCGCGGTGATGGTTTGCAGTTGCACGGGATCGACGATCGCGCCGACATCGATGCATTTGTCCAACGGGTCGCCCACGCGCAGGCCGTCCATGCGGGTGCGGAGTTTGGCGTAGAATTTCTCGGCCACGCCTTCCTGAACCAAGAGGCGAGAGCCCGCGCAGCAGACCTGACCCTGATTGAACCAGATGGCGTCGACCAAGCCTTCGACCGCGCTGTCCAGATCGGCGTCGTCGAACACGATGTAGGCCGATTTGCCGCCCAGTTCGAGCGTAAGAGCCTTGCCCGATCCTGCGGTGGCTTCGCGGATGCGGCGGCCGACGCTGGTCGAGCCGGTAAAAGCGATCTTGTCGATATCGGGGTGGGCGGTGATCATCTCTCCGACCGCGCCATCGCCGGTCACGATATTGACGACACCGGCGGGGACGCCTGCCTCGGTGCAGATCTGCGAAAAGAGGAGCGCGGTGAGCGAGGTATACTCCGCCGGTTTCAGGACGACGGTGTTGCCCATGGCCAAAGCGGGCGCGACCTTCCATGCCAGCATCAAGAGCGGAAAGTTCCACGGGATGATCTGGCCGCAGACGCCGATGGCCTCGCGGTCCGGAAGCTCGGACGACATCAGTTGCGCCATGCCGGCGTGGTAGTAGAAATGGCGGATTGCCAGCGGCACGTCGATGTCGCGGCTTTCGCGGATCGGCTTGCCGTTGTCGAGCGTTTCAAGCACGGCGAACAGGCGGGCGTGTTTCTGGAGCAGCCGCGCCAGAGCATAAAGGACGCGGGCGCGGGCATGGCCGTTCTTGGCCCATTTTGCCTGAGCCTTCCGTGCCGCCGAAACCGCGGCGTCAATGTCCGCAGCAGAGGCTTGGCTCACGTCGGCAAGCGTTTCGCCGTTCGCGGGGTTTCGGGTCGCAAAGGTCTGGCTTGCGGCGGTGAACTTGCCGTTGATGAAATGACCGAAACGGGCATCGTGCGAGCCGAGCCAGTCTTTGGTTTCCTTGGCGCTTTCAGGAGCGGGGCCGTAGTCCATGGAGAGGAAGGCTTCCTTAACGTTCATCGGTTATCCCATCGCGTGACGCCACTGGGCCGAATAGGCGCCGGTGGCATAGTGGTCGAGTTGCCGTTCGATATCGCCAAGCAGGGACGAGGCGCCAAAACGGAATAGGTCGGGCTGCAGCCAGCGGTTGCCCAGTTCGTCCTTCATCAGGGAAAGGTAAACGAGCGAATCTTTGGCCTTTGAAATGCCGCCCGCGGGCTTGTAGCCGACGCGGTAGCCGGTGCGTTCGTGGTAGTCGCGGATTGCGCGGATCATCGTCAGACTCACGGGCAGGGTGGCGTTGACGCCCTCTTTGCCGGTCGAGGTCTTGATGAAGTCGGCGCCTGCCATCATGCAGATCAGGCTGGCTCGGGCGACGTTGCGCAGGGTGCCCAGTTCGCCCGTGGCAAGGATGGCTTTGACATGTGCGTCGCCGCAGGCTTCGCGCATTTCGCGCATTTCATCGTAGAGCGCCTGCCAGTTCTGGGTCAGGACGTGGCGGCGGGAAATGACGATGTCGATTTCTTTGGCGCCCGCTTTGACGCTTTCGCCGATTTCCGCGATCCGCAGGTGATAGGGCGACAGGCCCGCCGGAAAGCCGGTCGATACGGCGGCGACGGGAATACCGGTGCCTTCCAGTTCGCGCACGGCGGTTTCGACCATGTCGTGATAGACGCAGACCGCTCCGACCGTCAGCCCCTGCATCCCCAGCTTGTCCAGCAGCGGGCGGGACACCGGTTGATGGGCCTTGGCGCACAGACGGCGGACGCGACCGGCCGTGTCGTCGCCAGACAGCGTGGTCAGGTCGATGCACGAAATGGCGCGAAGCAGCCAAGCGGCCTGATATTCCTTCTTGACCGACCGGCGGCCGGGCAAGGTCGCGGCGCGCCGCTCGATAGCCGAGGTATTCGCCTGAACCGCGGCGACCCAATCAAGGTCCAGTTCCATCCCCGGATTTCGGGGTTCGTGGATCTGGGGCAAAAACGTCGCCGAACCAGCGGCGACCGGGGTGGAAATCGTCTTGTCCAAAAGGAGCCTCCCGCGTGTCGGACGAAGCGTGACATGCGGCTTTGGCTTTGGCAAGTTTTGACCTTATGGTCAAATACTTTTGCGCGGCTGGATCAGGTTTTTCTGGAGCCTTTTGCGATAGGCGCTGGGTGTCTGGCCGTGAAATGACCGGAACAGCTTGTGAAAATGACTAAGGTTGCTCAGCCCGACTTCCGTCGCGATATCGGCCAGCGCGTCTTCGCTTCCGGACAGGCGGCGCGCAGCGTAGCGCATGCGGATGTCGTTGACGAATTCGGACGGCGACTGGCCCAGATACCGGCGCATGGTCCGGCTGACGTGCGGGTGGGCGCGGTCGGTCAGTTCGACCAGCCCCGCCGCGCCGTCGCGAAAGACTTTCGGGTCTTGGGCCGCCGCGCAGGCCGACGCAAGCCAGTCGGGAATATCCGATGGCAACGCGGCGACTTCGTCCATCAGGCTGGCCAGGATCGGCAACAGGAAGGCTTCTAGTTCCAGCCGTGTCGGCGCGGCCCGTTCAAGCCGCAGCGCGGCCTGATTAAGTGCGGCGAGTTGCCGGATATCGCGGTGCAGGACTTCTGGCGTTGACGCCGTCGACCAGAAGCAGTGCCCGCCAAGCATGGGAAAGCGCGCCATCATATCGACGACGATTTCTGGCCGGATCGTCAGGGACACGACCAGAGTCGCCTCTTGGCGCGCCTGTAGTGCGTGACGTTGTCCGGGGCGAACGAAAACCAGCGTGCCTTCGCTGAGGTCCTGTCGTGCCTCGGGCAGATGCTGGCGGACCAACCCGTTCTGAACCCAGAGAAGTTCGTAGAAATCATGGCCGTGCAGCGCGCCGGGCCGGTTCGGGGTCAGTTCCCCGCGTGCCACGTGGTAGGTGGCCTCGTCATGCAGAATCGATTGGTAACTTAATGAAATGTGGTCCATAGGGTGGCTTTAGCATAGCGTTGACAAATCGGCTTCAGGCAATATGCCGCACTGCGGCATTGTCCTTGATCCAGCGCAAAAAATAGGCAAAAGACCGCTCCGATGCCGAAAAAGGATCCCAGACATGAGCTTTGACCGTTCCATAAAGATCGCGCCCTCCATCCTTGCCGCCGATTTCGCGGCCTTTGGGGCCGAGTGCGAAGCCATTGAAGCGCAGGGCGCTGACTGGGTTCATGTGGACGTGATGGACGGACACTTTGTGCCCAACATCACCTTCGGTCCGGCCACATGTGCGGCGATCCGGCCCCATATCAAGGGCGTGATGGACGTTCACCTGATGATCGCGCCCGTCGACCCCTATATCGAGGCTTTCGCGAAGGCAGGTGCCGATGTGATCACCGCCCATGTCGAAGCGGGCCCGCACATCCACCGGACCCTTCAGGCGATCCGTGGCGCGGGCGCAAAGGCGGGTATCGCGCTTAACCCCGGCACACCGGCTTCGGCGGTGTCAGAGCTGATCGACATGGCGGACCTGATTTGCGTGATGACCGTGAACCCCGGCTTTGGCGGGCAGCAGTTCATCGATATGACGGCAAAGATCCGCGACCTGCGGGCCATGATCGGGGACCGTCCGGTTCACATCGAAATCGACGGCGGTGTCGACCCCAAGACCGCGCCTTTGGTCGCGGCGGCGGGTGCCGACGTGCTGGTGGCGGGCTCTGCCGTGTTCCGTGGTGGCTCGGTCACGAATCCCGCGCCCTATGGCGACAATATCCGCGCCATCCGCGCCGCCGCCGAGGCAGCGCGGGGCTGAACCAGCGCCTGACCGACTGGATCAGGCTTTGCCTTTGCTCATCGCCTGAATGCCCGCGATGCCGCTTTCGCCCAGCTTGACGCTGGCAAAGGGTCCGCCGACACGTCCTGCGGGTTGGGTGTCGCGGCCTTGGCAAAGAGGGCCTCGGCCCAGTCTTCGGCGTTGTCCTGCGGCTTGTAACCCAGAAAGCCGACCTTGTGGTTCGACACCGGCGCACGGGTGTTGTTCGAAACGCCGTAGGCCACAGTGAAGCCGGTCGTCGGAGTTTCGATCGACCGCACGACCAGTTGCACCATGTCGCGATAGCTTAGCCACGTTCCCAGCGCGCGCACGTTCTGGGGCTCGGGCGTGCAGGACAGGATGCGGAGGCAGACCGCCTCGATCCCGCGCTTTTCCCAATACATGCGGCCCAGATCTTCGGCAAAACACTTTGCCAGACCGTAGAACGTGTCGGCGCGGTGGGGCTCGTCGGTGTCGATGCCTTTGTTTGTTTCGCACAGGCCAACCGCATGGATGGACGAGGCATAGACAACGCGGCGTACGCCGTGGCGGTGGGCGGCTTCCCACACGTTATAGGCGCCGATGTAGTTCGGGCCGAGCAGGTCTTCGAACGATTTCTCATCCACGATGGCGCCGAAATGGATGACCATATCCGCGCCTTCCAGCAGCGGCGCGACCTGATCCATCTGCGCGATATCGGCCTGAACGTAGGTCTCGTTCGGCAGCAGATCGGCGGGGGCGTCGCGGATGTCGGTGGTCACCAGATCGCGGCACATCTTTGCGAGGGCAGGGCGCAGTTCATTGCCCAGATTGCCGCGTGCGCCGGTCAGGACGAGTTTGCCGAACATGGGTGTCTCCTTTGGAATTGGTCAGATCACGGCCCGCTCCAGCAGCGGGCGGTTTTCCACGATACGCTCGTAGCCGAGCTCGGAAAGGTCAAGGGTGCGGTAGCCGCCATAAAGGATCAGTTCCGCCATACCGCGCCCCATTGCGGGGGATTGCTGCAGCCCGTGGCCGGAGAAACCGTTGCAGAACATAAAGTTGCTGATTTCGTTATGCGGCCCGATGATCGCGTTCTGGTCCAGCGTGTTATAGGCGTAATGCCCGACCCAATGGTTGATGACCTTCAGTTCTTCGAAGGCCGGAACGCGGGTGGCAAGCACCGGCCAGACCTTGTCCTCGAAGATCGCATGGTCGGTCGCAAAGTCGGTGTGATCGACGGCTGGATCTTCGTAGGGCGGGCAGCCGCACATAAAATATTTGCCATCCTGACGCATATGCACCCCCGAGGGGTCGATTGTCAGAGGCAGGCCCTGACCCAGTTTTGCGGGGCTGTCAAAGATCCACGTATAGCGCCGGCGGGGCTCGACGGGGATGCTCACGCCCGCCATGGCGGCGGTCAGGCTGGCCCGTGGGCCAGAGGCGTTGATGACGATACCGGCCGCGACGGTCTCTCCGCTGGCGAGTCGCACAGCGGTGATTTTCGATCCATCGCGGTCCATCGCGACGACTTCGTTGTGGATGTATTCGGCACCGCGCGCGCGGGCCTTTTTCTTGAACCAGTCAAAGATCGTGCCGCCGTCGAAGTAACCTTCGTCCACCGCGTTGTGCGACCCGCACTGGATGTCATCAAGGTTATAGAACGGCCATTTGGCCTGCATCTCTGCCGGGCTGTAGATTTTCGTCGCCGCACCCAGACGGTTCTGCGCGACGCAGTTGTCCCGCAGCACATCCGAAAAGGCGTCGTTGTCGGACAGGTAAAGGTAGCCGAACGACTGCAGGACGATCTCTGGCGCGGTCTGGTCTTCCATGAACTGCTTGAAGCCGTGGATGAACTCTGCGCCGAAACGGCTGATCTTGATGTTCACCTCTGATCCGAACTGCTGGCGAATGCAGGAATTGGTGTGCGACGTCGAGGCAAAGTTATAGCCCGGGTCGCGCTCGGCGACCAAAACGCGGCCGGTAAAGTCGGGGTTGCGCGTCAGCCAGAATGCAATCGACGAACCGATCATCGCGCCGCCGACAATCACCACGTCATAGCTGGAATGTTTAGGGGTCGTCGCCATCGGTCGGTCACCTTCAAAGCAGGGCGGCGGCCAGAAAGGCCGCCGGTCCGCATGTTTACCGCCCGAGGTTACGAGAACCGAAGAATAACCGGAAATACTTTTTCAGGATTGAAAGGATAGGAAAAACCTATCCTTTCACCGCCCCGTCCGACAGGCCGGAAACAAGGTACTTTTGCGCGATCAGGAAGACGACGGTGATCGGTAGTCCCGACAGGATTGCCGCCGCTGCGAAGTCACCCCAGAGATATTTGAATTCGTTAAGGTAGAGCCGCGACCCGACAGCCAGCGTCATCTGGTCCTCGGACCGGATCAGCACCGATGCGATGGGGTAGTCGTTGATCGCTCCGATGAAGACCAGCACGAAAACGACGGCCATCATCGGCACCGCCAGCGGCAGGAACACGAACCGGAAGGTCTGCCAAGGCGTCGCTCCGTCGATGGCCGCGGCTTTGTCCAATGCGGTGTCGATGCCGTCGAAGTACCCTTTGAGCGTCCAGATATGCAGCACCACGCCGGACCAATAGACCAAAACCACGGACACATGGCTGTCGATCCCCAAAGAGGGGCTGACTTCGCCCATCGAGTCGAAAATCGCATAAAGCGCGATCAGCGCGAGCGTGGTCGGGAACATCTGGATGATGAACAGAGCGTCCAGCAGGCCGGTGCGTCCGCGAAACCGGATCCGGCTGAAGGCATAGGCCGAGATCGTCGAAATCACCAGAACGCCGACCGCAGCCATCAGCCCCAGTTTGATCGAGTTCCACATCCACAGGATCACCGGATAGGGCGGATTGACGACGGTCCCGTCGGCCCGCGTGTAGTCCAGCCCGAAGGCCAGATACCAATGCTCTAGCGTCGGATCGCGCGGGATCAGGTCGCCGATGGTAAAGTTTCCTTCGCGAAAGGAAATCGACACGATCATCAGGAAGGGAAACATGATCACCGTCAGGAACAGGATCAGGAACCCGTGGGCCAGCACCTTTTTGACCAGCAGGTCGCGGGGACGTTCGACGATCATTTCGCGGCCCTCCGTTCGGCGCCTTTTCGCATGGCAACAAAGTTGGCGTAGGAAATCGCCGCCACGACGAGGAAGATCAAAAGCGTGATCGCGCCGGCCAGACCGAATTCGGACGAACTGAAACCAAAGGCGATCCGGTAAGTGAACGAGGCAAGGATATCGGTCTGCCCTGCAGGAAGCACCGTTCCGGTGATGTCGGGCAGGCCTCGGGTCAGCAGCAGCACCAGCACCATGTTGTTAAAGTTGAACGCGAACGACGCGATCAGCAGCGGCAGGAATGGCGGCAGGATTTGCGGCAGCGTGATGCGGAAGAACACCCGCGCGGCAGAGGCGCCTTCCAGAGCCGCCGCGCGTTTGTGGTCCTCGGGCACCGCCTGAAGAAAGCCCATCGCCAGCAGCATCATATAGGGATAGCCCAGCCACGTGTTCACGATCAGGATCATCGTGCGGGCCAGATTGCCGTTCGTGAACCACTCGGGCCGGATGCCGAACAGCGCCTCGAGGATCAGGTTGATTTCGCCAAAGTTCTGGTTGAACAGCCCGCGAAACACGAGGATCGAGATGAACGACGGCACCGCATAGGGCAGGATCAGCAGGATGCGATATAGCGGTTTGAACCGCAGGTGCGGCCACTGCAGGATCACCGCCAGCAGCAGGCCGACGGCAAAGGTGAACACCACCGACAGCCCCGCGAACACGACCGTCCAGACAAAGATCTCAACCATCGGGCCACGGATGCCCTTTGATGTGAAGACACGTTCAAAGTTCTGCCATCCGATGTTGACGCGCCAGCCCGGGGGGACTTGTTCGCCCGCTTCGGTCATGAAGAAGCCGGTCGAATGGTCGGCCACCAGCCGCGCCCCGTCCGCCGTGCGCTCTAGTGTGTCGTCGTCCAGACGAAGGTAGTCGGGCGTCAGGCTCGCGAAAGTCCGCAGGCCAGAGTTCTGGATCGCCACGCCGTCGGGGGTGGTCAGCGTCAGGGTTTGCAGACCCGCGCGCAGTTTGATCGCGTCGCGCGCCTCCAACAGCACATCGGGCGCATTGGCGGGCGATAGGGTGGCTTCCTCTAGGTCCTCGGTCAGATAGACCGTGTCGGACAAAAGTCCCGACTGCGGCAGCCAGATGCGGTAGCCGTCGCCATCGGGCGACACGGCGAACGGCTGCTCGGTCGACGCGTCGACAGTGCCGCGCGACGTCAGGATCTCAACCGACCGCTCGTAGGTCAGCAGATTGAACGACGAATAGTTCGTGAAGCCCAGATAGATCGTGTAGATCACCGGAAAGGCCACAAAAAGCATGACCGTCGCCACGCCCGGAAAGATAAAGCGGCTGTTGTACAACCGGTTCGAGCCGAAAACGATCCCGAACCCCACGGCCAGCGCCAGCAGCAGCGCGCCAAAGACGGGCTGCGCAATCATGTAAAGCTGGAAGGCGGCATACAGCAAACCAAGCGTGATAACCGCGACAATCGTCAGTCGGACGTATTGCGGCCGGTCGGTTTGTTGAATGGCGTCGATGGTTGTGGTGGACATTTCCTCTCCTCCCCGAAAGGAAAAGGGCGGCAGGTTTCCCCGCCGCCCAAGGTTCGTTATTCGCCGAGGATACGCGCGGCGGCGTCGTTCAGCGCATCGGCCGGGGACTGGACGCCCGACGTGATGTTGGTCAGCGCCGGACCCATGGCGGCCCAGAAGGCACCCATTTCAGCGTTCGACGGCATCGGGATGCCGATGGCGGCGTTGGCAAGGGTTGCTGCGACCTTTTCGTCGGTCTGGGCGGCGCCAGCCGAGATGTCAGCCAGAGCGCCGAGGTTGCCGTTCCCGTTCCATGCAGCCAGACCTTCGTCGGTGAGCATGTAGTTTTCGATCAGCTCAACCGCGAGGTCCTTGTTCGGGGACGCGGCGTTGACGGCTGCCGAATACACACCCAGGAATGCAGGCGAGGGCTGGCCGTTCACGCTGGGCAGCGGGGCAACGCCCACGTCGATGCCGGCAGCGATGTAGCCCGACCACGACCACGGACCGTTGATGACCATGGCGACTTCGCCCTTAGCCATTGCGCCGTCCATGACGCCATAGTCCACGCCCGGAGGCAGAACGCCGTTGTCGAACAGCGACCGCAGAACGGTTGCACCGGCAATCGCGCCGTCGTTGTTCACGCCGGTTGCAGAGCCGTCATAGACGCCGTCGACCTTCTGGAAGGCGTAACCGCCGCCAGCCATCAGCATCGGCATGGTGAAGTAGGTGTTGTTGTAGTCCCACAGGATCGGGGCAACGCCTTCGGGGGTCTCGAGGCTGGCCAGCTCTTCGAAAGTTGCCGGCGGGGTCGCGACGAGTGCCTTGTTGTAGACGAGGCCGATGGCTTCGACCGACACCGGGTAGCCCCAGATGTTGCCGCCAGCGGACACGGCATCCCAGCCGGTCGACAGGACGCCAGCCTGGAAGTCGGCGGACGGAGCAACGGGGGAAATCAGACCACCAGCGGCCCATTCGCCGAAACGGTCATGCGCCCAGAGGACGATATCCGGACCGTCGCCGGTTGCGGCAGCCTGCTGGAATTTGTCGGTCAGCGGGTCGACCACTTCGACGATGACTTCCACGCCCAGATCGGCGGTGAACTTTGCCACCACTTCCTGAAGCAGAGCGTCGCCCTTGTCGGCGCCCATCCAGATGACCAGTTTGCCGTCTTCGAACGCCATCGCCGGAGCGGCGGTGGACATCAGAAGGGCAACAAGGCCCAGTTTCTTTGCTAGTTTCATGGACTTATCTCCCTAGATTTCCATTTCCCCGCCGTCAGGCAAGGGCAGTTTCCTTTTCGGCGACGTAGCTGACGCTGCCGTCCTCCTCGAGAAAGATGAAGCCGTGGGGCGGAAGCGATATCTGCCCCTCGGCAAGTTTTGCGGCCTGCGGACCGACGGCGCGGGTCTTGCCCTTGATGCCGAGGCTGCGTGCCTTATCCGACAGGTTGAATATCCCCGTCAGAGAGCGTGCCCCATCCGTCCGGCGCACCGCAAGGAACGGCTCCGGCAGGTCGGGGAATTCGGTTTTACCAAGCCGGAGCTCGGTGCGTTTTCTGCGAAATGCGAGTGCCTCGCGGTAGGCGTGCAGGACGCTGTCGTTGGTGGCCTCTTGGATGTCGACGGCATGGGCCGCTTGCGGTGCCTTGACCGGCAGCCACGGCTCCGAGGTCGAAAACCCTGCGTTGGGCTTGTCCTTTTCCCACACCATGGGGGTCCGGCAGCCGTCCCGGCCCTTGTTTTCTGGCCAAAAATCGATGTAGCCCAGATCGCGAAGCTCGTGGAACTCGATTTCGGTTTCGGTCTGTCCCAGTTCTTCGCCCTGATAGATACCCAGCGTCCCGGGGAAGCTGGTCAGCATCGCGATCGACTGTTTTGCGACGGCTGCCTCTTGGGCGGGCGATTTGGACCAGCGGGTCACGTGGCGGTTCACATCATGGTTCGAGAACGACCAGCAGGGCCAGCCGTCGGGTGCGCCGGTCTGGAAGGTGCGGATGCAATCACGGAAATGCCGCGCGGTGTGGTCATGGCTGAGCATGGCGAACGAATAGGCCATGTGCAGTTTGTCCCCGCCCGAGGTGTATTCGCCCATGACCTCGACCTGCCGTGTGCCGGCCTCTCCGACTTCGCCAACCAGCATCCGGTCGGGATATTCGTCGGTCAGAGCGCGGATGCGGCGCAGGATGTCGATGTTTTCGGGCTGGGTCTTTGAATGGATGTGGTCCTGCGCTTCGTAGGGATTGCCGGGGAAGGCCGACCAGTTCGACGGCGGGTTGTCGCGCAGTTTCTTGTCGTGGACATAGAAGTTGACGGTATCCAGACGGAACCCATCCACGCCACGGTCCAGCCAGAACCGCATCGCCTCGATAAGCGCGTCGATCACGGCAGGATTGTGGAAATTCAGGTCCGGCTGCTCGACCAGAAAATTGTGCATGTAATACTGGCGACGCCGCGCGTCGAACATCCATGCCGATCCACCGAAAACCGAAGGCCAGTTGTTCGGCGGGGTGCCGTCTTTCTTCGGGTCGGCCCAGATGTACCAATCCGCTTTCGCGTTGGTGCGGTTCTG
>JALQXR010000430.1 GCA_023263105.1 Marivivens sp. | reverse complement strand
AATGAAAGTATGATGGAAAGATCAGATAAATTTAGTGTTCAAATAGATAAATATACTGGTTTAATTTCATATGATGATAAACCACTACATGATAAAAATATTATACAAATACCTTATGCTAGTAAATTATTAATTCAAGAATTACAAACTATGAGTATTATACCAAGATTAGTAACTGGTGTCAATATAGATAATCATGTATTATTCCAACATATGGATGATATTTATAGTAGTAAAATGTAAAATTAATTACATACTGATTCACAATTTGAGATATCTCCACTTATACCCATTAATCCTTCATACATTAAACAATCTTGACATTGTTGTGAGTATGATTGTGATGGTGGTGGTGGTGGTGGTGGTGGTGGTGGTAGTGGTGGTGGCGGTGGCTGTGGTGGTGGTGGTGGCGGTGGCTGTGGTGGTGCTGGTGTTGGTGCTGGTGGTGTAGGTGTTGATAAAGACTCACAACACCAAACTTGTGGATCATATCCTGATGGTATTGTTTCATACATTCTTTCATGTATTTGAAATGTTTCTCCTTCGCAACTATGCGTATAACATTGATTTTGAGGATCTACTGTAGTTGTTGATCTTAATATATCTTTGCAACAATTATCTACAAATGTATTATAATCTGCTTTTATACTTTTAAGATCATTTATATTATTAGATATTAATTCTTTATCTATTGGACAATTTTCTGATATTAATTTATTAAAACAAGTTGCGCCAATACGACCTATTGCTTCAATACGTCTTTGTAACCT
>JALQXR010000429.1:328-774 GCA_023263105.1 Marivivens sp. | reverse complement strand
CGGGCCGCTTGATCCATTGCATGATCTTTCGACCCCCGTCATGGATCGATTTAGACACCCAAGCTTTCCAGCGCCGAGACGTGGTGACTCTATGTTTATGCTCAAGCCACCGAGCGAGGGACTGAGCCGATCTGATCATGCTGGACAGGTCATAGTAATCGAGGTCGCTTGGGCGCAGCCTTCGCCAAACTCGCCGCAGGGCTCGAGCAGCGAGAGCCAAGTGCAGGACGCCATCGTCAAGCCCAGCTCCATCAGTTTTCAGAGATGAAGCTGCCTCTCCCTGCGCATCCGCTGGCCCCTGCTCAGCGACCTCCATAGTGCCAGTGTGAGGAATGTCTTCTTGCTCGAGGGCGGCAAATGAGGCAGCCTGTTCCATAGCTTCCCGCACCATGGTCATGCCAGGCAGATCAAACACGCCGTCTACCCCTTCAGCCATAACAGAGTCG
>JALQXR010000429.1:0-318 GCA_023263105.1 Marivivens sp. | reverse complement strand
GACCCCGATCCACTTCCTCAGATTGCTGAGAGAAAGCGCCTGGATCCTGCCCCAGGGAGACTTCCTCAGATTTCTGAGAGAAAGCACCCTGCGGCAGTAAGCAGGGAGCTTCATCACACTGAGACCTTGAACTGGCGACATCATGCGCATTCTGAGGCCGATGGGATACCACCTGCTCAGCCCCTTCATTCCAGGCCACACCAGGGCCGTGTGCTTGCACTTCCGACTGTCGTGAGGTTACACCCGATGACCCCCATCACTGACCTGGTAAACCACAGCGGAGCCCCGCCCCAGAGAGGCTCCATCAGATTTCTGAGA
>JALQXR010000428.1 GCA_023263105.1 Marivivens sp. | reverse complement strand
AATATTTAGTTATGGTTGTGGCGGAAGGTGTGAGATTCGAACTCACGGAACCTGTTGGTTCGACGGTTTTCAAGACCGTTGCAATCGACCACTCTGCCAACCTTCCAATGGTCTCGGTAGCTGGATTCGAACCAACGACCTCTAGTACCCAAAACTAGCGCACTACCAGGCTGTGCTATACCGAGATATCTTCTCTGTAAACGCAAACGGCTTGACTTCCTGGTTTGAAGTAACCGTTGCCCTTACCAACTTCAAGACTCAATGTTTCACGAGCATTAAAACACTCGTACATTGTTTCGTATGTGTCTACCACTGTTGACTCTAGTTTGCCTCCAATGAAGACGATATAAACTAAAGTCCACATAGTGGTTCTCCTAAACTTTGGTGCGGGTAGAGGGACTTGAACCCCCACGCCTTGCGGCGACGGCACCTAAAGCCGTTGCGTCTACCAATTCCACCATACCCGCATTATGGTGCCCTCGAGGGACTCGAACCCCCGACCCACTGATTACAAATCAGTTGCTCTACCAGCTGAGCTAGAGCGGCATTATGTTATTTAAACTTTGGAGCGGGCAATCAGGTTCGAACTGACGACATTTTGCTTGGAAGGCAAACGCTCTACCAACTGAGCTATACCCGCATAAGCAGTTTTAGACATGCTTAGGTCTGCACCCATAGCGCAGAACAGACTTTTACTACAGGATCCGATCCCTGCGTCTGTTAGCACTGCCCGCCTTGGCTTTTTAATGACTTGCCAGTGTCAAATGGTGCGGA
>JALQXR010000427.1:264-781 GCA_023263105.1 Marivivens sp. | reverse complement strand
TGATTTGATTAATAAAACTAGGGGTCTGGGAGGGGAGGGGGGGGGGATAATTCTAGGGGTGAACGGGGTTCCCCGCTGAATAAGCTGGGGGAGGGCAGTATGGTGGAAAAGGGGGAGAAGAGAGCTCGGCTGGACAAGCCGGGGACAGAGACTATAGACCCAGAGAGGGGTGCCGGGGAATCTAGGGGACTAGGGGGTTCACGGCTGCATAAGCCGCGGGGGATGGGGATGGTGAGGGAACGTCTGACACCGGCCTCATCAGGTCGCGTAGGTAGGAGATCTCGAGTAGTCCCGTCATCGCACGACGACAAACCTCGACACGGAAAAATAGCTAGTGATCCTGATCGAGTATCGGACGACGGCGGGTAGACTTTAGAATGCACACCACCCTAAATGTAGTCCTTTATAGACCCATTAAAAAATACCCTTCTCTGTGTCGAGAGTTCGCGGAGGAAGAGAAGAGCTCAGGTCAAGGGCCAGAACACCTGAGACTGGGCCTGGGTAGTACCAAGGTAGG
>JALQXR010000427.1:0-255 GCA_023263105.1 Marivivens sp. | reverse complement strand
CAGAGGCGGCGCGCAAAGCAGACGCGCAAAAGCGGGTCACAAGTGGGAACGAGGAAAGCTTGTAGCAAACGAAGCGCGTCACTGGAGGGATGGCGCGCAATGGATGCAGGGCTTGCACCGCGAGTGGGAAGGCGCGCGCCGGATGCATGGCGCACGCAGTCAGAATGACGCGCACCAAATGCATTACACGCCCGACCAGACGGAAGGCTGGGAACGGATACAGGGCTTGCACCACTAAGAGGAAGGCGCCCAACC
>JALQXR010000426.1 GCA_023263105.1 Marivivens sp. | reverse complement strand
CAGCGCTCGTCCTTGCCTCCCTCGCCTCGCCCGCTCCCACTCTGCGTGGTGGGGAGCACTCTTGCTCCCTCCTCCTGCGGGCTGTGCGTTTGTCAATTGGCTGGGGCTTGCTCCAGCCCCAGTCCTTGGCCCACACCACGTCCTGACGTCCAAACTTCTCGTTGATCACTTCACTCACTCTCCTCCTCGCCTTCCACACCTTCACCAAGAACCTCTTAACCTGGACGTCGATGATGTCCTCCGTCGCCCTGCTCCCAGCACGCGCCCCGAGTAGCACTCGGATCTGCGTCTCTGTGCTGGCCTCCTCCAGCTCCTCGCCTTCGTGCGCCATCGCGTACACGGCGCCGGCGGCGTCCATCATCTTTGCTCTGTGGTGTTGGTGAGCAGGGCAGCGTAGCAGCACGTGCTCCACGTCCTCTACCTCATCAGAGTCACACAGAACGCACTTACCGTGGTGCTCGCTGAGGTCGAGCTCCCACGCCACTCTGCCCAGCACCGGCAGGCACCCTGCCCTGCACAAGAGCTTTAACCTGCTTCCCAGCCTTTCCTTCACGTCGTCGAGGTACCTCTCCACCACTAGCGAGCCCCGCTGGCCCACCTCGCCCTTCATCTCGGCTCTGTCGGCGTCCATCTTATCCCAGCACTTAACCGCCATGTAGCGGGAGGCCGACAGAAGTGTGGAGCAGTGCAGCTCCCTCTCGCGCTCGTAGTGCACACACACACACACACACACACACACACACACACACACACACACACACACACACACACACACACACACA
>JALQXR010000425.1 GCA_023263105.1 Marivivens sp. | reverse complement strand
ATTTCTGTGCTGCACGGTGGCAGCGTTGCCCTTGGCATCGTGAATGCATTCATGGAAATCAACGGTCATTACCGAGTGAGCATGTCACTGATTAATGAAATCAGCGGCGGAATAAAGATGTCTGGCCAGAACGGTGACTTCCCATTCGGCGAAATCATTGCAGCGCACATTTCCTGGAAGGGCGGCGACGTTCGTCACATTGCTGTGCCGAATTGCTATCAGACTTGGAAATGGCAAACCTATTAGCTTTGAGTCTCTGTGCCGAATTGCTATCAGACTTGGAAATGGCAAACCTATTAGCTTTGAGTCTTCGCAAGGCTTGACCTGCGACATCAGCATTGAGTCTTCGCAAGGCTTGACCTGCCACATACTCGCAAGGCTTGACCTGCCACATACACACACATACACACACACACACACACCTACACGCACATACGCACACATACACACACAGACACACACAACACACACACGTCGCAAGGCTCGTCTTGCGACGCCATAATATATACGAGGCTCGCCAGCAAGACATTGAATTACGAGTTACTGGCATGCAAGTCGCTGTAAAATGTCTTCCGTAGTGCAGACACGGTGGCATTCGCGAGCCAAAATCGGTAGCCCGAGCCTTGTAAACCCAGAGACCCGAATCATGTAAACACCCAAAATGTAGACACACAGACTGTAAAGCTCAGTTTGCAACGACACTCCAGATTATAAACCCACAGATTGTAGATCTCCTGAACACCGTTCTTTAGGGTCCTTTGCAATCATGTGTGCAGTCAATCTTTTCA
>JALQXR010000424.1:367-799 GCA_023263105.1 Marivivens sp. | reverse complement strand
ATCAACAGGCCATGCTTTCACAGTGCTCCCTCCCACTGGGAATGGGAAGTTCAATCAAGCAGACATATCCCCTTTTGGTCCATACAAGGTTTCTGGTCCAGTCGAGCTTGCTTTAGGACACCTGTGTTATCATTTGACAGATGTGCCGCCCCAGCCAAACTCTCAGCCTGACACTGTCTCCCATCAGCACTAGCCCACATGAGCTTCGTGATGCTCAAGAATCCAAGTAAAAGCAGGGTGCAGCCAGACAGGATAAGCAAAACAGCTTTAAAAGTAGTGGTATTTCAAGAGCACACACACACACACACACACACACACACACACACACACACACTCCCACTTATGCTACACCTGATAAGATATTCTACAATGCCAGATTAGAGTCAAGCTCAACAGGGTCTTCTTTCCCCGCTGGTTCACCCAAGCCCGTTC
>JALQXR010000424.1:0-352 GCA_023263105.1 Marivivens sp. | reverse complement strand
GGCTGTGGTTTCACCCGCAAGTTGGCAGCGACAGTAGAAATCTCAGTACTCCATTCATGCACGTAACTAATTAGATGACGAGGCATTTGGCTACCTTAAGAGAGTCATAGTTACTCCCGCCGTTTACCCGCGCATGGCTGGGCTTCGCCACTTTAACAGTCAGGGCACTGGGCAGAACTCACAATATGTCCACAAGTTTCCACGCCATCACAATGCTATGCTTTAGTTAAACAGATAGATTCCCCTTGACCACCCCAGTTCTGACACAACAGCACAGCATGCAGGAGCACACTGCGTTTCACAACGCATGCATTGCACAATGCACAAACACACAAGCCCACAATCCAACACG
>JALQXR010000423.1 GCA_023263105.1 Marivivens sp. | reverse complement strand
GAGGTGCAGACGGGCGACCTCCTCGTCGAGGTGCTTGGGCAGCACGTGGACGCCCAGCTCGTACTGGTCGGCCTTCGTGAACAGCTCGATCTGGGCGAGCACCTGGTTCGTGAAGGAGTTCGACATGACGAACGACGGGTGGCCCGTCGCGTTGCCGAGGTTGAGCAGGCGGCCCTCCGACAGGACGATGATCTTCTTGCCGTCGGGGAAGATCCACTGGTGGACCTGGGGCTTGATCTCGTCCTTGACGATGCCCGGGATGCGGGCCAGGCCGGCCATGTCGATCTCGTTGTCGAAGTGACCGATGTTGCCGACGATGGCCTGGTTCTTCATCTTCTCGAAGTGCTCGACCCGGATGATGTCGAAGTTGCCCGTCGTGGTGATGAAGATGTCGGCGGTGGCGACGACGTCTTCGAGGGTCTTGACGTCGTAGCCCTCCATGCACGCCTGCAGGGCGCAGATCGGGTCGATCTCGGTGACGATGACGCGGGCGCCCTGGGCGCGGAGCGACTCGGCGGAGCCCTTGCCGACGTCGCCGTAGCCGCACACGACCGCGACCTTGCCGCCGATCATGACGTCGGTGGCGCGGTTGATGCCGTCGACGAGCGAGTGGCGGCAGCCGTACTTGTTGTCGAACTTGCTCTTGGTGACCGAGTCGTTGACGTTGATCGCCGGGAAGAGCAGCGTGCCCTCCTTGTAGCGCTCGTACAGGCGCAGGACGCCGGTCGTGGTCTCCTCCGAGACGCCCTTGATGAGCGGGGCGCGCTTGGTCCAGCGCTGCGGGTCGTTCTCGAGCGAGCG
>JALQXR010000422.1 GCA_023263105.1 Marivivens sp. | reverse complement strand
TGGTGCCGACTTGGCGCTTGTTGTGGACGAGGAAGGTAGTCTGCGTGGCTCGAAGCTTGGCGCAGAACTCCTTCAGAAACTTCTCCCGATCAGCCGGGCCCCAGCCAAGCTTGTTCTTGAACTGGAGCTGGGTGTCAGTGATTTTTCGGAGCATCGCGTAATGGTCCATACCTTCAGCGGGTTTAGGCGCATAACCAGTTGAGAATCGAGAGGTCATGACGTCCCTAGAATGTAGCGAATCGAGGCAGCACGCCCGCTAGGTAAATGGATGGTCTACGCGGCTGAAGCAGTTCCTTTAATTTGGGAAGTGATGAATTTCACATAGCATTAAAGCGGGACGTGCTAAAGCTATACCGGTAAATAAATTGGTGGGGAAAAAGCGAACAGCACGAGGCGTGCCCACTATAAAAAACCCCACGTGCAGGGCGCGCGACTGATAACGCGCACATCCATACACACACACACGCACACACGCACACACACACACACGCCCACACACACCCCTCCCCCCTGAGGGCTACAGTATGAGCGGCGCACTGATACTGGCATGCGTGTATCGCCTAAGGCGGAGATAAGATAGAACTGGTGCTTAAGTTAGGTTGAGCTCTTGCCCGCAGTGCGGGGGAGGTGCCCAAAACTCAACTCCCCCCTTGAGGACGCGCGGAGGACTTCGTGCGCACTCGCAAGCCCAATGGGCGCATGTCCCGCGCTGCCAGGCGCTGCGACTGTGGTCAGCCCCCGGGCGTCACTGGGTGCTCCCCGCGGTCCCGACTCCGGCTCGGGCTCCGGCTCCGGCTCCGGC
>JALQXR010000421.1 GCA_023263105.1 Marivivens sp. | reverse complement strand
GAATAGAGGTCTATTCGACGTATTCGACGTGCTACCACTGTCGAATAGAATGTGCGGCCGGTCGTGGGAGCACGTCGAATACGTCGAACACGTCCAATTGCAAGTCCACTTGTGTTTCCGCACTCGAATTGCACGTCCAACTTTGTTTCTGCACTCGAACTGCACGTCTAACCATTTCTTTCATACACCCCTACCGTATCCTGCCCGTACCACCACCACCACCACCACCACCACCACCCATCTTAGGAACCCGCCGCCGAGCAGCCGCCCGCCGACACGGATGACGAGGATTTCGACAATCCGTTCCGCCGCCGCCCCCCACAGCCCGTCCTCGACTCGGACGAGGAACCCGATGAGCCTCGGCGGGGGCGCAGCCGGTTCCGAGGCAGCCCGGAGGTATACGGATAGGCATACGGATAGGCGATACGGAATGGGTGCCTCTTAGATCTCCTACGTGTTTGACGTGTGCTTAAAGTAACGCCAACGGTAACCCTTACTGTACCCATAACCCTAACCCCGACGCTAACCACGCTTCTCCAGCCGCCGAAGAAGCGCACGAAATTCGCGCTAGAGACGCAGCGCGGTGGGGTGAAGTCCGTCACCGCCGGCCCCACGCGGGCCGAGAAATGGGCCGCGAGCGGCCGCGCCCCCGGCGAGCACGAGGCGCTCGTCGCGGGGCTCGCGGCCGCCGGGCTCACCCCCGGTATGTGTGTGTGTGTGTGGGTGTGTGTGAGTGTGTGTGATGCGTATGCGGCAGACAGTGGGATGCGAATGGGGCTGCCGGGATGGGAATGTGGATGGGAATGGGTA
>JALQXR010000041.1 GCA_023263105.1 Marivivens sp. | reverse complement strand
CAGCGTCCATATAGGCGTCCATCGGCGGGCAGGTGCACACCAGATTCCGGTCGCCATAGACGTTGTCGACGCGGTTCACCGGAGACCAGTATTTGTCCACGCGGAACGATCCTGCGGGGAAACAGCCCTGTTCGCGGGAATAGGGGCGGTTCCAGTCGCTGATCAGGTCCTCGACCGTGTGGGGCGCGTTGCAGAGCGGGTTGCTGTCCGCGGGCCAGTCGCCTGCCTCGACCATCGCGATCTCGGCACGGATGGCAAGCATGGCATCGCAGAAGCGGTCCAGTTCGGCCTTCGTCTCGCTTTCGGTGGGCTCCACCATCAGCGTCCCCGCCACGGGCCAAGACATGGTCGGCGCATGAAAACCGTTGTCGATCAGTCGCTTGGCGATGTCGTCGACGGACACGTGGGCGCGATCGGCATAGGGACGGGTGTCCAGAATGCACTCATGCGCCACGCGGCCTTTGCCGCCCTTGAACAGAACGTCGTATTCGCCTTCGAGCCGTTTGGCGATGTAGTTGGCGTTCAGGATCGCGACCTTGGTTGCCTGCGTCAGGCCCTTGCCGCCCATCATCAGCACATAGGCCCATGAAATCAGCAGGATCGAGGCCGAGCCCCAAGGCGCCGCAGACACCGGACCCGTCGCGCCGCCCGTTTCGGGATGGCCGGGCAGGAAGGGCGCCAGATGCGCTTTGACGCCGATCGGACCCATGCCGGGGCCGCCGCCGCCATGCGGGATGGCGAATGTCTTGTGCAGGTTCAGGTGGCTGACGTCGCCGCCGATCTCACCCGGTTTCACAAGCCCGACCATCGCGTTCATGTTCGCGCCGTCGATATAGACCTGTCCCCCGTGGTCATGGGTGATCTTGCAGACTTCGCGCACGGTTTCCTCGAACACGCCGTGGGTCGACGGATAGGTGATCATGCAGGCCGCCAGACGGTCGCCCGCAGCCGCCGCCTTGGCGCGAAAGTCCTCGACGTCGATGTCGCCGTTGTCCGCAGATTTCACGACCACCACGTCCATGTTGCACATCTGTGCGCTGGCCGGATTGGTGCCGTGGGCCGAAACGGGGATCAGGCAGATCTTGCGATCAGTGTCCCCGTTGGCGCGGTGGTAGGCCATGATCGTCAACAGCCCCGCATATTCGCCCTGCGCGCCCGAATTGGGCTGCATCGACATCGCGTCATAGCCGGTGATCACGCAGAGTTTCTGCGACAGGTCATCGATCATTTCGTGATAGCCAGCCGCCTGCTCTCGCGGAACAAAGGGATGCATCAACGAAAACTGGGGCCATGTGATCGGCATCATTTCGACCGCGGCATTCAGCTTCATCGTGCAGGACCCCAGCGGGATCATCGCGCGGTCAAGCGCGAGGTCACGGTCCGAAAGGCGGCGCATATAGCGCATCATCTCGGTCTCGGCGCGGTTCATGTGAAAGATCGGGTGCGTCAGGTATTCCGTCGTGCGGTGGAGTTCCTCGGGGACGCGGTAGCGGTGGGTCAGGTCGTCGTCCTTGCGGTCGATGCCGAAGGCGCGCCAGACCGCTTCGATCGTCGTGCGGCGGGTGCGCTCGTCAAGGCTGATGCCGACCTTGGTTTCGCCCACCTTGCGCAGGTTGATCCCGTTTTCGACGGCCAGCTGCATGACAGCCGCCTGAAGGTGGCCGACCTCGACCGTGATGGTGTCAAAGAACACCGCCGGTTCGACCTTGAACCCTGCCTCTTCCAGCCCGCGGGCCAGACGGACAGTTTTGCGGTGGATGCGCTGTGCGATGGCCTGCAGGCCCTTGGGCCCGTGGAACACCGCATACATCGACGCCATGACGGCCAGCAAAGCCTGCGCGGTGCAGACGTTCGACGTCGCCTTTTCGCGGCGGATGTGCTGTTCGCGGGTTTGCAGCGACAGGCGCAGGGCTTTGTGTCCGTGGCTGTCCACGCTCACGCCGACGATCCGGCCAGGCATGGAGCGCTTATAGACGTCCTTGCAGGCAAAATAGGCCGCGTGCGGGCCGCCATAGCCCAAGGGCACGCCAAAGCGCTGGGTCGAGCCTACGGCGATGTCGACGCCCATCTGGCCCGGTTCCTTCAAGAGCGTCAGCGCCAGCGGATCGGCGGCGACCACCGCGATGGCCTTTGCGTCGTGCAGGCGCGCGATATGATCGGTAAAGTCGCGGATCAGGCCGTCGCTTCCGGGATACTGGAAGATCGCGCCAAAGACCTTGTCGGCCTCGAGCTCGTCAGGGTTGCCGACGATGATTTCAATGCCCAGCGGCTCGGCGCGGGTGCGGATCACTTCGATGTTCTGGGGATGGCAATCGATGTCGACAAAGAAGGCGGTCGCCTTTGACTTTGCCACGCGCTGCGCCATGGTCATCGCCTCTGCCGCTGCGGTCGCTTCGTCCAACAGCGACGCGTTGGCGATTTCCAGACCGGTCAGGTCGCAGATCATCGTCTGGTAATTCAAAAGCGCTTCTAGACGGCCCTGCGAAATCTCTGGCTGGTAGGGGGTGTAGGCCGTGTACCACGCCGGATTTTCAAGAATGTTGCGCTGGATCGCGGGGGGCGTGACCGTGCCATAGAACCCCTGCCCGATCAGGCTGGTCAGCACTTGGTTCTTCTTGGCGACCTCGTTGAGGAAATAAAGCAGTTCGCCTTCGGATTTGGGTTTGCCAAAGTCCAGAGGCTCGGCCTGCCGCAGCGACGCGGGTACGGTTTCTTCGATCAGGGCGTCCAGCGACGGCGCGCCCACGACTTTGAGCATTTCGGCCATTTCCTCGGGCGAGGGCCCGATGTGGCGGCGGTTGGCGAAGTCGTAGGGAAGATAATCGGTCGGGGTAAAGGCCATGTGCCATCTCCGGATTGGCGAGGTGTCAGTGTCGGTCGCGACAGGTCGGTGCGGGGTCGTGGCGGGTAGATCCCGTTCGACCCCGCGAGGCGGATCAGCCGATGAAGTCCTTATAGGCGGCTTCATCCATCAGGTCGTCCAGCGCGGACATGTCTTCGATCTTCATCTTGAAGAACCAGCCGTCGCCGGTGGGGTCTTCGTTCACGAGGCTGGGGTTATCGCCCAGCACGTCGTTGACCTCGACGATGGTGCCGTCCAGCGGGGCAAGGATGTCCGAGGCGGCCTTGACCGACTCGATCACCACGACCTCGTCGTCCTTGGCGACTTCGGTGTCGGCATCGGGCAGGTCGACAAAAACGATGTCACCCAGCTGTTCGCTGGCGTGTTCGGTGATGCCGACGACGATCAGGTCGCCTTCGACCCGCAGCCATTCGTGTTCTTCGGTGAATTTCATGTTTGGTTCTCCGCGTTGGTTATCGTTTGTAGGTAGAAGGACGGAACGGCATGTCCGAGACAACGACCGGCATGCGTTTGCCGCGCACCTCGCCCCAAAGACGGGTGCCGGTGGCGGCGTGACTGGTTGCGACATATCCCATGGCCATCGGCGCTTGGATCGACGGGCCAAAGGCGCCCGACGTTACGTGGCCCACGGGCTCTGCCGCATCTTCGGCCGCGAATAGCTGGACGTCAGAGCGCATCGGCGCACGGCCTTCGGGCAGCAGGCCGACGCGAAGCCGCGACGGACCCTCGGCCAGTTCCCGCAGGATACGCGCCGCCCCGGGAAATCCGCCTTCGCGCGCGCCGCCGGCGCGGCGGGCATTCTGGATCGCCCAAGTCAGGTTGGCCTCGACCGGCGAGGTGGTCGGGTCCAGATCGTTGCCATAAAGGCAAAGCCCTGCTTCCAGCCGCAAGCTGTCGCGGGCGCCAAGTCCGATCGGTTCGACCCCGCCCTGCTTCCACAGATCGGTGACAAGCTGCACGGCAAATTGGTCGGGCACCGAAATTTCGTAGCCGTCCTCGCCCGAGTAGCCCGACCGGCTGACCCAGCAGACAGCCTTGCCAAAGGTGACGGTGGCCACGTCCATGAATTTCATCTCTGCGACGGCGGGGTTCAGCGCGGCCAGCGCGCGCTCTGCCTCTGGGCCCTGAAGCGCAACCAGCGACCGGTCGGTCACGGGAACCACGTCGCAAGTGTCCGACAGATGCGCCGTCATATGGGCGATGTCGGCGTCTTTGCAGGCGGCGTTGACCACGACAAACAGGTGATCGCCACGGTTCGCGACCATCAGGTCGTCCATGATCCCGCCAGCGTCATTGGTGAACAGCGCGTAGCGCTGGCGGCCTTCCTTCAGGCCCAGAATGTCGACCGGAACCAGCCGCTCCAGCGCGAGCGCCGCGTCTTCGACCTTGCCCGATTTCGGCTTTAGAAGAACCTGACCCATGTGGCTGACGTCGAACAGCCCCGCCTTGGTCCGCGTATGAAGATGTTCGCCCATCACGCCCAGTTTGTACTGGACCGGCATGTCATAGCCGGCGAAAGGCACCATTTTGGCGCCAAATTCGGCATGGAGTGCGTGGAATACGGTCGTTTTCAGGTCAGTCATGTCCCCTCCGCAAAAAGCACCGAAGACATGCGTCCAACCGGCACCGATCAGGGCGTTTTCGCCCGTGGTTCGATGCCCCCTCTGTCCTGCGGCCTGAGATCGTTATCCCTTCGGCGGACGCATTTCTGCGCCTCTCTCCAGAGTTTTTGTCACATCGCGGTCCTTTTGCCTGAGAGTTTACCGGGGCGGTTGCTCCTTCGGCACTGGTGATCCAGTTCTCCCGTGATGCCATCCTGCTTTAGGAGATTCTGACATAGGGCGTCCAGAGAATTCTTTTTGCGACCTTTCAAAAAGCCAGAGCGGCATGCGCCCCGCCCCCGAGCGACGCAAACCCCCGCGCGTGGGCCATTGCCAGAGCGCGGCACGATTTGTAGTATCAAATTTGAATATGAGCATATGAGGTCTGCCATGAAACTCTCGCGCCGCTTGTTCCTGAAATCCTCTGCCGGTGCGTCGGCGGCTTTTGCGGGGTTTGCGCCGGTCTGGTCGCATGCGTCGGTGTCGGTCGGAGACTGGCAGGTCGACACGCTGAGCGACGGGAACCTGGTCCTTCCGGGTGCGATGGTCACCGGCGACCTGCCCGCCGACGAAGTGGCCTCGATCCTGTCGAAACACGGGCTGGCAAGCGATCAGTTCACCCCAGATTGCAACATCACCCTGATGCGCAACGGCACCGATACGGTTCTGTTCGACGTGGGCGCGGGCGCGAATTTCCAGTCGTCCGCCGGACAACTGTGGGAGGCTCTGGACACGCTTGGCGTCTACCCCGAAGACGTGACCCATGTGGTCTTTACCCACGCCCATCCCGACCACCTTTGGGGGGTGCTGGACGATTTCGACGAGCCCATGTTCATGAACGCGCGCCACATGATCGGCTCGACAGAGCTGGCCTATTGGCTGGACCCCGCGACGGTCGATACGATCAGCCCCGAACGTCAGGCCTTTGCCGCCGGCGCGCTGCGTTACCTGACCGCGATCGAGGGTCAGCTAGAGACCTTTGACGACGGCGCCGAGGTTCTGGGCGGGATCACCGCCCGCGAATTTGGCGGCCACACTCCGGGTCATATGATCTTTGATCTTGCGCAGTCCGACCAGCGCATCGTGGTGGTGGGCGATGTCATCGGCAACCACCATCTGGCCTTTGCGCGGCCCGACTGGGTGTCCGGATCGGATCAGGATCAGGCAGCCGGTGTCGCGTCGCGTGTCCGGTTGATCGAGGGGCTCGCGGCCGAGGATGCTGCCCTGATTGGGTACCACCTGCCCTACCCCGGTATCGGCAAAGCGGTTCGGGACGGCGGCGGCTTTAGCTTTGTGCCGGCCTGAGGTCTGGGCCTGAGGTCTGGGCCCGAGTTCCGGGCCTGAGGTCTGCCCCCCGCCAATCAATAGAAAAGGGCCCGCAAACGCGGGCCCTTGGTCTTTTGGGGGTGGCTGTCCTATTCGGCGGCCAAGGGCACTCTGGACAGTTGGCAATGCGCCCAGAGGTCCCGAAGCGCGGCGACCAGCGTGTCGATATCTTCGGCGGTGTGAACCGGCGACGGGGTGATCCGCAAGCGTTCGGTTCCCTTGGGAACGGTGGGGTAATTGATCGGCTGAATGTAGATGCCGAACCGCTCCATCAGCACGTCTGACAGGTATTTGCACTTGACCGGATCGCCCACCATCACGGGGATGATGTGGCTGGGGTTCTCGATGTGGGGGATGCCGATGTCATCCAGACGGGCGCGCACCTCGG
The DNA here is from genome assembly GCA_023263105.1 of Marivivens sp. Lineage (GTDB taxonomy): Bacteria > Pseudomonadota > Alphaproteobacteria > Rhodobacterales > Rhodobacteraceae > JALQXR01. Next base: position 9,896 of record JALQXR010000041.1, on the reverse strand, counting down.
CCACGCGGGCCTGCTGGCCGTCGCGCTCGGTGGACGACTGCTTTAGGTGCTGGATCGAGGCACAGGCACCGGCGGCAACCGCGGGCGGCAGGGCCGTGGTAAAGATGAAGCCGCTGGAAAAAGAGCGCACGAAATCAACCAGTTCAGCGCTGGCCGCGATATAGCCACCAACCACGCCAAAGGCCTTGCCCAGCGTGCCTTCGATCACCGTGATCCGGTCCATCAGACCTTCGCGTTCGGCAATGCCGCCCCCGCGCGGGCCATACATGCCGACGGCGTGGACTTCATCCAGATAGGTCATCGCGTTGTAGCGGTCGGCCAGATCGCAGATCTCTTTGATCGGGGCAATGTCGCCGTCCATCGAATAGACGCTTTCAAAGGCAATCATCTTTGGCCGGTCTAGCGGCAGAGCGGCAAGGTGGCGTTCCAGATCCGCCAGATCGTTGTGTTTCCAGATGATCCGCTCTGCTTTGGAGTGGCGGATGCCCTCGATCATCGAGGCATGGTTCAGCGCGTCCGACAGGATGACCATTCCGGGGATCTTCGCACCCAAAGTCCCCAGCGCGGCCCAGTTCGACACATAGCCCGAGGTAAACAGCAGCGCCGCCTCTTTGCCGTGCAGGTCGGCCAGTTCGCGTTCCAGCAGGACGTGGTGGTGCGTCGTGCCAGAGATGTTGCGCGTGCCCCCCGCGCCCGCGCCCACGGTGTCCAGCGCGTCGTGCATCGCGGCCAGCACCGAAGGGTGCTGCCCCATGCCAAGGTAGTCGTTCGAGCACCAGATCGTCACATCGCGTTCACCGCCCGCATGCCGGTTGGTCGCCGCCGGAAACGCGCCGCGGTGCCGTTCGAGGTCCGCGAAGGTCCGGTAGTTGCCATCGTCCTTGAGCCGCGCGAGCTCTGCGCGAAAGAAATTCTGGTAATTCATGTGGGATCCTTACTGGCCTGCTGCGTCGCGGGCGATCTCGTCCAACAACTCCTGAACGGCCTGCATCTCGCCCTCGGGCAGGTTGCGGTAACCGATGTTGATTTCGCCGTCCCGTTCAAACACGAAAACGCCGTAGGGGCAGTAGGCGATGTTCAGAGGGTCGGCCTCCATCACCTGACGGGACACGACGGCAGAGCAGAACATATAGATATCTGCATTGTCGAAGATCGTGACCTCGGACCCAAGGTCCGCGCCGGTCCGCGCCAGCATTTCACCGACATGGCTGACCCAGTCGACAACAAGGCCTTGGCTCACGATGGCGTTTTCAACCGCAAAGGTCGCGTCGTCGAAGCTGCCGTCAAAGGGATAAAGCGTGGTCGCCTCTGCGAAAGCGTGCATCGCGGCAAGCGACAGCGTCGCGGCGATTGCAGTGGTCTTGAACAGTGCGGTCATGGTGGTCCCTCCCCTCGGGTTTCACTCAATTTGCCAGTCGGGCGGGGTCGAGGTCATTGATCTGTGTCAACGTTTGGCGAACCCGCCGGTCGTCTCTGTTCCTCCGCCCGTGTCCGAGCGGAAACTCCGGCGGGTGGTGGCCCGCCGGAGGTGGTCGGTCATTCCGCGCTGTTGGCCTGCAGATAGGCCAGCACGGCGTCGATGTCTTCCTGACTGCGCAAGCCTGCAAAGGACATCTTGGTTCCGGCCCGTGCACCGCGCGGGTTGGCAAGGAATTCGCCCAGCGTTTCAGCCGTCCAGACTTCGCCCGCGGCGGCGGCGTCAGAGAAGACCGCCGAATAGCGGAACCCGTCCACGCCACCGACCGTGCGGCCCATAATGGCGTTCAGCTGCGGGCCCGAGCGGTTCGTTGCGCCTTCGCCCACCTGATGGCAGGAGCGGCATTTCTTGAACACGTCCTCGCCTGCGGCCACCAGAGCGGGGTCGAGGGCTGCGGTGTCGTCGGCTGCGGCTTCGACAGCTGCGGCTTCTTCTGCCGGAGCCTCGGCGGCGGCCTCTTCTGCCGGTGCTTCGGGTGCTGCGGCTTCGGGTGCTGCGGCCTCTTCGGCCGGAGCCTCGGCGGCGGCTTCGGTCGCGGCGGGCGGGTTGTCGCTTGCGTCTTCCGGAGTCACGTCCAGCACAGTGGCGTGCATCGTGATCTCGACCGAGTCCTTGCAGTTCTCCATGCAGATGTCGGGCCGCACGAAGACCGGAAATTCGGTCGTCAGGCGGTCGTCGTCGTAGAAGTTGGCTTCGTTCTCAAGACGGACTTCGAGGAAGTTTTCGTTCGACAGCTCAAAGTCGTCGCCCACGATGTCGTTCACGTAAAGAAGGTAGGCCGTGATCGCATAAAGCTCGTCCGGGTTCAGGCTTTCGGCCTGACCGAAGGGCATCGCACGTGCGACATAGTCGTAAACGGTCGACAGGTAGGGCCAGTAGGACCCGATCGTCTTGACCGGATCGCGGCGGGTGAGCGTGCCGTAGCCACCGGCCAGAACCGGCCAGCGACCGACCGCTTCGCCAAAGTCGCCGTGGCACATGGCACAGCGTTCGACGAACAGTTCTTCGCCGGTGAACACGTCGCCGGAACCGACCGGCAGTCCGAGTCCGTCGGGCCGCACGTCATGGTCCCAAGCAGCGATTTCTTCGGGCAGCGCTTGGCGGCCCAGACCATAGCCACCGGCAATCGACGGGACCGAGGCTTCGCTGTGGGTGACGGCAACTTCGGCGGTCACGACCGGCTCTGCTGCGGGCGCCGCGGCTTCTGCGGGCGCTTCCTGTGCGGCGGCCGGAGCGATCGCGATCGCTTCGCGGATCGGGGCCGGCACGTCGACGACGAACTGGTCGGCGGCAACATAGGCCAGCGCCAGAACGCCGGCTGTGCCTGCTCCGGCGGGGATGAAAATCTTAAGAAATTTCAACATTCTCGGCGATCCCTTGTTCGTTCACGTACCAGGTCTGGATACCGTTGTTGTGGTAGATCGAGTTTTCGCCGCGGATCGCGCGAAGCTCGTTTTTGGTCGGTTGCACATAGCCGGTCGAGTCATGCGCACGGCTTTGCAGCAACAGCGGCGTGCCATCCCATTCGAACTCGAAATAGAAGCGGTGCATGGATTTGGTCATCGAGGGGCCGGACATGCGGGCCTGATGCCAGTTCTTGCCGCCGTCGATGGTCACATCCACGCGCGGAATGGTGCCGCGACCGGACCAAGCGACGCCGGTAACCACGGTCCAGCCTTTGCCGTGGGTGATCGGGGCCTGCGGGCTGGGGCTGGTGATCACGGACTTTGCGTCCATTTCCCATGTAAAGCGGCGGGCCTGACCGTTTTCGAACAGGTCGGTGTATTTCGAGGTCTCTTCGCGGGCGTGCCACGGCTGGTCGCCGACTTCGATCCGGCGGAGCCACTTGATCCACATGTTGCCTTCCCAACCGGGGACGACCAGACGGACCGGATAGCCCTGTTCGGGACGCAGGGCTTCGCCGTTCATCTTGAACGCGACCAGCACGTCGTCCAGCGCCTTTTCGATCGGGATCGACCGGTTCATGCCTGCGGCATCGGCGCCTTCGACCATGATCCATTTGCCATTGGTCTGAACGCCCGCCTCTTCCAGCAACAGCCGAAGCGGAACGCCGGTGTACATGACGTTGTGGATCATGCCGTGGGTGAACTGCACGCCGTTCAACTGCGCGCCTGCCCATTCCATGCCCGAGTTCGCCGCGCATTCAAGGAAGTAGACATGGTTTTCGCGCGGGTAGCGTTTCAGGTCGTCCATGGTAAAGACCATGGGCTTGTCCACCAGCCCGTTGATCATGATGCGGTGCATCGAGGGATCGACCTCGGCGATGCCGCCGTGGTGACGTTCGAAACACAGCCCGTTGGGCGTGATGATCCCGTCCAGTTCGTGCAGCGGCGTAAAGTTGACCGACGAAATGGGATCTGCCGTCAGCCATTCGACCGACCGGCGGATGACGTGGGATTCATGCTCGGACGGAGTGCCATAGGGAAAGGCGTCAACGCCATCGCCCAGAAATGTCCGCCACGGCTGCTGCTCGACGATTGCGGGATCGGGCGCGGCCTGCGCCTTTGCGACCGTTGCGCCGACGGCTCCTGCACCGGCGGCAAGCGCTCCGGTCAGGAAACCGCGACGCGACGGCTTATTGCCTTTGAACTTCGTGTCCATGCTGTCCTCTTGAATTGATCAGGCGCCGACCACTTGCACCGAGGTGTTCGGTGTCATGGAAACGGTTCCCAGCTTGCGGATGTGGCCTTCGACCACGTCCCAGATTTCCGGCCCCTCGGTGCCTTCGTTCACGCTTGCCCAGCCGGTGACGACGTAGCTGCGCTGCGGATCGAGCGCCTCTCCGGTCTTGAGCACGGTAATGTCCGAGATGCGCTCGCCGATGGGTTTGTTGATGTCGATCCGGTAGCCAAGGCCACCCATGCGGACCATGTCCCCGCCCTGTTGGTAGTAGGGGTCGGGATTGAACAGGTTGTCGGCCACGTCCTCCATCACGGTATGGATGAATTCGCCGGTCATTTCAGTGCGGTAGGCATTCGGGTAGGTCATCGAGGTGACGTTCCAGATGTCTTCGCGGGTGATGTCCTGACCCGGCAGGATCGACGGCCCCCAACGCACGCCGGGGGACATCGCGATCTCGGCGTCGCGTTCGGACAGAAGCGCGTCACAGATCAGGTCGTCCCAGCTGCCGTTAAAGTTGCCACGGCGGAACAGGGTCGTGTCCTCGGCGGTGCGACCGATGACCTCGGTCAGTTCGGCTTCGAACGGGGCGCGCTGTTCGTCGATGATGGCGGCGACCTCCGCGTCCGGCGTGATCACATCCGAGAAGATCGGGATCAGCTTGTGGCGGAACCCCATCATGCGGCCATCGCGCACGTCCAGATCCACGCGGCTCACGAATTTGCCGTTGGACCCAGAGGCCACAACGATGGTTTCGCCGACCAGATAGGGCTCGGGCAAGGCGTCATGCGTGTGGCCCGACAGGATCACGTCGATGCCGGTGACCTTCGCCGCCATCTGTTTGTCCACGTCAAAGCCGTTGTGGGACAGGACAACGACAACCTCGGCGCCTGCGGCGCGGACCTCGTCGACCATGTCCTGCATCCGGTCGTCGCGAATGCCAAAGGAATATTCCGGGAACATCCAGCCGGGGTTGGCGATGGGCATATAGGGGAAGGCCTGACCGATCACGGCGATCTTTGTGCCGGCGCGTTCGAAGAATTTATAGGGGGCGAAGTCCTCGGCCGGTTCGTCCCATTCGCTGTCAAAGATGTTCTGCGCCAGCGCGGCAAAGGGCAGGTCGCCGACGATTTCTCGCACGCGGTCGGACCCCAGCGTGAATTCCCAGTGAAAGGTCATCGCGTCGGGCTTGAGCGCGTTCATCACGTTGACCATGTCCTGCGCCTGCGTCTGGTAGCAGGTGTAAGAGCCGTGCCACGTATCGCCGCCATCCAGCAGCAGCGCATCGGGCCGTTCCGCGCGGATCGAGTTGATCACGGTCGCAACGCGGTCAAGGCCGCCCATCTTGCCATAGCCTTTGGCCAGCGCGGCAAAGTCGTCGTAGGACAGGGCGTAATGCGACGCGCTGCCGTCCTCGATGCCATAGGCGCGGCGGAAGTCGGCTCCGGTGATATGGGGCACCGAACCGCGGTTGCCACCGACGCCAAGGTTGATTTCGGGCTCGCGGAAATAGATCGGCTTCAGCTGCGCGTGGATGTCGGTCACGTGGATCAGCGTCACATTGCCAAAGGCGTCGAACTGCAACAGTTGATCCTGAGTCAGGGCCTGCTGCGCGGCAAGCCTGCCCCAATTGCCAAAGCCCGACGCGCCGTAAAGGGCGGTCGCGGCCATTGAAGCCTGAAGAAAGTCGCGGCGAGAGATCATGTTCGGAGCCCTACTCTGGCAGATGCATTCTGTTTTTTGAATGTTTCAGATTAAACGAAACCCGCGCCAGCGAAATGCCGGCGCGGGTTGGGTGTTACTGACGGACCGACGGGGTTTCGATGCTAAGACCGTTACCGCGCGACGAAACGTAGAGTTCAAGAGCCACGAATTCCGGGCTGCCGACAGCAAAGGTTTCGGCACGGGTGTCGCGGATACAGCCGCGGAAGCGGTTGTGGACCGACACGAGCCCTGCGTTCTTCAGACGGTAAACCGGAAAGCCGTTGATCTGGCCCTGGCTCAGGTGGTCGGCGCGGATATAGTTGCCATAGTTCTGCTCGTGGCAGGACGCACAGCTCAGCTCCAGCTGACCAAAGCGGGTGTAATAAAGGTCGCGACCCTGTTCCCAAGTCTCGGCTGCGGGACCGTCGATTGCCACGTTGACCGGCATGCCACGCGACTGGAAGCCGATGTAGGCCTCAAGAGCGTTGATGTCGTCGCCGCCGTACTTATAGGGCTCTGCCCCCATACGGCTTTCGCGGCAGTCGTTGACCTGCATCGTGACGGTGCGGACTTCGCCGGCGGCCTCGTTCCACTTGGGATAGGTTGCCGACACACCGACCATGCTTTCCGAAGCATCGCCATGACAATCCGCGCAGGACTTGCCTTCGGTGCCTTCTGCGGTCGCCCACATTTCGGCACCCTGATCGACATACAGCATGCCCGGGTTGTCGAAGTCGTCCATCTGGATCGCCTGCGTCGCGTCATCGCGGAACAGCCAACCGGAATAGACCGTCGTCAGCGCGCCCTCGAGATGCGCCGCGGCCGGAGCCTCGGTCACCATTTCGATTTCGCCGTTGATCACGAGCTGGGCGGATTCGTCGGCCTGAGCGACAGTGGCTCCGGCAAACAGAGCCGCCACAGCAAGCGCGCTCTTCAGAGTAGTTTTTGTCATTTTCGATCCTCCCTGCGAGCCTGACTTAGCCTACGGCGATGTCTTTGGAGTCGGTGTAGACGGACCCGTCATCGTCATACCAGGTGAAGCTGAAGGTGCCGCTTTCGGGCACGGTCGCCTGGAATTCGAAATAGGGGTTCGTCGAAATCGCCGGTTCCATGGTGATGTCGATCACGTTCTGACCGTTAAAGTCGCAAACGAAGCGGTTGATGATCGACCGCGGAATCAGGTTGCCATCGCCGTCTTTGCGCTGACCCGATTCCATCTGGTGCGAAATCAGCGTTTTGATGGTGATGACTTCGCCTGCCGTTGCATCGCGGGGAACGCGGACGCGGGGTGTTACGTTATCTGCCATATCCTGTTCTCCCTAACTCAGCCGCCGCAGCCGCCGATGGTGACTTTGACTTCCTTGGACGCCTTGACGAAGCTGCCGTCGGCCATCTTCGCGATCGCGACGACTTCCTGGGTGCCAGCAAGACGGATGCGGGTCGAAGCGGACTGGGCTCCGGCAAGCGGGCCGAAGTTGAAAGTACCAACCGCGGGGTTGGGGTTGCCTGCGGCCAGCAGCATGATCGCGACAGCGCCGGGGGCACTGACTTCGACCGGAACGGTGTTGCCGTTTTCCGCAATCTCCGGAGCGACCAGCGTCAGACCGCCTTCGCCCATGTCAGCGCCGCCGGTAAAGGCTGCGATGTTGTCTTCGACCGCGGCCGAAGCCCGCATCGGCAGCATCGCCGCAGCGGAGGCGCCAAGGGCCAACAGCAGGGTATCTCTGCGTGTAAAGTTCATTGTTACTCCTCTCAGTCCAGTCGCTTATTCCGTAAGGGTCAGGAGATAGGCGACGACGTCCTCAATTTCCTGTGCCGTCAGCAGTGGCGGCAGGGGTTCGGTTCCGGCTTTGCCTGTGAACGCATCACCCGGCCGGATGTAGCCGGTGCCCTTGTAAAAGCTGGGCATGACGCTTTCGGGGAAAGTGTTCTTTGCGTTTGCAACGATGCCGCGCAGGTCGGCTTCGGTCCAACGGCTGCCGACACCGTCCAGCGACGGTCCGACTTCGCCATGGAAGGGGAATTCGTCCAGTGCCGTGACCTGATGGCAGGCGATGCAGTTGCCTTTGCCACGGTCGGTCATGATCACGATGCCATTGTCGACATTGCCAGCGACGCCCGAGAGCGAAACGGCAACAGCGCCGTACTCGTCAAAGGCCACGTCAAGCGGGGCGACCTCTTGGGCTGTTGCAATGGTCGCAGCCAGCGCCAGTCCGGTGATTGTGGGTATGATGCGCTTCATGAATCCTCCCTGAGATCATCATATGCGTATTTTTGCATACACTAGCGCACAGAGTCGGGATCGCGCAATTACAAATTCATGTATCTGAATATTATTGCACCGCAGCGTGGAAATGCTGCGGTGCAGAAAAGCGGCCCAGAGGGACAGGTCAGCGGCCCAAGCCCCCGCCTGCGTTGAATATGCGGGCATGGTAGGCTTGGAAATTCTCGCCCGAGTCGTAGCCGTGTTCGATGACCCACGTGAGCATGTTGTAGAACATCGACGCCCCCAAAGCGCCCGGAACATAACCTACGCGGGCCTCGGTCGCAGAGAGTCCGTCGGGGACGTCTTCCGGGAAAAAGAGAATCGTCGGGGTGAACATCAGGCCCCACTTCATCACCATCTCTTTTTCGGAGAGGACCTCTCCGTCAAAGTCGGTGACCTCGGTGTCGCCGAACATGTTGATCTGCACGACAAAATAGTTTTCGCGGATCAAAGCGTCGACTTCGGGGATCGGGTAGACCTCGTCGTGCATCTGGGTGCAGTAGATGCAGCCGCGCTGTTCGATCAGAACCATAAGCCGCAGCCCTTCGGCGTTGGCCTCGTGCAGATCCTCGCGCAGGTCCTTGAAGGTGTTGCGCATCCAGTCTGCCTTGTGCAGGCCATCGTCGCCCAAGACTGACGCGGCCTGCGCCGAAGCCCCCCATACCAGCGTTGCCAGCAGGATCAGAAATCGTTTCATGTAGATCTCCTTAGATCAGTCCAATCAGCCAGTCGGGGGTCCAGTCGATCATCCACTGCCCGATGGCGTTGACAGAGTTGGTGACGATGAGCAGCGCAAAGACGATCAGCATCACGCCCATCGCCTTTTCCACCCAAGCCAGATAGCGGCGGTTTCGCCCGACCCACCGCAGGAACGGTTTTGCGAACAGGGCGGCGACAACAAAGGGCGCGGTCATCGACAGGCCATAGACCAGCAACAGCAGCCCACCTTTCCACAGGTCGCCCATGCCAGAGGCAATCATCAGAATCGACGCCAGCGCCGGCCCCACGCAGGGCGTCCAGCCAAACCCGAACGCCAGCCCCATGACATAGGCGCCGATGACCGACGATGGCTCGGCTTTGCTTTCCATCCGCGCCTCTCGGTACAGCAGAGGGATGCGGACGACCCCCAGAAAATGCAGGCCAAAGACCGTCAGCACCGCCGCAGCCAGATAGGACAACTGCGATTTCCACGTGGCAAAGGCCTGCCCCGCCGCCGTGGCGCCCAGTCCAAGCAGGACAAAGATCGTCGTCACGCCAAAGGCGAAGGCGACCGCCGAGATGACCAGTCGCCGCTGCGCGCCGGGCGCGATTCGGCCCCCGCTTTGAAGTTCCGACATTGACAGGCCGCCCATGTAACACAGGTAAAAGGGCACCATCGGCAGGATGCAGGGCGTAAAGAAAGACAGCAGCCCCGCTAGAGCCGCGCCGGCAAAGGACATTTCGAGCATCGGGCGATCCTTGATGAATTCACATATTCATATTATGATAGATGATCGAATTCGGTCAATCATCCGCATAGGAGCGCTGATGCGACACTCCGTACCGTTCGTCGCTTTTCTCCGGCTGGTCGGGCTGGCGGCGGTGTTGTCGCTGGCGTCAGTGGCCGCGCGGGCCGAGATGCGTCTGGTCATGGCCGAGCAGGCCGGTTGCGCCTATTGCGAACGCTGGGACCAAGAGATCGCGCATATCTACCCGAAGACCGCCGAAGGACAGTCAGCGGCGCTGCAGCGGATCGACATCCACGATCCCCTGCCTGACGGCCTGACCCTGACCCGACCGCTGATCTTTACCCCGACCTTTGTCCTGACG
>JALQXR010000419.1 GCA_023263105.1 Marivivens sp. | reverse complement strand
GATTGTGAAATTTTGCTATCTGATGGTGCAGTTTTGCGCTTTGATGGTCAAGTTTTTGTATCTGATTGTACAATTGTGCTGTTTGAGTGTGAAGTTTTGCGCTTTGATGGTGCAGGTTTGCTATTCGATTGCTAAGCTTTGCTATTCGATGGTGCAGTTTTGCGCTTTGAATGTGAAGTTTTGCGTTTTGATGGTACAGTTTTGCGCTTTGATTGTGAAGTTTTGCTTTTTGATGGTGCAGTTTTGCTAATTGAAAACAAAAAAATTGAATGTTGATTGTGCAGTTTTGCGCTTTGATGTTGAAGCTTTGCGCTTTTATTGTGCAGTTTTGTATTGTGATGGCTTACTTTAGCTGTTGATTGTGCAGTTTTGCGTTTTGATACAAAAGTTTTGCTCGTTGATGGTGCAGTTTTTCTGTTTGATGGTTGAGTTTTGCAATTTGATTGCGCAGTTTTGCTTTTTGTGTGTAAAATTTTGCTATTTGATAATGCAGTTTTGCGCTTTGATGGCGTAGTTTTGCGTTTTGATTGTGTTGGCTTTGTGCTTTGAATGTGAAGTGTTGCGCTTCGATTGTGAAGTTTTGCATTTTGATGGTGCAGTTTTGCTAATTGATGGTGCGGTTTTGAGTTCTGATGAGAAAGTTTTGCGTTTTGATTGTGCAGTTGTTCGTTTTGATTGTGAAGTTTTGCGATTTGATAATGAAGGTTTGTGTTTTAATGTTGTGGTTTTGCGTTTCGATGTTGCGGTTTTGCGCTTTGATGGTGACGTTTTGCGTTTCGATGATGAAGTTTTGCGCGTTGATGGTGCAGTTTTGCGGT
>JALQXR010000417.1 GCA_023263105.1 Marivivens sp. | reverse complement strand
TGTTTGTGTGTGTGTGTGTGTGTGTGTGTGTGTGTGTGTGTGTGTGTGTGTGTGTGTGTGTGTGTGTGTAGGGGGGGGGGGTGTGTGTAGAGGGATGAGGGGAGTAGGAGGAGAAGTCGGGGCCCCATGGGCCTGGGTTTAGGTGTCTCTGGACTGGGGTCAGGAGGGGCACAGTGAGCGGATGACCCCCGCCACTAGTGTCCCTTCTCTGCCTTGGCCAAGCACCCTACATGACGTCTGAGGGGGGGGCTGACCTCTAGCACCTAGAGTGCAATTTGTGGAGTCAGTTTTCCCCCTATATATACCAAAGTATGTAAGTGTGTAGGTGTGTGTCTTGGGCCACGCTGGGCATGAGGATGCTGAGGATGAAGATGCAGAGGATGAAGATGCATGCTTGGGTCCTGAGGTGCCCATACTCCTTACCGGTTGCCTATGGGGGGGGGTCTGGATTCCCCTTTCTAGTCTATTTATTATGTCTTTATGTTTCTTGCTGCTCTGCTGCTGCTTTTCCCTTTTCTTTCCTACTTGATCTGCTTGTTGCCCTAAGGCCTTCTCTGATTTCTGGCCTAGGGTCTTAGCCCCCAGCCGACATGGCTGATGGCAGTTGCGCCTCTTTAGGCGACTTATAAGTATAATCCTAGATAGTATTTTAGGAATATTCCTAAGTATTTATCCCTATATTTCCACAGCACCTTGAGTGCAATTTGTGGCCCCTTTTCCCATGATCATATACCAAATTAAGAAGGTATGTATGGGTCTGTGTGTGTGTGTGTGTGTGTGTGTGTGTGTGTGTGTGTGTGTGTGTGTGTGTGTGTGTGTGTGTGTGTGTGTGT
>JALQXR010000416.1 GCA_023263105.1 Marivivens sp. | reverse complement strand
CCGACGTACTTTGGGATGCTTGTGATATTAATATCCTTCACAGCCACGCTGATGCGACTGGCAAACTGGTCGGGATCGAAGTGCGTGTGGCCCACTGGCAGGAAGGATACAAATATCTCCCTAAACACGGTCCGTTCAATTATCCAGACCAAGTAGGCAAATATGTAGGTGTTCCTGTTCTCGCGGAAGCAATTGTCAAATGTAAGGTACAGGGTATCGGGTAGACCGTTGGGTCTTTGTGTTTCCTCACGCTTGATTATGCGATTTAAGCACTCGATAGTCAGATTGGGGTCCCCACGAATCTCTTCCGTCGCCACGAACACCATCGGTGGCCTGCCATGCACCTGTGTGTGTGTGTATGTGTGTGTATGTGTATGTGCATGTGTGCATATGTGCATGTGTGCATGTACCATTGCGATTTGGGTATGTACTTTCAGGCGCATACCAGTGCCATCGTCTTTCAATCTCTGGCGAAAATGGGGGAAACCTTGAGGCATTTGGTCAGTTCCATCCACGGCGATCGATAGATACTTTTCCGGCTCAGTGGTCGCTTTGAGTATTTTGCTGTGATAATCACCTCTTTCCCTTATATGTGCCCACTCAACATGATCCGTATATCGAAGCTTGGCTCTTACTCGCTCCTTGTCACTTACCTTCTGGTCATGCATCTCTCCTTTCCTTTCCTCGCAAAAGTCACACTTGGCAAACCTGCAGTGTTTGCGGACTCGGATTTCCTGGTAGAGTTTGCGCCATACCTTCAGGAAGTAATCTTGTGTGCACGTTTCCAGTACACCGCTGGTATCGTTAGAGGCATCTTGTTTGTACTGCTGGTATAACTCT
>JALQXR010000415.1 GCA_023263105.1 Marivivens sp. | reverse complement strand
GAGATAGATTTATAGAATATATTATACACATATAAATCTATTTGCGGAAAACTTAAACATAAAACTTCTATTTAAAACATAATGGAAATCACTCCCGAAATTATTGATATAGGCAGTTTAAAAGCGAATGATAATATTATAGAATTAAAGAGAGACCCTTCTTTTTCTAGTGAAATAAATCTCGATACTGATAATATTTCAACTACTAGACCTTCCGTGAATTTCGGTTCAGGTATAGAACTTTTAATGAATGATAAAAAAATCAGTGGTGGAGGAGGTGGTAATAAAAATCGACAGACGGATAGTATTGGTATAGACGATATTACCGACCTAGAAAACGAATTAAATAATTTAAGTGATACAATAAAAATCGATTATGGACCTGTAAGAGCACCAGCACCAGCACCAGCACCAGCACCAGGACCAGGGCAACAAGATAAACCCAAAAAATCCATTTTCTCTAGTCTATTTAATACCGACGCAGATGATGGTCCAGCGGTCAAACCTATAAGACATGACGACAATGATTTAGGAAAAAAGACGGCCGAATTTGGGGAATCGACTACCTGGGATGGATATGGGAAATTCAATAATGTTCCCTTATCACAGGATGTCGCAGAGAAACCGAAATTGACAAAAGAGGAAGAATTGCGAGAGAAATTCAAATATCTCCGGAAGCTCGAGGCTCTAGAGAAGAAGGGTGCGGGGCTCACACAAAAATACAGTATGGATTCCAACCTTGATGAGATGATTGGAGAATATGAGATGATTATTGCCGAAAAAGAGAAATCGAATTCCATGAAGTTCCAGGGGAAAATGTTGATGGCGGCTATAACAGGTA
>JALQXR010000414.1 GCA_023263105.1 Marivivens sp. | reverse complement strand
AGAATGTGCTGAAGGTAAAATCCCAAAAATGTTGGATCTAGCACAGTCAATAGGAGTTGATGATAATGATAATGATGTTGATGAGGATGGTGATTCTAATGATGAATCTACACCAGCCAAAATTAATGTATTTTGTGAGAATGGTGTTCCTTATAATATCATCAATGATTTAAGTCGGGGGGTTGATCGAAGAGAATATAGATATAAATGTTGTGACCCATGTGGTGTCGTTCTTGACCCATCTGAGTTCGCAGATTTAGTTGCTGGCGGACGCCCCAAAAAATTAGAAGTAGAAGGTGTTGATGTAACTGTGCAAGCAGAATTTTTACCATGGTGTGCATGTGTACCTGTAGATGATGTGGCTTGGGGAATAGAAGAATATGGATTTGATTTATTTATGTTAGCTCTTGGAATATTAATTGCAGCCGGGGAAGTAGTACCACAATTATATGCAAGTCCATCACCACCACCAGGATCCCCACCATCACCACCACCACCACCACCACCACCACCAGGATCCCCACCATCACCACCACCACCACCACCATCAACACCAACTACACCAAGTCCACAAACTACAACAACACCCTGTACTAATAGTGATTATTGTAATAATCATGGAACTGCTAGTGGTGATATACCTAATTGTAGTTGTGAATGTTATGATGGATGGTCTGGCACTTATTGTGAAACATCAACACCAACAGTACCAGATGGCTTTCCAGAATCCCCCGTACCTGAATTAGCAGATTATAGTTGTATTGAAAATGATGATAATACATATTCATGTGTATCCCACTCTACTAATGATAGAATTGGTGTATATGATACAAGAAATTGTAAT
>JALQXR010000413.1 GCA_023263105.1 Marivivens sp. | reverse complement strand
ATACAAAAACAAATTAGCTTCGCTACATATAGCGATTTTATGTCACCCAGTAAGTTGATTGAGCTTTTTAGTTGAATCAGTTTCACTGCATAGTTGGATTCTAAATTGAATTTATTTTATAAAGTATGCTCTCCGAGGGACTCGAACCCTCACGCTAAAAGCACTGGTTCCTAAAACCAGCGTGTCTACCAATTCCACCAGAAGAGCTTTGATTTATTAACAAGCAAAAAGCAGCCATTCAAAAACCTAATTAGCTCTCTAGTTGTAATGGATTTATTGCAACCAGCGGGCTGATTGCATTGATTTTCGCTTATGAAAAAGAAAAGACCGGAAAGGGAGGGATTCGAACCCTCGGTAGCTCTCGCTACGACGGTTTTCAAAACCGTTGCAATCGACCACTCTGCCACCTTTCCAGCTTGGAGCGGGTAACGTGACTCGAACACGCGACATCAACCTTGGCAAGGTTGCGCTCTACCACTGAGCTATACCCGCATTACAAATTCAAAGAATGCCTGCTACTAGATTCGAACTAGTGACAATCCGCGTATGAGACGGACGCTCTAACCAGCTGAGCTAAGCAGGCCCATTCAAAGCTATGGGAGATGTTAGAGAAAAAGAAGTCGGGATTGACGGGACTCGAACCCGCAACTTCCGCCGTGACAGGGCGGTGCTCTAACCAATTGAACTACAATCCCTCATTTTTATACTTATATAACAATACTCATAAATTTAAATTCTGACAAGTTCTATGTACCCAAATCGATTACTAGTGTCAAAACAAAAAAATAGATAAACTAATCAAAGTACATTGTGTTTTTTTACAATCAATAATAAATTATGTCAATT
>JALQXR010000411.1 GCA_023263105.1 Marivivens sp. | reverse complement strand
CCAGGGGTCCACCCCATTGAGGCGAACCGACATCATGACGCTGAGCTTTGCCCCGGACGCGATCGAGACCTGGCCGCTGGCCAAGCTCCAGCCTTATGCGAAAAACGCTAAGGCGCATGGCGCAGACCAGGTCGCGAAGATTGCCGCGAGCATGGCGGAGTTCGGCTGGACCGTGCCGTGCCTCGTCGCCGATGACGGAGAACTGATCGCGGGCCATGGCCGAGTGCTGGCCGCAACGCAACTCGGGCTGACCGAGGCGCCGGTTATCGTGCTGGGCCATCTGACTGAGGCGCAGCGCCGGGCCTACAGGATCGCGGACAACAAGCTGACGGAACTCGGCACCTGGGACGAGGCGCTGCTTTCGGCGGAACTGAACGACCTGCTGGCCGAGGATTACGACCTGTCGCTCATCGGCTTCGATGACGCTGAACTCGAGGCGCTGTTGGCCGGAGAGGTTGATCCTGAGACTGCGTCCCGAGAGGGTGAGGACGATGTTCCTGAGGCCCCTGAAATCCCGATCAGCCGTCCCGGCGATCTTTGGGTGCTGGGCAAGCATCGGTTGCTCTGCGGTGACGCGACCGTTGCCACAGATGTCGAGCATCTGCTGGGCGACGTGAAGCCGCTCCTGATGGTGACCGATCCGCCTTATGGCGTTGAATACGATCCCGGCTGGCGCAATAAGGCAGGGGCTGCCGCGACCAAGCGCACTGGCAAGGTGCTGAATGATGACCGCGCTGACTGGCGCGAGGCTTGGGCGTTGTTCCCGGGCGATGTGGTTTATGTCTGGCACGGTGCGCTGCATGCGACCACGGTAGCCGACAGCCTGATTGCCTCAGGCTTCAACATCCGGTCGCA
>JALQXR010000040.1:14656-16239 GCA_023263105.1 Marivivens sp. | reverse complement strand
CTCTTTGTCAGTGATCGCGACATATTTCGCGCGACCGACTTCGTGCAGCCACGAATGTTCCGGCCCGATGCCGGGATAGTCCAGACCCGCCGAAATCGAGAACCCTTCAAGGATCTGGCCGTCGTCGTCCTGAAGCAGGTAGGTGCGGTTGCCGTGCAGCACACCGGGACGGCCGCCGGTCAACGAGGCGCAATGCTCCATCCGGTCGTCGACCCCTTTGCCGCCGGCCTCGACGCCGATGATGTTGACTTCCTTGTCGTCAAGAAAGGGAAAGAACAGGCCCATGGCGTTCGAGCCACCGCCAATCGCGGCGATGATCGTGTCGGGCAGACGGCCTTCTGCGGCCAAGATCTGTTCCTTGGCCTCTTTGCCGATGATCGACTGGAAATCGCGAACCATGGCCGGATAGGGGTGCGGACCGGCGACGGTGCCGATGCAGTAGAACGTGTCGCGGACGTTGGTCACCCAGTCGCGCAGCGCGTCATTCATCGCGTCCTTGAGCGTGCCGCGGCCCGACGTCACGGGCACGACCTCGGCCCCCAAAAGCCGCATGCGGAACACGTTGGGGGCCTGACGTTCGACGTCATGGGCGCCCATGTAGACCACGCATTTCAACCCGAATTTCGCGCAGACGGTCGCGGTCGCGACCCCGTGCTGACCCGCGCCGGTTTCCGCGATGATCCGCGTCTTGCCCATGCGGCGGGCAAGGATGATCTGGCCCAGCACGTTGTTGATTTTATGCGCGCCGGTGTGGTTCAACTCGTCGCGCTTCATATAGACCTTGGCGCCGCCCAGACGATCGGTCAGCCGCTCTGCGAAATACAACGGCGACGGGCGACCCACGTAATGGGTCCAGAGGTCGTTCATCTCGGCCCAGAAGCTGTCGTCGGTCTTTGCCTTTTCGTACTCGGCCTCAAGGTCGAGGATCAGCGGCATCAGGGTTTCCGACACGAAGCGCCCGCCGAAAATGCCGAATCGGCCCTTTTCGTCGGGTCCGGTCATGAAGCTGTTGAAAAGATCGTCCATCGTGGCCTCCCAGCTAGTCATCAGTCAGTTAGCGCCACGGGTGGCATGGGTAAAGGCCTATCGGCGCGGCATTCCGCGCGCAGCGGCACAGAAATCCGCGATCAACGCCGAATCCTTGACGCCAGGAGAGGTTTCGACCCCCGAAGACACGTCCACCTGCCGCGTTTTCGTCAGGTCGATCGCGGTCGCGACGTTTTCCGGCGTCAACCCGCCCGCCAGCATCCAGGGACAGGGCCAACGGCGGTCCGACAACAGCGTCCAGTCAAAGGACAACCCGTTGCCCCCCGGAAGGTCCGCGTCCTTTGGTGGCTTTGCATCGACAAGGATCTGGTCGGCGACCTGCCAATAGTCCTGCAGCGTCAACAGGTCCGAGCGATCGCCGATGCCCACCGCCTTCATCACCGGCAGCCCGTAGCGCGATTGCACCTCGCGCACGCGGGCGGGGGATTCGTGGCCGTGTAGCTGCAGCATATCCAGCGGAACCGCCGCCGTGATCGCGTCCAGCAACGCGTTGTCGGCATCCACAGTCAGCGCGACCTTGGCCACGCCCACAGGGG
>JALQXR010000040.1:0-14646 GCA_023263105.1 Marivivens sp. | reverse complement strand
GCGCCGCAAGGTCGCGGGCCGCTTCGATGGTGACGTTGCGAGGCGATTTGGGAAAGAAAACAAAGCCGACATAGCCCGCGCCTGCGGCGGCGGCGGCATGCACATGGTCGGGCTGGCGGAGGCCGCAGACCTTAACTCGGATGTCGCCGGACATGAGTCAGCGCGTGCCGTCAAGGATTTGCAGAACGTCGTCCTTGCCGTCGCCGTCACTGTCGCGCAGCCGGTCCATTTCGCGCTTGAGCGCCTCGACTTCGCGACCCTTCGCGCGGGCCTCTGCACGGAAACGGTGTTCGCGCACCCATTCCCAAAGAAAGCCGATCAACAGACCCAAGGCGACGCCCGCGAAGATCACGACAAACAGCGGCAGGGTCAGGACGCCCGAAAAGCCGACAAGCTCGGCCAAGGCTTCGGGCAGCGTGCGCACCAGAACTGGGTCGCGGTTGGCGATCCCGATCAGCACAAGGCACAGGGCCACGATGGCCCAAAAGGAATAACGAATCGACTTCATTGTCTCTTACTGGCCGTTCAGACGGTCGCGCAGCAACTTACCCGTCTTAAAGAACGGCACGTGCTTTTCTTCGACTTCGACGGATTCACCGGTGCGCGGATTACGACCGACCCTGCCATCCCGACGCTTGACCGAGAATGCGCCAAATCCACGCAGCTCCACCCGATCACCCCCGGCCAAGGCCGCGGTAATCTGGTCGAAGATCGCGTTTACGATTTTTTCGACATCTCGCTGATAGAGATGTGGATTCTCGTCAGCAATTATCTGAATGAGTTCCGACCTAATCATCGGTAAGACTCCCTGGGTCTTTCGGAAAGTGCGGGTTTCCCGCTTACCGTTCACTATACGCGTTTTTTTCTGTCCGCATATAGGCTTGGCAGTCCAGAGGCGGGAAATTGCGCTGCAAAACGGGGCGAAGTCCAATCCGGAGCCGACCTGCCGACCGCAACGGCGGCCCAACGCGCCGTGACCCCGTTTCCGATCACGGATGATTCGCCAAAGAAAAACCCCGCCGTCTCCGGCGGGGTTCGGGACCACTCGTCATGAGTGGGCCGTATTACTTGTCGCCCTTGAGGGCTGCGCCAAGGATGTCGCCAAGCGATGCGCCCGAGTCCGAGGAGCCATACTGTTCGACGGCTTCTTTTTCTTCGGCGATCTCGCGTGCCTTGATCGACAGACCCAGCTTGCGGGTCTTGCTGTCGACGTTGGTGACGCGGACGTCGACCTTGTCACCGGCCTGGAAGCGCTCGGGGCGCTGTTCGGCGCGGTCACGCGACAGGTCGGAGCGACGGATGAAGGATTTCATGCCTTCGTATTCGACTTCGATGCCGCCGTCTTCGATCTTGGTGACCGAAACGGTGATGACCGAGCCGCGCTTCACGCCGCCAATGGCTTCAGCGAACGGGTCGCCTTCCATGGCTTTGATCGACAGGCTGATACGCTCTTTTTCGACGTCGACTTCGATGACCTTGGCTTTGACCATGTCACCCTTGCGGTAGTCGCCGATCACGTCTTCGCCACGACCTTCCCAGGTCAGGTCGGAGAGGTGGACCATGCCGTCGATGTCGCCCGGCAGGCCAACGAACAGACCGAATTCGGTGATGTTCTTGACTTCGCCTTCGACTTCGGTGCCCTCGGGGTGGGTCTCGGCAAAGACTTCCCACGGGTTACGCTGGGTCTGCTTGAGGCCGAGCGAAACGCGACGCTTCGCGCTGTCGATCTCAAGAACCATGACGTCGACTTCCTGGCTGGTCGAAACGATCTTGCCGGGGTGGACGTTCTTTTTGGTCCAGGACATTTCGGAGACGTGAACCAGACCTTCGACGCCCGGCTCCAGTTCCACGAATGCGCCGTAGTCGGTGATGTTGGTCACGCGACCCGGGTGCACGGTGCCCAGAGCGAATTTGGCTTCGACGGCATCCCACGGATCGTCCTGCAGCTGCTTCATGCCAAGGCTGATACGGTGGGTTTCCTTGTTGATCTTGATGACCTGAACTTTGATGGTCTCGCCGATCGACAGGATTTCCGACGGGTGGTTCACACGGCGCCATGCCATGTCGGTGACGTGCAGCAGGCCATCGACGCCACCCAGATCGACGAATGCGCCGTACTCGGTGATGTTCTTGACCACGCCGTCAACGGCCTGACCTTCGGTGAGGTTGCCGATGACTTCGGCGCGCTGCTCGGCGCGGCTCTCTTCGAGGATCGCGCGGCGCGACACAACGATGTTGCCACGGCGACGGTCCATCTTGAGGATCTGGAACGGCTGCTTGAGGCCCATAAGCGGACCGGCGTCGCGCACGGGGCGGACGTCGACCTGCGAACCGGGAAGGAACGCAACAGCGCCGCCGAGGTCGACAGTGAAGCCGCCCTTGACGCGGCCAAAGATGGCGCCTTCGACGCGCTCTTCGTCTGCGTATGCTTTTTCCAGACGGTCCCATGCCTCTTCGCGGCGCGCCATCTCACGAGAGATGACAGCTTCGCCACGGGCGTTTTCGGCGGCGCGAAGGAACACTTCGACTTCGTCGCCAACGGCCAGAGTGGGGGCTTCGCCCGGGTTTGCGAATTCTTTCAGATCAACGCGGCCTTCCATCTTGTAGCCTACGTCGATGATGGCTTGGCCTGCCTCGATGGCGATGACCTTGCCTTTGACAACCGATCCTTCAGAGGGGGTGTCGATTTCGAAGCTTTCGTTAAGGAGGGCTTCGAATTCCTCCATAGCGTTCTTAGCGCACATAAATATCAGTTTCCTTTTCGTGTCACTATTCTGGCCAGGCGGTTGTCTCCGCCGGTCTTTGGGTTCCGTTTGGTCGGGCTGGCGGCTGATCGGAAAACAAAGAGGGCCGGTTTCGACCGACCCTGCTTCCTCATCCGTCAACGATCTTAGTGCCGTCCCGACGCGCGCGGCTTACAGCGAAAATCATCGGGGTTCAAGGCCAAAGGGCCCGCTACACCGCACAGGCGCGGCAGAGCGGCGTATAGGGCAACAGGTCTAGCCGCTCTTGCGAGATGTCATCCCCGCATTTGGCGCAGACGCCATAGGTGCCCTCGGCCATGCGGTGCAGCGCCGCGTCAATCGCGCGGATCTCGGCTGCGGCAGAGTTGCCCATCTGTTCAAGCACCTCGTCTGTCTCGCGCTCGGTGGCGAGTTCTTCCCAGTCTTTGGAGTTATGCGAGTCGAGCTCGCGCTCCACTTCCTTGCTGCGGGCCAAAAGCTCGGCTCGGCGGGCGGTCAGCTGGGTCTTGCGGGTGGCATGTCTGGTCATCGGATCCTCCTGAACCTTGGCCCAGAGTGCATCGTCTTACCGATAGTCAACTTGATCGGGATCAAACTTTCCGCATTTTTCGCGGGGTTAAGCGGTTTTTCCGGCCACGACAGCGATGGCAGCCGCGACGGCGGCGTCGATGCTCAGGTCACTGGTATCGATGGTCACCGCGTCGTCCGCCGCAATCAAAGGCGCATCGGCGCGGCCCATATCGCGGGCGTCCCGCGCCTTGACCTCGGCCAGAACGGCGTCGGGGTCGGCCTCGGCGCCCTTGGCCTTCAGTTCCTGATAACGGCGGTCGGCGCGGATCTGCGCGCTTGCGGTCACGAACAGCTTTACCTCGGCCGAGGGGCAGATCACCGTGCCGATGTCCCGCCCGTCCAGCACAGCGCCACCGGCGCGGCGCGCGAACGCCCGTTGAAAGTCCACCAATGCGGCGCGGACGGCGGGGATCGCGGCGACTTTGCTTGCGGCTTCCGCGACGGCCTGCGTGCGCAGATCGCCGGACTCTAGGTCCTCGGGGCGCAGCGACCGCGCGGCGTCTTCGGCGTCGCGACCGGCCAACACCTGCGCACCCACGGCACGTGTGCTCTTCCGATCTAAAGCAGTCCGGTGTCCAGATGGGCAAAGCCGAAATGGGCAGCAACGGCGCGGCTGATCGTGCCTTTGCCCGCGGCGGCGGGGCCATCGATGGCAACTGTAAAGCTCATGCGCGGCGCCCCCTGCCCCAGAACACCAAAACAGCGCCCACAGCGAGTGACGCGAATTTCAGCACCGTCAACAGACTGGCCCGCGCGGCAAGGTCGGGATCAACCAGCATCGGCGTGGTCAACAGCCGCTGGACCGCAGCGTTCTCCATCAGGTCGGCGGCCAGATATCCCGCCACGACAACCGCGCCCAGATAGGCAATCCGGCGCCCGCCAACCGCCAGCGACCAAAGCCACAGCGTCAAAGCAACCGGAAAGAAGGTGTCGATCGCCGCAATCGGCCCCTGATAGGCGGCCAGCGCGTCCGGCGTCAGAACCGCCAGATAGTCCGTCACGTCCTGCGCCGAATACCCGGTCACCCGCAGGTCAAAGGGCGCAAGCCCCCCGGCCCCCGGCGTCAACCGAGTCCAAGCCACATAGTTCAGCGCCGCGTAGCTGATCAGCGCGGCCAGAAACAGGATGCGGCGGACATATGTCATCATCCGGCCACCCGCTCGACCCGAGCACCAAGGCTTTCCATCAGCGGCTCGAACACGGGGAAAGAGGTCGCGATCGGGCTGCCGTCATCGACCGACATCGGCTTTTCGGTGGCCATGCCCATCACCATAAACGACATGGCGATACGGTGGTCCAGACGGCTGGCGACAGTAGCGCCACCCGGAACCTTGCCAAATCCAAGACCATGGACGGTCCACCAATCTTCGCCTTCGTCAACGGTCACACCGGCCGCGCGCAGCCCCTTGGCCATGGCGTCGATCCGGTCGCTTTCCTTGACCCGCAGCTCCTTGACCCCGCGCATCACCGTCTGGCCGGTCGCAAAGGACGCAACGACCGACAGCACGGGATATTCGTCGATCATGCTGGCGGCACGCTCGGGCGGGACCTCGATCCCTCGGAGGTTGGGCGAAAACTTTGCCCGCAGGTCGGCGACAGGCTCGCCCCCTTCCTCGCGCAGGTTCTCATACTCCAGATCGGCACCCATTTCGCGCAGCGTGGTGAACAGACCGGCGCGGGTCGGGTTCAGGCCGATGTTCGGCACCAACACGTCCGAGCCTTCGGTGATCACCGCCGCACAGACCGGAAACGCAGCCGAAGACGGATCGCGCGGCACCACGATGGTCTGGGGGCGCAACTCTGGCTGGCCGGTCAAGGTGATCACGCGACCTTCGGATGTCTCCTCGACCGAAATCTCGGCGCCGAAACCCGCAAGCATCCGCTCGGTATGGTCGCGGGTCGCTTCCTTTTCGATCACGACCGTCTGCCCCGGCGCGTTCAAACCGGCCAGCAGAACCGCCGATTTCACCTGCGCCGAGGGGACCGGCACCACGTAGCGCACCGGAACCGGATCGGCGGCGCCCACGATGGTCATCGGCAAACGCCCGCCCTTGCGCCCATAAGACCGCGCGCCGAACAGCGCCAACGGATCGGTGACCCGCGCCATGGGCCGCGAACACAGGCTCGCATCTCCGGTAAAGGTCGCAGAGATCCCCGAGGTCGCCATCGTCCCCATGATCAACCGGACGCCGGTGCCAGAGTTGCCGCAGTCGATCACCTGCGACGGCTCGGCAAAGCCGCCCACACCCACGCCATGCACCGACCAGTTGCCGCCCCCCAGATCGGTCACTTCGGCCCCGAAAGCGCGCATCGCCTTGGCGGTGTCGATCACATCCTCACCTTCCAGCAACCCGCTGATCTTCGTCTCACCCACGCTCATTGCGCCCAGAATAAGCGACCGGTGCGAAATCGACTTGTCGCCGGGAACATTGGCGGTGCCGCGCAGGCCGGACACCTTGCGCGAGGTCATGGGGATTGGGGTGCCGTGGCCGGACATGAGGGCTCCTGAATTTGTCGTCGCACCCCTTTATCCGACCATGAAAGTCCCGTCCATGCCCGCGCTTCTTTGGTCCGAAAACTCCGGGGGTGAGGGTCCGCAGGATCCGAGGGGGCAGCGCCCCCTGCCGGTCAGGGCCGCAAAAACGTCAGGTAATGCGGAACGCGGCCCTCGCGCAGGGCTTTCTGTTCGTAGCGGGTCGAACACCAGTCCCCCCAGGGTCGGCGCCAGTCATCCGGACCCTCGGCGGTCCAGACAAATCCGGCGCGGGGCGCTTCGATCAGGGTCTGGCGCACGTAATCGGGAATGTCGGTCGCAACGCGGAACTCTGATCCCGGCGCCATGACGGAGAACAGCGGCTCCAGATGCTCGGCGGTTACAAAACGGCGGCGGTGGTGGCGCTTTTTGGGCCACGGGTCGGGATAGTTCAGAAAGGCCTTGGACACCGAACCGGGTTCCAACACATCGAACAGATCCCGCGCGTCCCCCGGATGCACGGCGATATTGTCGGTGCCGGCTTCGCGTATCTTGCCCAAAAGCATCGCGACCCCGTTGATGAAGGGCTCGCAGCCAATGATCGCGACCTCGGGGTTGCGCGCGGCCATGTGGACCAGATGTTCGCCCCCGCCAAAGCCGATCTCGACCCATAATTCGCGTTTCCCCGGAAACCGCGCCGCGATGTCTAGCGGCTCTCGGTCGGGGTTTTCGTCCCAGCCCACCGCACCCGGCGACAACTGCGCCAGATCGTTCTCAAGGAACTCTTCCTGCGACTTGCGCAGGGTCTTGCCCCGAAAACGGCCATAGAAATTGCGCCACGGTGCGCCCGAAGGGTGTTTGTTCTCTGGATCGGTCATGCGCGCGGCCTTACCCTCTTGTCCGCGCGGGATCAATGGCGGCAAGCACGGGCCAAGGGTCGGCGGCAAACCGGCGCGCTGCGGCGCCACCGTGCAGGCGAAGGATCGGGCGACGGTCGGCCCAGCGGGCCAGAAACGCCTCCATCTTCGGGCCCGAGTTCCGGTCAAAGCCCCAGACCCAGTCGAACTGGAACCCCAGATCTAGCTGTTCGGGGCAGCCCGGAGCCATGTCGGGGCGGGTCCGGCCATAGCCGCGAAGGGTCCGCCAAAGCGTCCGGCGCAACCGCCTGACACGGCCCAGTTCCAGATAGATGATCAACTCGGCCCGCTGGGCGCGGGTATCTATCGTGCGGCTGTTGTTGCCGTCGATGATCCAATTTTCCTGCATCGCCGCCTCGTCGAACAGCGCATTCGACACCTCGGGCGGGCGCTGCACCCAACCGGGGTCAAAGAAGAACTTGTCACCGTGGATGACAGGCAGCGAAAGCGCCTGTCCAAGCCGCGCCGCGAGCGTGGATTTGCCCGAACCAGACGCTCCGCAGATCATGATGCGTTTGGGACGGAAGCTGTTGCCGGAGCTGTTCATTTTTGCACATTTAGTCGCAATAATTACAGAATTGTGCGTGAAGGCGCAAAACTTCAGAAAGCACACATCAACTGTACCTCAAGCCAAAGGCAATACCATGCAAGACACTTCAGTGAAATTCGCAGCCCCCGTTGGCCGCTTTCTGCTCGCCTTCATCTTTATCATGGCCGGCGCGCAAAAGATCACCGGCTACGCCGGCACCGCCGCCTATATGGAGATGATGGGCGTTCCCGGCGCGTTGTTGCCGTTGGTCATCCTGACCGAACTTGGCGGCGGCATCGCGCTGCTGATCGGCTGGCAAACCCGCCTCGTGGCCTTTCTGCTGGCAGGGTTCAATATCCTGTCGGGCGTGATTTTCCACCTTGTGCCGTCGTTCGGGCTGGAAGGCATGGCCGCGCAGGGCGAGATGATCAGCTTTATGAAAAACGTGGCGATTGCAGGCGGCATGATGATGGTCGTGGCGCTGGGTGCCGGTGCCTTTGCGCTGGACAACCGCAAGACGGCCTGATCCCGCCACGGCAAACGAAAACGGGGCCTGCCATGCGGCGGGCCCCGTTCCTTTTGGCCCTCAGGACCGGATCAGATTTCCGATTTCAGCTTTTCGGCCAGATCGGTGCGTTCCCACGAAAAGCCGCCGTCGGCTTCGGGCGCGCGGCCAAAGTGGCCGTAGGCTGCGGTGCGCGAATAGATCGGCTTGTTCAGTTGCAGATGCGTGCGGATGCCGCGCGGGGTCAGGTCCATGACGCGGTCGATGGCGCGCTCGATCTCGGCGGGGTCCGCGTTGCCGGTGCCGTGGGTGTCGGCATAGATCGACAGCGGGCGGGCGACGCCGATCGCATAGCTCAGCTGGATCGTGCAGCGGTCGGCCAGACCTGCGGCAACCACGTTCTTGGCCAGATAGCGCGCGGCATAGGCGGCGGAACGGTCGACCTTTGTCGGGTCTTTGCCCGAGAATGCGCCGCCGCCATGAGGCGCAGCCCCGCCATAGGTGTCGACGATGATCTTGCGGCCCGTCAGGCCCGCGTCCCCGTCCGGTCCGCCGATCACGAACTTGCCCGTGGGGTTCACGTGCCAGACGGTGTCGGGGGTGATCCAGCCCTCGGGCAGGGTCTTGCGGATATAGGGTTCCACCACGGCCCGCACATCGGCCGAGGTCATCGCTTCGTCCAGATGCTGGGTCGACAGCACGATCGAGGTCACGCCGACCGGCTGGCCGTCGCGGTACCGAACCGACAGCTGCGATTTCGCGTCGGGGCCAAGGGTCGGCTCGGCGCCGGATTTCCGCGCGTCGGCCAGTTTGCGCAGGATCGCGTGGGCGTACTGGATCGGCGCGGGCATCAGCGCAGGGGTTTCGTTGGTGGCGTAGCCGAACATGATGCCTTGGTCACCGGCGCCTTCGTCCTTATCGGCGCGGGCGTCGACGCCTTGGGCGATATGGGCGGATTGTTCGTGCAAGAGGTTCGTGATTTCGACCGAGTTCCAATGGAACTTGTCCTGTTCGTAACCAATGTCGCGGATACAGTCGCGGGTGATCTCGTCGATCTTGCCCATGTAGCTTTTCAGCTTGGCCTTGTCCGAAAGGCCGACTTCGCCGCCGATCACAACTCGGTTGGTGGTGGCGAAGGTTTCGCAGGCGACCCGCGCTTCGGGTTCCTCGGCGATAAAGGCGTCCAGGATGGCGTCCGAGATGCGGTCACAGACCTTATCGGGGTGCCCCTCGGAAACGGATTCCGAGGTGAAGATATAACTCTGCCGGCTCATGATGAGTGCTCCATTATGTTGTCCCCGTCACGCCAGGAAGCCGTTGTGACGAGCCATTTGTATGACCGAAGGGCTAGTGCGCGCCCGCTTGGGGGTCAATGCCCTTTCGCGGCCGCGTGATAAAGTGACCTAGACCGCCGAGCCCAAGAAGCAACAGTATCGGCCAATCGCCCCAGCGAAGATAGGGCGGCGCGGCGGTGGCGGCGGGCAGAGGCACATCGAACCAGCCATCCACATCCATACCCAGCGCACGGACGACCCGCCCCGCCGGATCGATCAACGCGCTAATGCCGGTGTTGGCGACACGCACCATCGGCAGGCCGGTTTCGATGGCACGAAGGCGGGCCTGCGCCAGATGCTGCGCCGGACCGGCGACGGGCCCGAACCAGCCGTCGTTGGTGATCAGGACCAGCATGTCGGGACGCTCTGCCCCGACGTCGCGGGCGACCTGACCGGCAAAGATGCCTTCGTAGCAGATCAGCGGCAGGATCGAGGTGCCATCGGGCAGCGTCAGGTGGGGTGCGCCCGTGCCTGCGCTGAACCCTGTGCCTTGGGACTGGGCCAAGCCCTGAATACCGAACCGCGCGGCGACCTCGCCCAGCGGGACATATTCGCCAAAGGGAACAAGGTGGCGTTTGTCATAGGTCGCGGCGACCTGACCGGCCGCGTCCACGACGATCAGGCTGTTGTAGTAGCGGCCCGTCTCGGCGCGGTTGATGCCCAAAACGACCGGAGCCCCGCGGGCCGCGTCGGCGGTCTGGCGCAGGGGCTCTTCGGCGAATTCAAGCAGATAGGGCAGCGCGGTTTCCGGCCAGACGACCAGATCGGGCGCGACGGCGGCGCCTGTCGCGGCGATCAGGCGGGCGTAATGTTCGCGGGCGCGGTCGGGGTCCCATTTTTCGGCCTGCGGAATGTTGGGCTGGACCAGCCGTATCGTCGGGCGGCCAGCGTCGGCCACGTCAGGCGCGGCGGGCGCCTTTAGCAGCGGCAAAACCGCGAATACGGCCACGACCGGCAGGATATCCAGCCAGCGCCGGCGCAAAACCGCAAGAGCCACCGCCGTGGCAAGGGTGGCGGTCAGATAGGTCAGCCCATAGGGGCCCACCAGCGCCGAAATACGGGCCGCCGCCGTGTCGATCCAGACATGGCCCAGCAGCACCCACGGAAAGCCGGTAAAGAGGGTTGATCGGGCGACCTCGGCCAGTGTCAGGGCAATCGCGGCGGCGGTCGCGCCTCCTCCGAGCCAGCGCTTGCCGACATAGCCCGCGCCCCCCCAGAACAGGGCCAACCCCGCCGCCATAAGCACGACCGCAAAGGGGGCCATCCAGCCGTGTATTTCTGGCTCGACCAGAAACGGAAAGACGATCCAGTGCAGCGTCAGACCGAAATAGCCAACCCCGAAGCCCCAGCCCGATAGAAAGGCGCGGCGCGGCGAGGCGGCGCGGACCAGCCACACCAGCAAAAGCCCAAGCGACAGAACAGTCGCCACCGGCATATCCCACGGCGCCTGACCCAATCCGGCAACAGCCCCCGCAACCGCAGCCAGCGCGAAACCGCGCTTGCCGGCGGGCGGGGCCGTCAGCCGGATCCACAAGGACCGGACGGCGGGATCAGCGGTGGTCAAGCCTGACTGCCGCCCGCGTGATGCAGACGGACGCGCAGACGCTTGATGCGGCGGGGATCCGCGTCGATGACCTCGAATTCGGGGCCGTCGGGATGGCGGATCACTTCGCCACGGGCAGGCACATGGCCCGCAAGCATGAACACCAACCCGCCAAGAGTATCGACTTCTTCTTCGTCGATCTCGTCATGGTCGGTCAGCGCCATGCCGATCGCGGCTTCGAAATCGGCAAGCGGCGTCTTGGCAAGAGCGGTATAGGAGCCGTCCTTTTCATGGACAAAGCTTTGGACTTCGTCGACGTCGTGTTCGTCCTCGATCTCTCCGACCACCTGTTCGATCAGGTCCTCGATGGTTACCAGACCGTCAGTGCCGCCGTATTCGTCAATGACCAAGGCCATGTGGATACGCTCGGCCTGCATTTTCTGCAGCAGAACCCCAAGAGGCATCGACGGCGGAACAAAGATCAGCGGGCGCACCATCTCGCGCAGCGAGAAGTTCGGGCTGTCGTCGTTGAACCCGTGCCGTAGGGCAAAGTCCTTTAGGTTGGCGATCCCGATGGGCGTGTCCAGCGTGCCGTCATAGACCGGCAGACGGGTCAGCCCGCTGTCGCGGAACACCTTGACCAGTTCGTCCTTTGAAACGGTCACGGACACAGCGATGATATCGGCTTTCGGTATCGCGACGTCTTCGACCCGCAAGCGGCGCAGGTTCAGCATCCCGTGGGCCGGACGCGTCGACCCGCCGTTTCCGGTGTCGGCTTCGTTTTCGTCCCTATCCGGATCGTTCGGGCTCAGAGCCTCCATGATGCGGCTGAAGAACCCTTTGTTCTGGCTATCCTCTTCGTCGATCAGCGCGCTTTGCGCTGCGGTAGAAGGGCCGTCTTTCGCTTCGTCCATTGTCTCCTGCCTATCGGCTGTCGCGGCGTGTCCTGCGACACGGTCTCGGTTACTCTTCGGAATATGGGTTCGCAATGCCCATTTTGCCAAGAATTTCTGCTTCCAACCCCTCCATTAGTGTCGCGTCGGGGTCGCGGACGTGGTCGAAGCCCAGCAAATGCAGCACACCGTGCACCATCAGATGGGTGGCGTGGTCGGCCAGAGGTTTGCCGGCACTTCGGGCTTCGCGGGCGCAGGTGTCATAGGAAATCGCGATGTCACCCAGTTCGATGGTGCCGAACATATCCGGCTCCGGAGGCTCGGGACGGTCGCCTGCCTGTTCCGCGCCGCGTTCCTCTGCCGGCCACGACAGCACGTTCGTCGCCCCGTCGCGGTCGCGGAATTCCGAATTCAGGTCACGGATACGCGCATCGTCGCAGCCCAGAACAGACAGTTCGCAGTCCTCTGGGTCGATCTCTAACCGGTCCAGAACGGCTTCGGCGGCGCGCTGGACGATGTCCTCTAGCCCGAGGACGGTCCAGCGGTCGTCGGTGATGTCGATGTCGATCTGCATATCTGGGCGCCTTGTCGGTCGGGTCGGAACTGGCTGCTCCTATCCCTTTTCAAAGTCCTTGTCATAGGCTTCGATGATGGCGGCCACCAGCGGGTGTCGAACGACGTCCTTGGAGGTGAAATAATTGAAGGAAATCTTTGGGATAGACTTCAACAAACGTTCCGCGTCCGCCAAGCCAGAGGCCACCCCGCGCGGCAGGTCGACCTGTGTGCGGTCGCCGGTGATGACCATCCGGCTGCCTTCGCCCAGTCGGGTCAGGAACATTTTCATCTGCATCGTGGTCGCGTTCTGGGCTTCGTCCAGCACGACATAGGCATTCGACAGCGTGCGCCCGCGCATGAAGGCCAGCGGCGCGATTTCGATGCGCTTTTCCTCGATCAGCTTGGCGGTTTGCTTGCCGGGCAGAAAGTCGTTCAGCGCGTCATAGAGCGGCTGCATATAGGGGTCGACCTTGTCCTTCATATCGCCGGGCAAGTAGCCCAGTTTTTCGCCCGCCTCGACCGCCGGACGCGACAGGATGATACGGTCTACGTGGCCCTCGATGAACATATTCACACCGACCGCGACGGCCAGATAGGTCTTACCCGTGCCCGCAGGTCCAATGCCAAAACAGAGTTCGTTTTCAAACAGGCTGCGGACGTAGGACTTTTGCGCCTCGGTCCGAGGTTCGATCATCTTGCGACGGGTCTTGATTTCGACGCGCGCGCCTTTGAACATTTCGATCTGATCGCCCGCTTCGGGGGCGGTGCCGCGTTCCGAACCGCCCATGCGGACCTCTCGGTCGATATCGGCGGATTCGATTCCCCTGCCCGATTCCAGCCGCGAATACAGCGCGCGCAGGACATCGATGGTTTCCTTGGCTGCGGACTCCTCGCCCACAACCACAAGGTGATTGCCACGGCGGAGGATCTGAACTCCCAGCTTTTCCTCTAATTTACTCAGATTGCGGTCATATTCGCCGCACAGATCGATCAGGAGGAAGTTGTCCGGAAACTCGACCGCCAATTCGGTGGATTCGGTGCCGGAGGACAGCGGGGTCATGGTGCTGGTAGCCAATCAGGATTCCTTCTGCTCAGGTGTGGCCCGATGGTGGCAAGGGACGCTGCATATGGCAAGCACCGGTTACCACACCACAACAATTTGTTGCCGAAATGCGAAAGGGCCACAGCGGTGGCTGCGGCCCTTAGGTTTGACTGCGATCCGGTCGGATCAGCGGTTGCCGGACATGTTGCCGTAGGTCGGCGCGGGAATCCAATCGGTAAAATTGGTGCCACGGTATTCGCCGACAACGGTTCCCGGCGGGTAGAGGTTGTTGCAGATCGGCATGCCGGACACGGGGTCACGGCGGCGACCGGCGACGCCTTCGACGCCGTCGTCGATGATCCACACCAGACACCCGTCGGGGTCGTAGGCGACCGCGGGGTTCGTGGTCAGGGCAAGGTTGTCCTGTCCGGTGTCATAGGGGCGGGCGATGACCGGCAGTTCGCCGTTCGGGCCCACGCCGGGGTTCGGCACAAGACAGCCCCCCAGAAGAAGCATCGCCGTACAACCGGCACCGATTTTCAATACACTGATCATGGTTACCACCTGTAGCAGACGATTTCGACGCGACGGTTCTGCTGCATTCCCTCGGCCGTGGCATTGGTTGCCCGCGGACGACGTTCGCCATAGCCGATCACACGCTCGACGACCGCACCCGAGGCCACTGCGACCTCATAGACGGACCGTGCGCGGCGCTCGGACAGTCTCATGTTGTATTCGTCGGATGCGCGGCTGTCAGTGTGCCCATAGATCGCGTAGGAGAATGCTCCGGCGCCTTGGAAGAACTGTTGCAGCCGAGAGCGGCCCGACGCGGTCAGGATATGGCTGTCCGTCGCGAACAACGTGTCGGTGTTTTCCACCAGACAGGTGTTGACCTGCAGACAGACCGGAAGCCCGCTTTCGGGGTTCACGCGGTCGACCATATAGGCCTCTAGCCCGCCATCCGCAGCCCAGAACTGGCAGCCGTCCGGAGCAACCCAGATACCCCAGTCGATCATCGCGGTCGCGGGCGGCAGCCCTTGGGCGAAAGTGGTCGTGGCAGCCGACAACGCGAGTCCCAGACCTGCGACCCCACCAATCAGCGCTCGCGCTCCGTTTTTAATAATACCAGCCACTTTTCCCCCCTAATCTCGGGCAATCGGTTATCCGATGCAGCTTCTAAAACATGTCCGATAATTATCTAAGTTTTGCCACAAAGAAAGGAATTTAAGCTAGGTATTGTGGCCCCAAAGCACACAATGGCTAGGCTTTCTGCACATTGTTCCGCGGTGCGGACGAACAGGTCATTTATTGCAACCAGTTAGGCGCACAGAACCCCGCCCAAAGAGTTTGGGCCGCTCTCGATGATTCTGACCCGCCCGATCTTACCCAGAAGCTCGGCGGGGGCCACGCAATGGACGGCATGAAGGTAATCCGACTTGCCCACCAGCTGGCCGGCCATCCGTCCGGTCTTTTCGAACAGAACCTTGACCTCGCGCCCGACCATGCTGTCCTGCGCCGCCCGCTGTTGTTCGGTCAGCAGG
>JALQXR010000410.1 GCA_023263105.1 Marivivens sp. | reverse complement strand
TGTTTTCGTTGTCGCGTAATCCCCCACCCACAGGACCTTTCTGCGTAGCGACCCCAACAGGGCCGGGCGGGCTTTCACGCCCTCCTTGCCGTCCAAGGACACACACACACACACACACACACACACACACAGGGGGGACGCTTATGCGTCACCACCATGTCCCTCTCGGAACCATACGTTCACCTCTCGGAACCATGGACCTGTTTACCTTGTGGTTTGCGTCCCCCTTTTTTTGTTTTCTTGGAGAGGAGAGATAGGCAGACTACCTCTCCCCCTGCGGAGAGAGGAGAGAGGTCTATCCCCCTGGGGAAAGAAGAGAGATAGGCAGGGCAGTGCATCCAAACCCATGCTATCGTACTGACGATGCCGCGGGTATGGGCCAGCCGTCTTCGGCTGGGGGCGTCTGCGACGCGGCGAAACGCCCGTTGGATGCACGCGACCCTGAGATAGGAGAGAGAGAATATTTATGTTTTCGTTGTCGCGTAATCCCCCACCCACAGGACCTTTCTGCGTAGCGACCCCAACAGGGCCGGGCGGGCTTTCACGCCCTCCTTGCCGTCCAAGGACACACACACACACACACACACACACACACACACACACACACACACACACACACACACACACACACACACACACACAACCCTGAGATAGGCCCGGCGGAGGGAGGGAGGAGAGGGGAGAGAAATATGTGTCGCGTAATCCCCCACCCACAGGACCATCCCGCTGAGCTACCCCAACAGGGCCGGGTGGGCTCTTATGCCCTCCTTGCCTTCCAAGGACACACACACACACACACACACACACACACACACACACACACACACACACACACACACACACACACACAC
>JALQXR010000409.1 GCA_023263105.1 Marivivens sp. | reverse complement strand
CCTCGACACGGAAAAATAGCTAGTGATCCTGATCGAGTATCGGACGACGGCGGGTAGACTTTAGAATGCACACCACCTTAAATGTAGTCCTTTATAGACCCATTAAAAAATACCCTTCTCTGGTGGGCAGTCTTGGACCTTAATCCCCGTCGTTGTTCACCCATCTCGGGCGTTTGTCCCTCTTCTGTTGTCTACCCGGCTCGACGATTCGGTCTTTCTGGTGTCGCCGTGGTCTAAGAGCCCATCGGCAAATCCAAACGAGTCTTTTAATGAGACAGAACCTCTTCTAGCTCTCTCTCAGGATGCCATATGGACACCCTCGCACTGCTGCTTGCAGTTTTGTGGTGCAGGGAGGAGCAACACCCGAAGATGAGCTTTCGTACCTCCCCAACACTATTTACCCTTCTGTATCAACTCAGTAAATGGGTATGCGAAGTAAACACAGGGGTTGCAAGATCAAGTGATAGGGATTGTCAACAATGAGTCAACTACTCAATAATACACAATTGTATTGGCGGAACGGGGAGTTTTATTATGGCATTCTCGTGGATAGATTAGGAGCATCTTTGCATTGGATTCGATGATTTCGCCAAGAAGAAGTTGTCTTGCTCCAAAACTTGTAATGTGGCCGTGCGTCGTTTACACCGGCCATATTGTAAACTCCCCAGTACCAGAACGGGTTCTTGTCGAACGTCTCCGCCCGTTCTCGAAGGTACTTTAATGTCGCCTGGCAGAGCACTCACATGTACTCCGCCACAAGTCGTGCACTCCGAGTCCCCTCCGGATGTCGGGGACTGGCGAGTCGAGACCGCACTTGAACTCTGCTTGTACGACCTCGCCTGCCTGGAGTTTGACAA
>JALQXR010000408.1 GCA_023263105.1 Marivivens sp. | reverse complement strand
GAGGCCGCGATCACTCCAAATACAAAATGGTTCATCTTTAATTCGCCTTCAAACCCGACAGGCAGCGGATATTCCTGGAGCGAGGTGAAAGCACTGACTGACGTGTTACTGCGTCATCCCCATGTCCACATCATGACCGATGATATGTATGAACACATCGCCTATGGTAATTTTAAATTCGCAACCCCCGCGCAAGTTGAACCAGAACTGTATGATCGCACGCTCACCTGCAACGGCGTGTCCAAGGCCTATGCCATGACAGGATGGCGTATCGGATACGCAGGTGGTCCTGAACATATCATCAAGGCGATGCGCAAACTCCAAAGTCAAAGCACATCTAACCCCTGCACAATTAGTCAATTTGCGGCCCAAGAGGCCCTGAGTGGTCCAATAGATTTTATCGCACAAAACAACACCGCGTTTCATCGTCGACGCGATTTGGTTGTGTCCGCACTTAATGCAATTGCCGGGATCACATGCCCCGTCCCCGAAGGCGCATTTTACGTTTACCCCTCGATTGCGGGGTTAATCGGCAAAACAACGCCCGAGGGCAAAACAATTGAAAACGACGAAGATTTCGCCATGGCGTTATTGGAGAGCACAGGCGTAGCCGTCGTTTTCGGCGCCGCCTTTGGTTTGTCACCACATTTTCGCGTGAGCTATGCAACGTCAGATGACGTATTGGTCGATGCCTGCGCACGGATCAAAGCGTTCTGCGACAGCCTAACGGATTAGGCAGTCGCCGCATCATAGTTTGCAAGATAACGGCGAAAACGCTCCGATAATCCTATCGCGGCAAAGCTGAGGCCCGCAACAAGCCCAAGCCAAATACCACTGCCCGCGAGGGGCGTGTAAAATCCCAGAAAATAGGC
>JALQXR010000407.1 GCA_023263105.1 Marivivens sp. | reverse complement strand
ACAAGGGCAATAGACAATACAAAGGCAAGAAGTGACCTGCCATATCACCGGAGCCCTTGGGGTGAGGTCGTTCCACTCGATTGCAACAAGGCGATAGTTGCCCTCCGTGTCCGGGAGGTAGGAGTCGGGGTACGGGGGCATGGGCATGGTGGTGGGGTCTGAAGGGACATGCGCACAGCAGAACGAAGGCACACTGGTTAGGGTTAGGGTTGGGGTTAGGGTTGGGCCAGTAGGGGGAGTCGGGAACGCTCGCTGATGCCCCGCTCATGGCAAATTCAGGTCCAGGCGTAGCAATGTCTGTGGGTCACCGCGTAATTGTGCAATCGTGTTGTGTGTGTTCCACTCTTGTATCCCTTCCCTTGACCTCCACGCGAACGAACACAGAACGGGTGGGGTTAGGGTTGGGGTTAGGGTTGGGGTCCCCCGGTGCACCACCACCACCACCACCACCACCACCACCACCACCACCACCACCACCACCACCACAGCTGCAGCCCAAACCCTCGCACGGATTGCACGCCCACTCTGCACTGCTGCATCGCCAGCACAGAGGCCGGAGATACCAGCTCACGGTAGGGGGGGGGGTGGGGGGGGCAAAAAACTGGTGGACGGGCTGTTGGACGGGCTGTTGGACGGCGTAGACGGGCAACCGGCAACCGGTTGCCGCGGTGGTTGGACGCACTGTAGGACGCGTAGGACGCACTGTAGGACGCGTAGGACGTGTAGGACGCGTAGGACGCGTAGGACGCGTAGGACGTGTGGGCAACCGCTTCGGCAACCGGTTGCCGGTTGCCCGTCCGCTATAGGACGTGCTATAGGACGTGCTATTGGACGTGTTGGACGCATTGGACGACAAAAACTGAAACATCCCCAAAA
>JALQXR010000406.1:286-890 GCA_023263105.1 Marivivens sp. | reverse complement strand
CAAGAAGGAGCTCTGGCAGTCGCTGGGGTTCCATTGGTCACTCCCCGATCCTTCTTTTTTTTATTAGGAAACGGGCTAACGCCAGCGGATGCCAAAAAATAAACTACCAAGAGCGGGGACTACATGTAGGGCAACCAGGCGGGGGGGGAGGGGGCGAGACCCAGTACACGTACATGAACAAACTGCAGAACTACAAAGTCAAGTAAATAAAAGGAAAAACTAAACTAAGAGAGAGCAGAAAGACAGAGGGCGAAGTGCGCTGAGAGACCGCGGGGCTAGGACGGCGGAAGGGGCGGCTGGTGGGGAGTAGGCAAGGAGGCACTGGTTGGCCTACCCAGCGGTGGTGGACGAGGCCACCGCCCCTGCTCGGTAGGGCAGGGGGAGGGTAGGGGGGCAAGGGACCTGCAAGTGCAGGGCGGCGGGACCCAACAGGCCCCAGCCCGTACTGATCCCCTTCCACGCCAACAGGGCGAGGGAGGGAGGCAGCACGTGCCGGGCTGATACCTCCTCCACTCCTCCACCACTCAGGTCTCGGAGGATCACTATGTTTACCACATTACCACTCCCCCCG
The DNA here is from genome assembly GCA_023263105.1 of Marivivens sp. Taxonomy (GTDB): domain Bacteria; phylum Pseudomonadota; class Alphaproteobacteria; order Rhodobacterales; family Rhodobacteraceae; genus JALQXR01. The sequence goes on along the minus strand of JALQXR010000406.1, from coordinate 319 downwards.
GCTCACGCCAGGAGGCCCTCAATACCCTCCGCC
>JALQXR010000404.1 GCA_023263105.1 Marivivens sp. | reverse complement strand
CCTCTTTAAAAGCACATCCCACGCACGCACACACACACACACACACACACACACACACACACGCACACATGAGTCCGTCCGAGTGGGGCTGGGAGCAGGCATTCCTGGTGGATCTCCTGCTCTGGCTGGCCCAACTGCACTGGATGCCACCGGGGGCGGGTCAGGTGACCTTCATCGAGCTGGCCCTGGACTTTGAGGCCACAGCGGGCCGGGCGCTGCCCCCAACGCCGCAGTCGTCACTGCAGGGGGTGGCCCTCTCACTGCATGAGCGGGCCAGGGTCCTCCGGGTGGCGTTCGTGGCTCTCAAGAGGCACTCGGTGGGACCACCCCCCTTTCTAGGGGCATTTATCAATAGGGCCCACTCCTTGGTCCCGCTGGGTGCGGGCCCGCAAGCAGGTCTGAGCAGGCGGCCGTACTTCGTAAGCCGGGGAGCAATGGCGCGACAGCTGGCAGCGCTGCAGGCCTACAGCGAGCGCAGAATGGCCCGCAACCGATGCCGGGTCCCGCAGGATGGCCGGGCGCCCCAGCAGGCAGCCCCGCCCCAGCAGCACCACCCGCCAGGAGCCCAGCCTCCGCTACCAGCAGCACCAGCCGACCCAGCGCCCCCGCAATCGGCGCTGCAGCCAGCCAAAGGGGGGGCTCGACGCTCGCGGACCTGTTTCGCATCAGACTACACTCCCCCAGCAGGGGACACACCACAGGGAGCACCCTTCGCCCTCAGAGTCCGCCAGAGGCCATACGATGCCCTACTGCTATGGTGCCTGCGCCCAAGCTGGCCATGTGCAGGCCAGCCCCGCCCCCTAGTGCTGTGCCACAGGTTCCAAGGAATGCCAAACCATATAGCTACACACACATGCACACACCCACACCCACACCCACACCCACACCCACACACCACAAACCCACACTCGGGGGGG
>JALQXR010000403.1:477-931 GCA_023263105.1 Marivivens sp. | reverse complement strand
GGACCTGCACTATCTGCCAGGAGGAACTGGAACACGGTCAACGAGTGGTTAGACTACGATGTAGGCATGTCTTCCACTCAGACTGTTGGATGTCAGGAATGTTGGCAGTCAATGAGGATCAACCTGACTGCCCCAACTGTCGAGGCCAAGGCTCCATCATAGCCATGTGGGACTACATAGGTAGTGATCACATAACACAACCTGGAGCCCCCAACCTATGGCCCAATCACAGGCATCCCAGTGCAGACCGACTGATCAATCATGGTCAGTCAAATCTGGATCAAAATGCTGAATCGATCAATCCTGGTCGTTCAGATTCTGAACAATCTGATCCTGAACAACAAATAGAGCCTGACCCCAGGCAAGCCCTAAATGGTGCATCAAGCCCAGAACCGACCAATCGTGGCCGGAGAACGGGACCCACGTTGCACCATATGGGAACACCTGAGCACAG
>JALQXR010000403.1:0-467 GCA_023263105.1 Marivivens sp. | reverse complement strand
GGGAACTCCGGACTCTCAGAGTTCCAGGAGCGCTTACAGACCATTACGCTCCTCGTACTCTGCATTTCCTAGGTCACGATCAGCTAGCGTCCATCGCCGAACGAGGGATCCCAGCAGTTTTATAGTACTGCCCAGTACATACCTCGATGGCCGAGACTGGATGCAAGGTCAACATGCTTGGGCATCTTCAAACATGACACATGACATCAATCCTGGTGCCATGTCCCCGAGCAACCATCAAGAGGATCTCATCGGAGGATCGGACCGTGAAATCATGTTCCACTCCGAAACAAGGCTCCCCGATGGAAGACCATCACTACTTATTGACCCAGGATCTGTCGCCAACCTGTGCGGTGACAAGTGGGCACAAGAATGTGCCAGGATGGCAATCCGATATGGTCTTAAACCAGTTCAAATAAAAGGTTGAGACCGCTGAGTGTCATGGGAGTCGGCAATGGGAACCAAAC
>JALQXR010000402.1 GCA_023263105.1 Marivivens sp. | reverse complement strand
AGATCGTTGTGGACTTCAAGAACATCGCTCTGCAAATCCTGCCCAGCGCCACGCAGCAGCACAAGCACCAGCACCAGCACCAGCACCAGCACCAGCAACAGCACCAGCAACAGCACCAGCAACAGCACCAGCAACAGCACCAGCAACAGCACCAGCAACAGCACCAGCGCAGCACGATGGGTGCTGCCCGTGGCGTCGTGGCAAAGGCGGACCTCGTCGCCGCTCTTCTGCGAGCGGACGAACACGTGGTGCTGCCCGGGCGCGCACCGGGCGCTACTGTGGACATCGCCCCCGTAGCGCCGAGCGCCCTCGGGGATCGAACGTTCTGCGCCGCGTACGGGGTGGACTACCCTCTGTACACGGGTGCCATGGCCAAAGGTATCGCGTCGGCTGAGTTGGTGGTAGCTGCTGGCAAGAGACGCATGCTCGCGTCGTTTGGTGCTGGCGGCCTGCCGCTCGCTACAGTGGAGGCAGCACTGGACAAGATACAGACCTCTCTTCCGGATGGGCCGTTTGCTGTCAACTTGATCCACTCACCCTTTGACGAAACCCTCGAGCGCGGCGGAGTCGAGCTGTTTCTAAAGCGCGGGGTTCGAGTCGTGGAAGCGAGCGCGTTCACCCACTTGACGTCGAACCTGGTGTGGTACCGCGTCGCGGGCCTTCGGCGCAGGCCCGACGGCACGGTGGTCGCGGACAACAAGATCATATTCAAGGTGTCTCGCACGGAGCTTGCGACGATGGCTCTCAGCGCTCCACCGCGCGACGTCGTGGAACAACTCGTCGCTGCGGGCCAGGTCACAAAAGAGCAGGGTGAGATGGCGCAGCATGTCCCGATGGCAGACGACATTGCCGTCGAAGCTGATAGCGGTGGTCACACCGACAACCGCCCGATGGCTGTCATTTTCCCGTTGATCGTGCGCCTGCGCGACGAGCTTCATCGCAAGAAC
>JALQXR010000401.1 GCA_023263105.1 Marivivens sp. | reverse complement strand
CATTCACTTACTAACTCAACCATCACACTCGTACACTCACTCACTTACTCACTCACTCACCCCCCTACACAAACAAACACTCACGCACTCACCCCCCTCACTCGCACACACACACGCACACACATACACACAAATACTCACTCACTCACCCCAAACACACACACACACACACACACAACAAAGACTCACGCACTCACCCTCCACACTCCCAGACACACACTCTCACTCACTCACTCACTCACACTCTCACACACACACTCACAACCTCAATCACTCAACCCCCACTCGCACACACAAACATACACACAATACTCACTCACTCACCCCAAACACACACACACACAAACAAAGACTCACGCACTCACCCTCCACACTCCCACACACACACACACACACACACACACACACACACACACACACTCATTCAACCCCACACTCGCGCACACTCACGCGCACAGACACAGACACCCATTCACTTACTCACTCAACCATCACACTCGTACACTCACTCACTCACTCAATCACCCTCCTACACAAACAAACACTCACGCACTCACCCCCCACACTCGCACACACACACACACACACACACACACACACACTCACTCACTCACTCACTCAACCCCCATACTCGCACACACACGTGGGGTACGTGCGCGCGTAGTTGATTCCGCGCGCGCGCGCGTCTCCGCTTTACTGTGCGTGCGCGTGTTCTGTTTCATTCGATAGAAACGCAGTAATATGCAGACGCACGCAAATCCTCTGGTAGTTTTCAGAGTGAAAGTGTTGATTGCCTGCTGAGTTCTTTGGAGGCCCCGAAATCAGGGGAGGTTCACCCAGGTGAGTTTTGAATTTATTGCAAGAGGCGCAAAGCTCTAGAACAAGTTGCGAAGGTATGCAACTCGTCCTCAATCTCTGTATGCGATGGGTTCATGCTCAAAGTTCGGTGTTA
>JALQXR010000003.1 GCA_023263105.1 Marivivens sp. | reverse complement strand
CAGGATGATCCGGTAGTGTTCGGGGTCAAAATAGCGGCGCATCGCCGGGCTGCATCCGCCTCCGGGTCCACCGTGAAACACGACAACGGGCTTGCCGTCAGGATTGCCGCATTGCTCTACGTAGACCTCATGTCCATCGCCAACATCCAGCATTCGCTGATCGAACGGCTCGATCGGCGGGAAAAGGTGCGTCACCCTGCGGCTTTGACCAGAGACTCTGTCCATGATTGATCTATATAGCGACCCAAAGAAATATTCCACGATCAGGACCAGAAATGGCAACTACACAGACAACAGTCGACCCGTCCGAAATCGCCAAATTCGAGGCGATGGCAGCCGAATGGTGGGATCTGGACGGTAAGTTCAAGCCGCTGCACATGATGAATCCGGTGCGTCTGGACTATATCACGCGCCAGATCGCCGCCGAGTTCGGTCGGGATCTGGCTGCCGACTTGCCGTTTGAGGGGCTCCGGCTGTTGGACATCGGTTGCGGGGGTGGGTTGCTGTGCGAACCTATGGCGAGGCTGGGGGCCACCGTCGTTGGCGCCGATGCAGCGGCACGCAACATTCCCGTGGCGCAAATCCATGCAGAGCAATCCGGCCTAAAGATCGACTATCGCCACACCACCGCAGAGGCGATGGCCGAAGCAGGTGAACAGTTCGATGTCGTTCTGAACATGGAAGTTGTGGAACACGTGGCCGATCCGCTGGCCTATCTGACTGCCTGCCGTCAATTGCTGAAATCTGGCGGGCTGCACATCTGTTCAACGATCAACCGCAACCCCAAAAGCTACGCTATGGCGATCTTCGGGGCCGAGGTGGTCATGCGCTGGCTGCCTCGCGGCACGCATGAGTGGTCAAAGTTCATCACTCCTGACGAACTGCTCGATCTGCTCCGTAGCGCGGGGCTAGATCCGGTCGACCGCAAAGGCTTTCAGTTCAACCCGATCACTTGGTCGTGGCGGATCAGCGATCGCGATTTGTCCGTGAATTATGTGACCGCCTGCGTCAGGCGTTGACGCCTTTTTCGGGACGGCGGCAGGCCGAGACCTGCTTTTCGGCCAAGGCAAAACCGGCGCGACGATAGATGCGGCCGGGCGGCTCGTCGGACATTGCGATAATCACGGGCACCGCATCGGGCTCTTTCGATTTGGCCCAGCGGATCGCTACGGGAATAAGCGCCGCGCAAAGTCCCCTGCGGCGGTGGGGTGCCGCCGTCATGACCGACTGAAACCGCGCGACCTCGGTGCTGACATAGATCCCCAGTGCGGCGGCCAAGGTTCCGCCGTGAAATGCACCGAACCACTCTGCCCGACCTACATTAACGGCGCGTCTGTGGGCGGCGACGTGGTCGCGAACGAACCCTAGGTGCAAATCGGGATCATGCCCGTCCTCTGTCACACCGATATCATGCGACAGCGCGACCAACTGGTCCCAGTCCGTTTCCGATCGCAGGGCTCGAACGTCGTAACCTATTGGAATCGCAGACTCTTGAACCGGTTTGGACAGCGTCAGAACATCAACAGCCTCGATATCGAACCCTTGGGCTCTTAGGGCGTCGTGCCGCGCGTCGGGGACCATCTGAGGATCGTCCCATTGCAGAACGATGTGTCGGGCCGTGGGAAACTCGGCCCTGAAGGCCGCGATCTGGGCTGCTGGCTCGACCCGCCGGTGACGAAAGATCAGACTGTTGCCAAACCAGAAATCCGGCTGTTCGGGCGTTCGCAGAACGGCAACGTCCTGTCGCCAGTCGATTCGTGCGGCATCGCCCAGAACGACGATCTCGCTTTTCATTCCCAAAGACCGGAAACTCATTCAGCGGTCGACAGCTTGATCCGGAGCTCTCGGAGGACGGGCAGCACGACGCGGACACGGTCGGCGCCGATCTTTTCGACTTCGTCCCCGATGATCGGAGTGATCGCAGCCAAAGCCTGATCGCGGGCAATCAGTCCGGACGGGCTAAGAGAAACCAGTTTGCGGCGGGCATCGTCCCAATCGGGACGGATATGGACCCAACCGGCCCACTCCAGTTTGTTCAGCGTGTTCGTCATTGCCCCGCGCGTCAGATGAAACGCGCGCGCGATCTGGGCGGGTGTCCGTTCGTGACCGGTATGAGCCAGATGGTTCAGCACCGAAAACTGCGACAGCTCCATTCCCTTGGGCAGGGCGCGACCGACAGCGGTGCGTGCCAGCTGATCCAACATCAGGATCTCGCTGAAGAGCATCACTGCCAGACTGTCAGTTTGGGATTTCATTAGGGGCCTTCAAAGGGACGGTCGTGCGTCAGAGAAGGTACCCTACCCCGAGCCGCCGCCACCTCGTCAAGGTTAAGGTCGACCATGAACACCCCCGGCTCGGTGCCGGCGTCTAACAAAATTTCGCCCCAAGGCGCGACAACCAGGCTGTGTCCGTATGTCTGACGCGCCCGCCCAGAGGTCGCGGGGTGGGTGCCGGTCTGGGCCGCGGCGATCACGAAACAGCCGGTTTCTATGGCCCGCGCGCGCAGCAGAACATGCCAATGGGCGGCGCCGGTCACTGGCGAAAAGGCGGACGGAGCCAGCAGAATTTCCGCTCCGGCCTGTGCCAGCGCACGGTAAAGTTGTGGAAAACGAAGGTCGTAACAGACAGAGAGGCCAAATGTCGCAAGCGGCGTTTTCGCCGTCACAGCCGCAGAACCGGGCCGATAGCCAGCCGATTCGCGATATGTCTCCGACTCGGACACGGTGACGTCGAACATGTGGATTTTGTCATAGCGGGCCACGACCTCGCCCTGCGGAGAAATCAGCACGGACCGGTTGGCAAATCGGTGGTCCGGATCGTCCGAGGTCACGGCCACCGACCCCAGCGCAATCCAGATCTTATGACTTGCGGCCTCTTTTCGCATTGCCGCAATCGTCGGGTCCTGCGGCTCGTCCGTCAGCACCTCTTTCTGATGGCGCCGGTCCATCGACACGCAGTTGGTCACCTCGGGCGTAAAAACGGCCTCGGCCCCGTTGGCCACGGCCTCGGCGATCATCGCCCGAAGTGTCGCGATATTATCAGAAGGACGATCCCCCGACGTCAGCTGGAACAGCGCCGCACGCATCAAGCCAGCAATGCGTCCAGCTTGCCCGCATCCTGAAGCGCGTACAGGTCGTCGCAACCGCCGACATGGGATCCGCCGATGAAAATCTGCGGAACCGTCCGACCGCCGTTCGACCGCTTTGTCATTTCCTCGCGCCGCTCTGGATGGCGGACCACGTCGACTTCGGAATAGCTCACGCCTTTGGACGACAAGAGCCGCTTTGCCGCGTGACAATAGCCGCAGGTCGGCGAGGTGTAGATTTCGACCGGTTTCATAGGGTGCCTCATACAATCATGCCCACGCATGATTTAGGCATCTTTTGTCGCGCGGGCCAGTGTCAACACGCATACCGACTTTGCCCCGGCCGCAAAGCTGGCATGTGTCGCCGCCGATAGTGTCGCGCCGGTCGCCATCACATCGTCGATCAGAACCACGTTTCTATCCCTAAGCCGCGCCCCGTGTTTCGGGTGGGGCGAGATAGAGTCCGCCAACGTCCCGAACCGTTCGTCGCGGGTCAATCCGCGCAAAGAGCCGCTGCCGCCTTGTCGCTGGATCGACTGGGGTTCGTAGATTGCCGACGGGCCGATCAGATCGGCAAGTGCCCGCGCCATCAGGGCGGACTGGTTATACCGACGGCGCAGTTGTCGGCGGTACTGCAGCGGAACCGGCACAAACACGGGCGCGTCGGGCCGGATTGGGCCAAGAGCCGTCATCAACAGCCGCGCAGCGGTCTTTGCCAGCTCGGTCCGGTCGCCGTATTTGAGCCCCAGGACGAGTCGCCGCGCGCTGCCCGAATAGATCATCGCCGCGCGGCCCCTGCCCCATGGGCGGGGGTTTGCCAGACAGTCGTCACAATGAACCACGCCTTCGGACCCGCCGTGCACCTGACAGCCGCAAGAGTCGCAAACCGATCCGGCGATGAACTCTGCCGCTGCCCAGCAGCTATGGCAAAACACGAAATCTTCGATCGTGGTTTGGTCACATAGCGCGCATTGCGGCGGAAAGACCGCACGCGCGAGGCTTTGCAACACCGATGAAACGCCATAAGTCACGGCTATGACCACGCCCCCTGTCCTGACCGACCGACCTGCCCTGACCCGTAACCGCCGCCGAGCCGGACGGTCCGGTGCGCCTGCGCTGTTCCTGCACGACGCCTTGGCCGACGAACTGCATGATCGTCTACTCGAGGTTAACAAATCCTTTAGCACTCCTGCGATTGTCGGACCCGTCGTCGCGCCCTACGCCGCCGTCCTGCCCGACGCGACGGTCGCCGACGACGATGAAACACTGGCCCTGCGCCCCGAGTCACATGATCTGGTTCTGCATGCCCTTGCCTTGCATTGGGCCAACGATCCGGTTGGCCAGCTTGTCCAGTGTCGCCATGCCCTGCGCCCCGACGGATTGATGATTGCGGCTCTGTTTGGCGGTCAGACATTGCACGAACTGCGCGCCGCCTTGGCCGAGGCCGAGGCCCGTGTGACCGGCGGGATGTCGCCCCGAGTGCTTCCGATGGCAGAGATCCGCGATCTGGGCGGCCTGTTGCAGCGTGCCGGCTTTGCATTGCCGGTGGCGGACGCGATCCAGCTGACCGTGACCTACGAAAGCCCGCTGCACCTAATGCGCGACCTTCGGGCGATGGGGGAAACCAACGCGCTTGCTGCCCGCCTGAAACGACCGACCCGCCGCGCCGTCATGCTCGAGGCCGCGAGACTCTATTCCGAACACTTCGGGACCGCGGACGGCAGGATACCTGCGACGTTCGAAATCATCGTCCTGACCGGCTGGGCCCCCGATCCCAGCCAGCAAAAGCCACTTCGCCCCGGATCGGCAGCTCAGCGGCTGGCCGACGCGCTGGGCACACCAGAGCTAAAACTCCCCAAGGGAGAGGTTTGACCTTCGCCGTTTTCCGGTTATCTCAGTTTCTGAATATGTCCGAACCCAGCAGGAAGCATGATGAACAACCCTAAATTCCCAGCAGTCCAAGGTGAAAAGGCCGCCTGTCCGGTTCATGCTCCGGCCGATCACCCCGCCATGCGACCCGCGAAAATCGGCGTGCTTGTTGCCAACCTTGGCACACCTGACGCAACGGATTACTGGTCGATGCGCCGCTATCTGGGAGAGTTCCTGTCCGACCGCCGCGTGATCGACTATTCACCGTGGCTGTGGCAGCCGCTTTTGCAACTGATCATCCTGACCACCCGCCCGCGCAAATCCGGCGCGGCCTATCGGTCGATCTGGAACAACGACGCGGACGAAAGCCCGCTGATGACGATCACCCGCGACCAGACCAACGCGCTGAAGGCAAAGATCGAGGACGCCTACGGCTCTGACGTGCTGGTCGATTTCTGCATGCGCTACGGCAATCCGTCGACCGAGTCGAAGGTGCAGGAAATGATCGATGCCGGCTGTGACCGGATCCTGTTTTTTCCGCTTTATCCGCACTATGCGGGCGCGACCTGGGCCACGGCCAACGACCAGTTTTTCCGTGCCTTGATGAAGCAGCGCTGGCAGCCCTCGGCCCGTGTCATCGCCCCCTATTACGAAGACCCCGCCTATATCGATGCGCTGGCCAAGTCGGTGACCTCTGCCTACGCCAAGCTGGATAAGACGCCCGACATGCTGGTCTGCTCCTATCACGGACTGCCAAAGCGCTACCTGATCGAGGGCGACCCCTACCATTGCCAGTGCGTTAAGACGACGCGTCTGCTGCAGGAAAAGCTGGGTTGGGGTCGGGACAAGATCACGTCGACCTTCCAGTCAAAGTTCGGACCCGAAGAATGGCTAAAGCCCTACACGGTGGAAGAGGTCGCGCGACTGGCTGAAAAAGGTGTGAAGAACATCGCCGTGATGGCGCCTGCCTTTTCCGCCGACTGCATCGAGACGCTCGAAGAGATCAACGAAGAAATCCGCGAAAGCTTTGAGCACGCCGGAGGCGAGAGCTTTACCTATATTCCCTGTCTGAACGACGATGCTGCGCATGTAGATGCGCTGTTCGGGCTGGTTCAGGACAACCTGAGAGGTTGGACCGACTGAAACGAAAACGGGGCCCTGCGGGGCCCCGGTTCATTTTGGTCTGACGGTTGCCGGTCAAATGATCAGCACTTGGGTTCCGACACTGGTCAGGCTGTAAAGCTCTGCGATGTGTTCGTTATAAAGCCCGATGCAGCCGTTCGACGACCGGCGACCGATCTTGCGCGTGTCGTGGGTGCCATGGATGCGGTAGAACTGCCACGACAGGTACAGCGCATGAGTGCCCAGCGGATTTTCAGGTCCGGGGCCGATGTAGTCCGGCCAGTCGGGGTTACGTTCCTTCATCGCGGGGGTCGGGCGCCACTCGGGGCCGACAACCTTTTGCACGATTTCCGTGTTACCGCGACGGGTCAGGTCCTCGGTCGCGGGAACCGAGGTCGGGTACAGTTTGTACACGCTTTCGTCCTGCGACCAGTAGTGCAGCGCGCGGGACTGGATATCGACAAGGATCGCGCCGCCGCGAAGCGAATTGAAATAGGGCTGCCACTCCAGCGACCGAAAGCTCGACATGTTGCGGCGGGTCGACTGGGAAATGTCGCCTTCGATCTCGGTCGAGTTGGCGGTCGTCGGGTTTGCCTGCGCCATCGCCGAGGTGCCCGACGCAGCAGCGGCAGCCGCAATAAAGGCCCGACGGCTGAAACCGGTGTCACGGGGGTCGGTCATGGTCTGGTCTCCTGATACGAGAGGCGGCAGCATGTGTGAGACGCTGATATGAAATCGGGCGTGTCGCTGCAATTCAAACAATTGTCAATTGAGCAGACCTTTGCCGACTTCGTTTGAAGTGTTATGCGCGGCAAGCTAAGGAGCTTCAGACCAAACACGAAGGTGAACAGATGAACCGTCGATTCATGATTGTAGGTGCCGGATTGGCAACCCTTGCGGCCTGCGCCCCTGCCGCTCGACGGATCGGACCGGACGGGCTCCCTCTGCCCGGCGTGTATCACGTGAACGACAATGACCCGAACGAGGTCATGTTCCGGTTTCTTGATGGTCTGAACACGCTGCGGTCGGCGGCGGGTGCGCCGGCGGTGGCGTTTGACACCAAGCTGAACGCAGCAGCCGCGACCCATTCCCGCGACATGGCGGTGCAGAACCGCCCGTGGCACTTTGGCTCTGACGGGTCGTCGCCGCTGGATCGTGCGCGCCGCGTCGGCTTTACCGGCCGCATCATGGGCGAAACCATCTCTGAGACCTACGAAACCGAGATGGAAACCCTTGCCGCATGGATGTCCGAGGCCGACACGCGCTCGGTCCTGCTGGACCGGACCGCAACGCTGATCGGCTTCGCATGGTTTCAGGAAAACTCGGGCAAGATCTGGTGGACCTTTGTCACCGGCACCACCTCTGCGGCGCCGGCGCTGGGCACTCAGGGGTAGATGTAGATCGGGGTTCCGACCCGAACCATCGCGAAAATCTCTTCGATTTCTTCGTTGGTGACGGCGATACAGCCCGCGGTCCAGTCATCCTGTCCGGCAAATCGCGCCGGCGTTCCGTGAATAAAGATATCCCCGCCCGGCTCGACCCCCATTGCGTCCGCTTTCGCGACGTCGACGCGGTTGGGATAGGATATCCCGAGAGACAGGTGATATTGGCTGCGGGGATTCAGGCGGTTGATGACGTAGGCGCCTTCGGGTGTGCGGCCATCGCCTTCCTGCGCCTTGTGCCCTTCGGGCGAAAATCCAAGCTCGAATTCATAGCTTCGAAGCGCGGTGTCGCCATTCATCAGATATAGCCGGCGCGAGTCCTTGAACACATAGATGCGGGTGACTTCGGGGCCGGTATATGCACCTGACGGAGCTCTGGCGCAGGACGCCAAACCAAGGACGACCGCCAATACTAAAAGGGCGCGAACTGCTTTCATTTTGCCTGCCTCGGACTTTTTGCCGTTTTGCCAGCCCATACCCCGTTTTGTTGAACCTGAACAGGGACTAGCTGGCCTAGCGGCGAAATCCGCCGACCAGTTCGACATGCGGAGACCAGCGGAACTGGTCGACCACATCGATCGACGTCAAAGCAAAGCCGCTATCCAGCAAGGTCTTGGCATCACGGGCAAAAGTGACCGGATTGCAGGATACCATCGCGACGACGCCGACGTCTGACGCTGCGACTTCGCGGATCTGGGCTTCGCATCCGGCGCGCGGCGGGTCGATCACGATCGCGTCAAAGCGGGCCAGTTCATCGGGCAACAACGGACGCCGGAAAAGATCGCGGGACTCGGTTGTGACGCGATGTAGGCCGGTCGTTTCCCGCCACCCGCGATCCAGAGCGGCGACCATTTCGGGCTCTCCTTCGACCGCGTGGACGTCGGCACCTTCGGCCAAGGGCAGGGCAAAGGTGCCGCAGCCGCTAAAGAGGTCGGCGATGCGCTTTGCGCCACCGACGATGTCGCGGACCGATCCCAACAGCGATGCCTCACCCGCCTTTGTGGCCTGCAGGAATGCCCCCGGCGGCGGCAGAACCAGCGCCTTGCCGAATCTTTGGGCCGGAGGGTTCAGGGTGACGACCGGTTCGTCCTTCCAGACAAGCCGCGCCACACCGTGCGACTGGCCAACGGCGGCAAGTTCGACCCTGATTTGCGGGGTAAGTTCCTTTTCAGTGTCGATATGGATGTCCGGACCGGACGTCGACTCGGTCACGGTCAGCGCGACCTCGGCCTTGCGACTGGCGGCAATCGCTGTGATCGCGTGCAGCGCAGGCATCGCTGCCATCAGCGCGGGCGACATAAGCTGGCAGTCCGGCACCTCGATCAACGTGTCCGAGGCGCGGCCATGAAAGCCGATCAACGTCCCCTTTTTTGTCCGCCGCCCTGCCAGTTTCGCACGGCGCCGCGAATTCGGAGGAGAGGTTTCGATCCGCCGGATGTCGGCGGCGATCCCGTGAGCAGACAAGGCGCGGGTCACGATCCCGCATTTCCAGTCCGCCACAAAGCTGTCCGCGGCATGCTGCATCGCGCAGCCGCCACAGGACTTGAAATGCCGGCACGGCGCCGCAACGCGGTCGGGGGATGCGGTGATGATGCGAACGCTGCCATCGGCGGCCTGCTCGACCTCCTCGCCCGGAAGGACGCGGGGCAGGTGTTCGCCGGTTTCGGCGCGGCCAAGACCGCTTTGGGTGACTGACGCGATCTTTAGCATGTTATTCCGCCGCTTCCTCGATCCCGATAAATCCGCCCGACTGTCGGTTCCAGTACCGAGCATAAAGCCCGCCCAGTGCCAGCAGTTCGGCATGGGTGCCGTCTTCTGCGATCGCGCCGTTGTCCATGACGACGATCCGATCCATCCGCGCAATCGTGGACAGACGGTGGGCGATAGCGACGACGGTCTTGCCCTCCATCGCTTTTTCAAGCGCGGACTGGATCGCGGCTTCGACTTCGCTGTCCAAGGCGCTGGTCGCTTCGTCCAGCACAAGGATCGGCGCGTCCTTCAGCATGGCGCGGGCCAAAGCGATCCTTTGGCGCTGCCCGCCCGAAAGCTTGACGCCACGCTCGCCCAGATAGGCTTCGTAGCCGGTCCGGCCTTTGTGGTCGCGGAGGTCCTTGATGAACCCGTGGGCCTCTGCCTTTTCGGCGGCGGCAACGACGTCTTCGGAACTGGCGTCGGGCCGTCCGTAGCGGATGTTGTCCAGCGCCGACCGGTTGAACATCGCGGTTTCCTGCGTGACCATCCCGATGTTCCGGCGAAGCGACTCTTGCGTGACGTCGCGGACGTCGCGACCGCCGACCCTCACAGCGCCGCCCTCGGTGTCGTAGAGACGCAGCAGCAACGCGACGAGCGTCGATTTTCCGGCCCCCGAGGCCCCGACAACGCCGATCTTTTCACCGGGACGGATGTGGAGCGTCACGTTCTTGATCCCGCCGGTCGCGCGCCCATAGGCAAAGGTCACGTCGTCGAACACGATTTCGCGGGACGGTGGCAGGGCTTCGGCATCGGGCTTTTCGGTCAGGCGGTGCGACGGGGTGAGTGTGCGCATGCCGTCTTCGACTTCGCCGATATTGGCATAAAGTCCCATCAGCGTGAAACTGACCCAACCCGTCATCTGGGCGATCCGCAGAGACACGGCTCCGGCGGTGGCGATCTGGCCCGCGGTGGCTTCGCCGGTCGAGGTCAGCCAAAGCGTTTCCCCGACAAGCAACACCGGCAAAATGCCGGCAATGATCATCAGATAGAACCGGAAACTGGTCGAAACGACCCCGTATTCCAGAGTCCGCTCGCGGTAGCGATCCATCGCCCCGATCGCCGCGCGGTCTTCGTGGTCGGCGTGGGCAAACAGCTTTACCGTCTTGATGTTGGTGATCGTGTCCACGACCTGACCGGTGACGCGCGCGCGCGCGGCAGCACGGCCTTCTGCTTTCACGCGAATACGCGGCAAGGCCTTTGTGATGAACAGCAAGTAGCCGCACAGCCAGACCCCAAGGATCACGGCCACCCGCCAGTCGATCGACACCACCAAAAGCGCCGTCGCAATGATCGACGACAGGGCAAACACGATGGTGTTGATGGTTTCGACCGTCACTTCGGTCATGGCGCGCGCGGTTTGCATCTGTTTTTGCGCGATACGACCGGCAAAGTCGTTGTCAAAGAACGTCACGTCCTGACCCAAGGTCCAGCGATGCAGCCGCGACAGGATCAGGACGTTCAGGTTCGGGTTCATCACCACAGCCTGAAAGGCGGCGCTGAGCCCGAAAACAAAGGGCCGGAAGCCGATCAGAAGCGCGGCGCAGGCGATGAGCAGCAGGGAATGGGACGAAAAGAACCCCGGACCGCCGTGCGACGACACCGCCGCATCGATCACAACACCCAAAAGCATCGCGGCAATCACCTCGGCGGTGCCCGCCAAAGCGGAAACGACCGAGGCCACGCCCAACACGCCAAAGCTGCCCGCAAGCGCCCATTTCATGAACGCCAGCAAGGTGCGCGGCGGCGGAGTTGGCGCAGCGGCGTCAAAGGCCGGTATCCAGCGCGACATCCGGTTCATCGCGCGGGTCGCCATGTCCGCTCTTGCTGTCATTGTGCTGCCTCCATCTGGTCGTCGGCCAGAAAGCCTCCGGACTGCCGGTTCCACAGATCGGCATAGACGCCGCCTTGGTCCAGCAAATCGTCGTGGCTGCCGTCCTCGATCACGCGGCCTTTGTCCAGAACGACGATCCTGTCCATTTTCGCAATCGTAGACAGACGGTGCGCGATGGCAATGACCGTCTTGCCTTCCATCATGCCGTAAAGGGTCGACTGGATCGCTGCCTCGACTTCGCTGTCCAGCGCGCTGGTCGCTTCGTCAAGGATCAGGATCGGAGCATCCTTCAGGATCACCCGCGCAAGCGCAATCCGCTGGCGCTGGCCGCCGGACAAACGGACACCGCGCTCGCCCACTAGGGCGTTATAGCCCCGACGTCCCGCGCTATCCTTCAGGTCTTGGATAAAGTCGTGGGACTCTGCTTTTTTGGCGGCGGCGATCACATCGTCCTCAGAGGCGTCGGGACGCCCATAAAGGATGTTGTCCCGCACCGACCGGTGCAGCAGCGTGCTGTCCTGCGTGACCATGCCGATGGCGGCGCGCAACGTGTCCTGACGGACCTCGGCGATGTTCTGACCGTCGATTTCGATCGACCCGCCTTCGGCATCGCGCAGCCGCAGGATAAGGTTCACAAGACTGGATTTGCCCGCGCCCGACCGTCCGACCAGTCCGACGCGCTCTCCGGCTTTGACGGTCAGATCGATACCGGCAAGCCCGCCGCGGCCCTTGCCGTAGTGGTGGGTCAGACCTTTGATCGCGATGGCTCCGCCTTTTACCGTCAGCACCTTTGCATCCGGCGCGTCCAGAACGGTCTGCGGCACGGACAGGCTTTCCAGCGCCTCGCGGATCGTGCCCAGATGCTCGGCCGTTCGGACGGTCATCCACATGATCCAGCCGGTCATCGTGTTCAGGCGCAACGCCATGGCGATGGCCGCCGCGACCTCTCCGGTGGTCAGGCCGCCATTGCTCCAGACCCACAGCGACGGGCCAATCACCAACGCCATCGCCGCCGAGTTGAAGATCGCCATCGCGGCCTGCTGTTCGGCAAAGATCGACATGAGCGCACCAAACCGAAGCCAGTGCCGACGGAACGCGGCCCTTGCGAATTTTTGTTCACGCTCTGCATGCGCAAAAAGCTTTACCGCCTCGATATTGGTAAAGCTGTCGACAACCCGAGCCGTGACACGGCTGTTGGCGTGGCTGTTCTTTTCCGCCATTTTGCCGACCCTTGGCGCAAACCACAGCGTAAAGCCCACAAAGCCAATGATCCAAAGCGCCAGCGGCAACGCAAGCCACACGCTGAAGCCAGCCAAAAGGATCAGCGTCGCGACCGCAAAGGCCGCCGCCTGCCAAAACGCTTCGAACAACAGGAACGACGTATCTTCGACAGAGCCGCCAGAGGTCATGACGCGGTTGGTCAGCCGACCGGCAAAGTCGTTCTGAAAGAACCCGACAGGCTGCCCCAGCAGCTGCAAATAGGCCCGCCACCGAGCCTGTTGCAACATGTTGGTCGAAATGCCGGAAAACAGAACCGTCGCGTTGAATGCCACCATCACGGGCCGCAGCACCAAGAGTCCGATCGCGGCAATCGTCAGTTCCCTTCCGTGTTCGGACCAGAAACCTTCGGACCCCGCCGACATCAGGTCGACCAGCCGACCTGCGTACCAGATCAACAAAAGCTCAAAGATCGCGACGCCCGTCGCCACCAGTGCGGCCAGCCAAAGGATGCGACCAAACGGGCGCAGGTGCCAACGAATGTAGGCAATCGGGCTTTTGGTCGGCGTGTGGGCCGGAAAGGGGGCGAACGGGTCAACTTGGCCCTCGACCCAGCGGAAGAGAGCGCGGGGAATGATACGCATGGTGACTCCTATTCGCCGGATTCTTCGGCAGAGATATCGTCGGCAAGGAAACCGCCGGACTGACGGTTCCAGAGCTTGGCATAGATGCCGCCCAGTTCGAGAAGGCTCTCGTGGGTGCCGTCCTCGATCACGCGGCCTTCGTCCAAGACGACGATCCGATCCATCCGCGCGATCGTGGACAGACGGTGCGCAATCGCGATGACCGTCTTGCCTTCCATCATGCCGTAAAGGGTCGACTGGATCGCTGCCTCGACTTCGCTGTCCAGCGCGCTGGTCGCTTCGTCAAGGATCAGGATCGGAGCGTCCTTCAGGATCACCCGCGCAAGCGCGATCCGCTGGCGCTGGCCGCCGGACAGTTTGACACCGCGCTCACCCACCAGCGCGTCATATCCGGTGTTGCCCTGTTCGTCGCGAAGACCCGCGATAAAGGCATGCGCCTCGGCGCGCTTGGCCGCTTCGATCACTTCGGCTTCGGTTGCTTCGGGCCGGCCATAAAGGATGTTTTCACGCACAGATCGATGCAGCAAAGCAGTGTCCTGCTGAACCATTCCCATCTGACGGCGCAGGCTGTCTTGGGTCACCGCGGACACGTCCTGTCCGTCGATCAGGATCGACCCGCGCTCGGCGTCATAAAACCGGAGCAAGAGCTTAACCAGCGTGGATTTTCCCGCACCCGAGCGGCCAACCAGTCCCAGCTTTTCACCGGGGCGGATCGTCATCGTGACGCCGTCGATACCGCCGGACCCGCGTCCGTAGTGATGCGACAGATCCCGAATTTCGATCCCGCCCTTTGTCAGCGCCAAGGGGCCAGCGCGCTCTGCGTCGACCAGCTTTAGCGGCTGGGCAATGGTTTCCATCCCCTCCATCACCACGCCAAGCGACTGAACCAGGTTCGTCGTCGCCCACATGATCCAGTAGGTCAGGTTGTTCAGCCGCAGAACCAGCGCAGTCGCAGCAGCAACGGCACCCACGGTCATGGACCCGATGTACCACAGATACAGCGACAAGGCGGAAATGCCGACGATCAGAATGCCGTTCAGGAACGTCAGCGTGACGTCCATCGTCGTGATGATCCGCATTTCACGAAAGAACGCCTGCCGCGCGTCTTCGATCGCGCCCCTGGCGTAGTCGACTTCGCGGTCATGGTGGGCAAACAGTTTCACCGAATGGATGTTGGTATAGCTGTCGACCACGCGTCCGGTGATTGCCGAACGGGCATCGGACGACGCCGTCGACGCGGGCGCGGCGCGAACGACCGTCCACTTCATCAGCATCAGGTACAGAACGATCCAGATGCCCAGCGGGATCAGCAGCCGAATGTCGGCATCCGCAAACATCACCCCAGCCGCGATCACGGTCGTCAGCGCAAAGGTCACCGCATCCAGAACCTGAAACACCGCTTCGCCCGCGGCCGGAGGGGTCTGCATAATGCGGTTGGCGATGCGTCCGGCAAAGTCGTTTTCGAACCAGCCCACGGGCTGCCGCAGGACGTGCCTGTGCGACCGCCAACGGATCAGCGTCCCAAAGTTCGGCGTGATCGTGTTGTGCAGCAGCGCGACATCGACAAAGGAAAACAGCGGCCGGACAAAAAGGATCACAGCGCCGACAATCAGGATTTCTTTGCCGTGGTCCGCCCAGACAGTCGTCGGGCCGCCCTGCGCAAGAAAGTCGATCAAACGCCCAACGTACCAGACGATCGCGACGTCCCCGAATGCGACGATCGCCTTGAACACGATCGCAAAGACAAAGATCGCGCGGAATGGCTCTACATAGGTGCGCATGAACGGCCAGAGCCGTGCAGGAGGCACGTCGGACTCGTCATAGGAGCGATAGGGATCGACAAGGTTTTCAAAGAATCGAAGCATAGGAGGACGCTCCTTGGAGCTATAATCTGCAATATGGGCAAAGGCGGTGGTTGGTGACCGCCCGAACAGGATCGGTCAGTCAGAGCTGAGTATAGGTGATCCCGTAATCCATATTGCGTCCCTCCACGGTTGCACTTTCGGGATAGCCGATCAGGAAATCGCTGTCATCCCCTTAATGCTTCTTTGGTAAGGGTTTCCTTGTCCTTGCGAAACCCCGAAGCGATCCAGCTTGTTTCGGCCCGCCTAAGCGCGTCGCCCAGCGCCGGTCCAGTCAAAGCCGGCATGAGGTCGGGACCTGTCAGCGGAAACACCTGCTTTGCGCCACCCTGCAACGCGTCGACATCGGCCAGATCCGGCTCTCGGCCCGCCAGCGCGAACCGGAGCGCAAGCGCCGAGAGCCCCTCGGACGCGCCCATCCGGTATCCGGTTTCCTCGGCCGAGGTGTCGTGGTGCATCGCATCGTCCAGCCGCGCCAGCCGCTTTGAATCGTCGTTCGACAACCGAAGCGCCTCTGCGACGTCGCCCATGCCTCCGATGGCCGCCAGCCGCCGGATTGGATCGGGCGACATCGACATGGCCTCTTCCACGTGAACCAGAACCGGAAGCAAATGGGCCCCCGCACCCGGCAATATCCGCAACAGCGCCCCGCATGTGGCCATAGAGGCGACCGCAGGCGACGGGTCGGGCGCAGAGAGCAGCTTGATCATCTCGTGGCCGACACGCTCTTTGGACAGTTGCTCTAGCCCGTCGGCAAGCTCGGCGCAGGCCGCAAGCCCGTCCATGTCGATCCCGTTTGACGGATCGCCATACCATGCGTGAAACCGGAAAAAGCGGAGGATGCGCAGGTAGTCTTCGCGGATCCGATCGTGAGGATCGCCGATGAACCTAAGCTTGCGGGCATTCAGGTCGGCCAAACCGCCAAGCGGATCCAAAAGCGTCCCATCCGCGCTGGCGTAAAGCGCGTTCACCGTAAAGTCCCGCCGTTCGGCATCGGACTGGATATCGTCGGCAAAGGCGACAACAGCGCGGCGGCCATCGGTTTCCACATCACGGCGAAAGGTCGTGACTTCGAACCCCTGCCCGTCGATCACCAGCGTCACGGTCCCGTGGTCGATGCCTGTCGGCACGGCCTTGATGCCTGCAGCCCTTGCCAGATCCATCACCACGTCAGGGCGCGCCGAGGTCGAAATATCCAGATCGCCGACCGCCGCCCCAAGCAGGGTGTTGCGCACGCATCCACCAACGAAATAAGCCTGATGGCCCGCGTCCGTCAGAATACCCAACGCACGCTGGGCAGCGTTATCCCGAAGCCATGCGGCCTGTAGCTGTGTCATGTTTGGTCGAGCCTATCGGCGAGTCCGCGCAGGATGCGCGCCGTTGCCCCCCAAATGTAGTACGGACCATAGGGCACTGAAAAGTAATACCTTCGACGGCCCTGCCAGCGCCTGCCTTCGATGTGGTAGTTCGCGGGGTTTCCTAGGTGGGACAGCGGGACGGAAAAGACTTCGTCCACCTCGCCCGCTTCGGGAACGAAACGTGGTCCGCCATGAATGATGCCGACTATCGGTGTCACGCGAAAACTGGTGACGGTTTCATGAACCGGTAGCTCGCCCAGTATTTCGACCTGTGTCGGGTCCAGCCCGATTTCCTCTTGCGCCTCGCGCAGAGCGGCCGCGGTCAACGTCGGGTCCGTCGGGTCCTGCTTCCCACCAGGAAAAGCAATCTGCCCCGGATGGTGTTTCAATCGGGCCGAGCGCTTGGTCAACACGACCTGCCCCGTGTCCGCCAAAACGCCGACCAGAACGGCGGCGGGCCGCAGGACGCGATCTTCTGGCAGTTTGACGTCGGGATTCAGGTCAAAGTCCGAAGAGCCCGACCCCTTGCGGGACAGCGCATCGCGCAAGAGGTGGGCAATTTCGGGCTTAGGCATCGGCGTCTTTCGTCGCCTCGAACCCAAGCGTCGCGGGATCAAGCTCGTAATGGGCGCCGCAGAACTGGCAGTCCGCGGTGACCTTGCCTTCGTCCGTCGTCATCTTTGTGATGTCCTTGGACGAATAGATCGACAGGCTTTGACGCACTTTATCCTCGGAGCAGGAACAGCCGAACCGGACCGCCTGCGCATCGAACACGCGCGCGGTTTCTTCGTGGAACAGGCGATATAGCAGCTCGGTCGGCGGGATGCTCGGGCCGATCAGCTCAAGGTCTTCGACCGTGTCCAGCAGAGTGTTCGCGCGGGTCCAATTTTCACCGTCGTCCTCGTCCAGAATGTCGGTCGCGTTTAGCAAACCACCTTCGCCCGAGCCGCCTTCGCCCGAAGCAAAAGGAGACGCCTTGGGCATGTGTTGCAGCATGACGCCACCTGCCCGCCAGTGCGCGGCGGCTCCGGGGACCTGGCTAAGGCCGAAAGAAAGTTGGAACCGCGTCGGCAACTGTTCGGATTGGGCAAAATAGGTTTCCGCACAGGACGACAGCGACCCTCCGGCCAGCGGCGTGATGCCCTGATAGGGGGTCGTGCCTTTGCCCTGATCGATCAGGATCGCAAAGTAGCCGCTTCCGACCTGGCTAAACGGCTTGGCGCTGGAGTCCAGACGGTCAGCATCAAAGCTGGCATAGGCGCGGACACGGGCCGGTTCGCCTTCGGCGGTCGGGCCATAATAGTCCGTGGCAATCAGCCGAACAGGGCCATCGCCCCGCACCTGAAGCGACAGCTTCCAGCGCAGTTTGACCGTCTGCCCGATCAGCGCCGTCAGCAAAGCCATCTCTGCCACCAGCGCCTCGACCAGTGGCGGGTAGTTGTGCTGCTTTAGCACATTGTCCAACACCCCGTCCAAACGGGCCACGCGGCCACGAATGTCGGACCGGTCGAGTTGAAACGGCAGGACGGTGTCGTCCCAGGCGATTTGAGTGCCGAGAGTCATGGGCTTTCCTAACAGGGTCGGAATTGGCATACCGCGTCCATATAGTCGTCACAAGCAAAGGTCCAAGGGGCAATCATGATCAGACGATTTGGCGAAGCCGTCCTGTCCGGCCAGAAATACCGCCACCGGCCCGGCGCCTACGTGGTTCTGCCGCGCAACGGCAAGCTGCTGCTGACCTTTGAGGGCAAGGGCCAGAATGAATTCCAGCTTCCCGGCGGGGGGATCGATCCGGGCGAAAGCCCGTTGCGCGCGCTATACCGAGAGGTGAAGGAGGAAACCGGCTGGACCATCGCCGCCCCGCGCCTGATCGCGACCTACCGGCGGTTCTGTTACATGCCGGACTATGACAAATGGGCCGAAAAGGTCTGCAGCGTCTACCTTGCCCGCCCGATCCGGCAAATCGCAGACCCTCTCGAGTCCGAACATTGGCCCGTCTGGGTCCCCGTGGAAGAAGCCGCCGAAATCATCGCGAGCGAGGGCGACAGGGCAGTGGTCGCCGCCCTGCTATAGGTCATTCGGCCAGCGTGCGGCCTTCTACCAGATGACCATAGAGCGTTGTCAGGATGCTGATTCCCAACATCATCATGATCCAGCTTGCGATCAGTTCCAGCACCGCACCAACCAACGGCATGCCCGACTGAATTGGAAAGAGAACCAGCGACACCGCAAGATTCAGGAACATCAAGATAAACACGACCGATGCGATCTGACCTGAAAGTGGCCGCGTGACGCGCCATGCCTCTGCTATGCCCATCCGTTTCCCAACCGCCACGCCCGGCAGGATAATCCCGACACGGAACCAGAGGAACGCAATCGCGAAGAACGAAAAGAGAAAGATGACATTCCCCAGAACCGGCAAGGTCGCGGCGATGCCAAGCGGCACGATACAAAGCGCAATCAGAAAGGCGAGCTTGCCCGTCTGACCGGCATAAGTGGCGATGGGCCGGTTCAACACCGCGGGGAAAAGTCCCGGATACTCCTCCAGCAGAACAAACCGGTGCCAAGATACGGCAATCCACGAAATCACAAAGAGAACGCCCACGAAAAACAGCAGGGCCACAAACAACGACGACGTCCCTTGGCCTGTATAGGTCGGGTCAGGCGTCACCAAATTGCCAACCACATCGGCGCCGACCATTCTGATCACCTGGAACGCGACCACTGCACCAATGATCATCGGCCCTACCGAGACCTTGAGCGCCTCTACGATATTCCCGAATAGGATGACGAATGCGTGTCGAACAATCTTCCAGCCCATGTGACCCTCTCAGTGAACTTCGATCATTAGTCGCATCGCGCCGAAGCCCACGTCAACGTGCATTGCTTGCCCTGCGTTTCAAAACCCGATATCGCCGCAGGCGAGTTTTTATACTGGAGCCCTTACCATGTCCGCGCCCAAAAAAGTCGTCCTTGCCTATTCCGGCGGTCTCGATACCTCGATCATTCTGAAGTGGCTTCAGACCGAATACGGCTGCGAGGTCGTGACCTTTACCGCCGACCTTGGTCAGGGCGAAGAACTGGAACCCGCTCGCGCCAAGGCGCTGATGCTGGGCATCAAAGAAGAGAACATCCACATCGTTGACGTGCGCGAAGAGTTCGTGCGCGACTTTGTCTTCCCGATGTTCCGTGCAAACGCCGTCTACGAAGGTCTGTATCTGCTGGGCACGTCGATCGCACGGCCGCTGATCTCTAAGCACCTTGTCGATATCGCCCACGCCCATGGCGCGGATGCCGTCGCCCACGGTGCCACCGGTAAAGGCAACGATCAGGTCCGGTTCGAACTCTCGGCGCTGGCACTTGACCCGTCGATCCACGTGATCGCCCCGTGGCGCGAATGGGACCTGACCAGCCGCACCAAACTGCTTGAATTTGCAGAAGAAAACCAAATCCCGATCGCAAAGAACAAACGCGGCGAAGCCCCCTTCTCGGTTGATGCAAACCTGCTGCACACGTCCTCGGAAGGCACCGTTCTGGAAGATCCGGGCGTCGAGGCCCCCGATTACGTCGCCCAGCGCATCGTGCCGGTCGAAGAGGCCCCCGATACCCCCGAATTCATCGAAGTCACCTTCGAACGCGGCGATGCCGTTGCCATCAATGGCGAAGCGATGTCCCCCGCAACGCTGCTGACCGCGCTGAACGAATACGGCTCGAAGCACGGCATCGGCCTGTTGGACTTTGTTGAAAACCGCTTCGTCGGCATGAAGTCCCGTGGCGTCTACGAAACTCCGGGCGGCACGATCCTGTTAGAGGCCCACCGCGGCATCGAACAGATCACTCTGGACAGCGGCGCGGGCCACCTGAAGGACTCGATCATGCCCCGCTATGCAGAGCTGATCTACAACGGCTTCTGGTACAGCCCCGAGCGCGAAGCGCTGCAGGCTTTGATCGACAAAACGCAGGAATACGTGACCGGCACCGTCCGGCTTAAGCTTTACAAAGGCTCGGTCCGCTGTGTGTCCCGCTGGTCGGAATATTCGCTCTACTCTGAAAAGCACGTGACCTTCGAAGAAGATGCTGGCGCCTATGACCAGAAAGACGCCGCGGGCTTCATTCGTCTGAACGCGCTGCGCCTGAAGCTGATCGCCGCCCGCAACAAACGCGTCGCGGACAAGTAACGCAGCGTTTCGATTGAACAGTTCCGGGGCCTTCCTTAGCCGTAGATCAACCGGCCAAGGAGGGCCCCATGACTTTCGACGACATCGTATCCCTGATGCGCAAAGGTGCCGCCGCAGTGGGCTTTGCTGACCGCCTGAAATTCGATTGCGGCGCGGACGGAATGATCTTTGTCGGACCGGATGGTGTGGACACCACCGACGCTGACGCCGACTGCACGATCCGGATCACCACAGAAAACCTGTCAAAGCTGATCAAGGGTGACCTGAACCCAATGACCGGCGTGATGATGGGCAAGCTCAAGGTATCCGGCAATCCCGCCATCGCCATGAAGATGGCAGCCCTGCTGAAGGGCTAAGGCGCAAGTCTTCCGGCTGCGAGCTCTTGGTAATAGGGCATTGCTTCGGCCACCAGTTCCGCGTGCTTTGGTGACACGTCCGGCAACGGGCCCTCGCCCCCACCAAATCCGGTGCTGCGGTGGATTGCGCCGTACCAATGCGCGGCCCAGACCCCGTCCTCTTTGCGGCCCCCCGCGGGCCAGCTCAACATGGCGTGATCCCACGGCAACCCGATCTCGGCGCAGAGCCGTTTCAGCGTGGCTTCTGGATCCTCGCGGATATCAAAGGTATCGACGACCGGCCCCGGAAATCGACGAAACACCTCTGCTTGCTGGACAAAGCCGATATCGGACAGCGTTGGGTCCTCTCGTTTCGCGGCATAGCTTGCGACGACGCGGGCGGGATGCCGGATCAGGTGTACGTTGACGCAGTCCGCCGCCCAATCCATCGGAAAACCGGCCATCATGTGATGCGGCATATGCTTCATGTAGAAATGCGGCTTTCCGTCCGGAATAGACCCTAAACAGGCCTTTGAGACGGTTTTCGGGTTGGTCTCATGCGCGCTCAGAATCTCTTTGGCCATCGGATGGTCCGATCCTGTCTCCGCCAGATAGGGCGCATAGAACGGCTCGTCCCAGATCGCGCAATCGGCGCGACTGCCAAAGGAATACATCATCGCGGTGGAGAGGTTCCGCGGCCCCGACCACATCGCTATCCGCATTGTTTCACGTGCTCTTTATAGAGGCCGCGAAGGCGTTCGGTCATCGGCCCCATCTGGCCGGTGCCGATCACACGGCCATCGATCTTGCCCACTGGTGTTTGCGCACCAAAGGTGCCGGTCAGAAACGCCTCATCCGCGCCGTAGGTGTCCACGAGGCTGAAGTTTCGTTCAAAAACAGGGATGTCGTTCGCGCGACAAAGGTCGATCACCTTTTGCCGCGTGATGCCGTTCATGCAGTAATCGCCGGTCGAAGTCCAAACGGCGCCCTTCCGAACAATGAAAAAGTTGCAGGCGTTGGTCGTGTTTACGAACCCGTGCACATCCAGCATCAGGGCTTCGTCCGCGCCCGCCTTTTGCGCGGCGATGCAAGCCAGAATGCAGTTTAGTTTAGAGTGGCTGTTCAGCTTGGGGTCTTGGGTCATCGGAAGGCCGCGCAGATGCGGTACCGTGGCAAGCGTGATCGGGCGGGGGATTTTGGGCCGTGAATGTTCCATGATGATGACCATCGTCGGCCCCTGCCGAGACAGGTTCGGGTGCTGGAACGGTCGCGTCTTGACCCCCCGGGTCACCATCAATCGCGCGTGGGCGTCGCCCGTCATGCCATTGGCTGATTGAGTGTCTAACAAGGCTTTTTTGACACCGTCTCGGTCCATGCCGATATCCAGATCGATCGCTTTGGCGGCCTCAAAGAGCCGGTCCATGTGTTCGTCCAGAAAGGCCCATTTGCCGTCGTAAAGACGGACCCCTTCCCACACCCCGTCGCCCAGCATAAAGCCCGAGTCATAGACGCTGACTGTTGCCTCTCGTTTGGGAACGATGCGGCCATCGACATAAATCAGGATGTCTTCGTTGCGCGCGTCTTCTTCGGCCTGATGGGTGGTCACGTGGTCAGTCATTGGCCCCTCCTGTTGCAGGGGCAGGCTAGGCCGAGCCACGGTCGGCTCCAAGTGGGAAAATCAGCGGTTCCGGAGGATGAACTCTGCGACCTCGGCCATCGTGGGGATCACGTCCGCCGTCCCGAACCGCGTCACCATCAGCGCCCCCGCAGCCGAGGCCGTGGCAAGCGCCGCCTCCATCCCCTGTCCCTGCGCGAGGCCAGCCAGAAGGTATCCGGTGAAGGTGTCGCCCGCGCCGGTACTATCGACCGGATCGACCTTGATCGCGGGAATACGCTGCACGCCGTTCGGACCAAACCAGTCTGCGCCGTCCTTGCCCAGCGTGACGACCACGTCGCGGATGTCCAGTTCGGACGGTGCGCGGCCCAGCGCCTGCTGAAGCTGCGCCGCTTCGACTTCGTTCAAGATCAGAAGGTCCAGAAAAGGCAGCACTTCGATCACGGCGCGCGCGCTGAACGGGGCAGCGGCATAGGCGACGTCTAGCTTTTTTGCCTTGGCGCGGGCCAGAGCCTCGGGCTGCATGTTGGTTTCGTTCTGGGTCACGAACCAGTCGCCAGCGGTCGCTTGCGCTACGGCCGCCTCGATCAGATCGAGAGGTATGTCCGCGTTGGCCCCCGGATGCAGGATAATCGAATTTTCGCCATCCTTGGAAACCGCGATGATCGCCTGCGCGGTGTCGGACTCGGTTTCGCGGATCAAATCGGTCTGGACGCCGTACTTTGCCAGCCGTTCGACCGTCCAGCCGCCGTCACGACCGACCGCGCCGATGTGATGGACAGCGCAACCCGCCCGCGCCGCGGCGACGGACATGTTCGCGCCCTTGCCACCCAGCAAAACACTGCGCGAGGTCGAGGCCAGCGTCTCACCCGGGGCGGGGATATGTGGAACCGAATAGATGACGTCGACATTGATCGACCCGAGGTTCCAGAGCGCCATTTAGTTGACCTTGGTCGCCGCGATTGCAGCCATGTTCAGGATGTCGTTGACGGTCGACACGGTCGAGCAAATCTGGATCGGCTTGTCCACGCCGGCCAAGATCGGCCCGATGACCGTCGCGCCACCCATTTCCTGCATCAACTTGACCGAGATAGAGGCAGAATGGCGCGCCGGAACGACCAGAACGTTGGCCGGACCCGTCAACCGCGAGAACGGATAATGCTCCATCGCCCTTGGGTTCAAAGCAACGTCCACGGTCATTTCGCCTTCGTATTCAAAGGATACATTCCGCGAATCCAGAACTTTGGGGGCCTGATGCATTTTCGCGGCCCGCTCGGAAACGGGGTAGCCAAAGGTCGAGAACGAAAGGAACGCGACACGGGGCACAAGGCCCAGATCGCTTGCCACTTCGGCACCGCGCTCTGCGATATCGGCAAGATCGTTTTCGTCCGGCCATTCGTGGACCAGCGTGTCCGCGATCAGGACGATCCGGCCCTTGTTCAGGACGGCCGACACGCCGACGGCCCCAGAGGCGGGCGAGGCGTCAAAGACGTGGTTGATCAGCTCTAGCACGTGGGCGGATTTGCGCGTCGCGCCTGTCACCAGACCGTCGCCGTGGCCGTGCGCCAGCATAAGTGCGCCAAACACATGGCGATCGCGGGCCGCAAGGCGGTGAATGTCCTGCCGGTCGAAGCCCTGACGCTGCAGGCGCTGGTACAAGAAGTCCTTATAGGTATCGAGATGCTCGGTGTTGGCCGCGTTGACGACCTCTAGCTCCTCGACCGCATCTGCCATGTTTTCAGCGGCCAGCTTTTCACGGACATCCGCTTCGCGGCCGATCACAAGTGCGCGGCCAAGGCCGGAGCGCTGGTACTGAACCGCGGCACGCAGAACGCGTGGGTCGTCGCCTTCGGCGAAGATGATCGTGGCCTGTGCGGCGCGGGCGCGGGCATGGATCCCACGAAGGATCGACGCCGTCGGGTCCATCCGGCCCTTGAGCGTTTGCGCGTAGGCATCCATGTCGATGATCGGACGCCGCGCGACACCGGTTTCCATGCCGGCCTGAGCGACAGCCACCGGAACACGGTAGATCAGACGGGGGTCAAACGGCGTCGGGATGATATAGTCACGACCGAACGCCAGTTTTTGGCCGTAGGCGACCGCGACTTCGTCCGGCACGTCTTCGCGCGCCAAAGCCGCCAGCGCGTGGGCGCAGGCGATCTTCATGTCGTCGTTGATCGCGCGGGCGTGGATGTCCAGCGCGCCGCGGAACAGGTAGGGAAAGCCCAGCACGTTGTTGACCTGATTGGGGTAGTCGCTGCGACCGGTCGCAACGATGGCGTCGGCGCGCACGGCGTGGGCCTCTTCCGGCGTGATTTCGGGATCGGGGTTCGCCATGGCAAAGATGACCGGATCCGGCGCCATGCTTAGCACCATGTCCTGCGTCACAGCGCCCTTAACCGACACGCCCAAAAAGACGTCGGCGCCTTTCATGGCTTCTTCGAGGGTGCGAAGCTCTGTCTTGATGGCGTGGGCGGACTTCCACTGGTTCATGCCTTCGGTCCGGCCCTGATAGATCACGCCCTTGGTGTCGCAGACGACGCAGTTTTCGTGACGCGCGCCCATGGACTTCAGCAGCTCGATGCAGGCGATGCCCGCCGCGCCCGCGCCGTTCAGAACGATGCGAACGTCTTCGATTTTCTTGTTCGACAGGTGAAGCGCGTTGATCAGTCCGGCCGCACAGATCACTGCGGTCCCGTGCTGGTCGTCGTGAAACACCGGAATGTCCATTTCTTCCTTGAGTCGCTGCTCGATGATGAAGCACTCGGGCGCTTTGATGTCCTCAAGGTTGATGCCGCCAAAACTGGGGCCAAGCAGCTTTACAGCGCGGCAGAATTCATCCGCATCCTCGGTGTCGACCTCTAGGTCGATCGAGTTCACGTCGGCAAACCGTTTGAACAGAACCGACTTGCCCTCCATCACCGGTTTGGACGCCAATGCGCCAAGGTTACCCAGACCCAAGACGGCGGTGCCGTTCGAGATCACCGCAACCAGGTTTCCCTTGTTCGTGTAGTCATAGGCCGTTTCGGGGTGGGCAGCGATTTCTTCGCAGGGAACAGCCACGCCCGGGGAATAGGCAAGCGACAGGTCGCGCTGGGTCGCCATCGGGACTGTGGCCGTGACCTCCCATTTGCCGGGGGTAGGCTCCAGATGGAAACGAAGAGCGTCTTCTCTGCTCACACGCGCTTTGGCCATATCATATCTCCTCATCGCACCATCACAGGGGATACCGTTCACACCCGCTTGCCGCAATGGTCTGCTTTTCGCCTTTCGTCGCTAACATCGTAACGATAGTCTCTACCGACGAGGAAATCGGGGGATCCATGAGCACCGGCACGGTCACGCCAATGATGGCGCAATATCTGGAGATCAAGGAAAACAACCCCGGGTCGATCCTGTTCTACCGGATGGGCGATTTCTACGAAATGTTCTTTGACGACGCCGTTGCCGCCGCCGAGGCGCTGGACATCGCGCTGACAAAGCGCGGGCAGCATCTGGGCGAAGATATCCCGATGTGCGGCGTGCCGGTCCACTCGGCCGAAGGCTATCTGCTGTCGCTGATCCGCAAGGGTTTCAGGGTTTCGATTTGCGAACAGCTAGAGGACCCCGCCGAAGCCAAAAAGCGCGGATCAAAGTCGGTCGTGAAACGTGACGTGGTCCGGACGGTCACCCCGGGAACGCTGACCGAGGACAGCCTGC
Organism: Marivivens sp.; assembly: GCA_023263105.1. Classification (GTDB taxonomy): domain Bacteria; phylum Pseudomonadota; class Alphaproteobacteria; order Rhodobacterales; family Rhodobacteraceae; genus JALQXR01. The sequence goes on along the minus strand of JALQXR010000003.1, from coordinate 39,636 downwards.
TGGATGCGCGGCGTCACAATTATCTTGCCGCCTATGCGACCGTGCGGGGCGCGTCCGCTTTGGCTTGGACCGATATCTCGACCGGCGCCTTTTCGGTGATGCCCTGCGCCGGCGCGCGGCTGGCTCCGGAACTGGCGCGGCTGGCTCCGCAAGAGGTCATTTTGGCCGACGGCGACCCCAAAGAGTTGCACCTGATCGCAGAGGAGGCGGGCGCTGCCGTCACCGAACTGGGCCGCGCCGCTTTCGACAGCACGAACGGGCAAAAGCGGCTGTGCGATCTGTTCGGCGTGTCCGCGCTGGACGCCTTTGGCACATTCGAACGGTGCGAAGTGGCGGCGATGTCCGCGATTGTCGAATATCTGGACATCACCCAAAAGGGTAACCTGCCGTTGCTGCGGACTCCGGTTCAGGAAAGGCAGTCGGCGGCGATGCAAATCGACGCGACAACGCGGCGATCGCTTGAGCTTACACATTCGATGAGCGGCGGTCGCGCGGGATCGCTGTTGTCGGTGATCGATCGCAGCACGACTGCTGGCGGAGCGCGTCTGCTAGAGCGACGGCTGTCGAGCCCAAGCTGTGATGTTCCGACGATCCTTGGCCGCCAGGAGGCTGTGGCCGAGCTGGTGACTCAAACACGCTTTGCGACGGAGTTACGCGACCGGCTGAAGTCCGTTCATGACATCGACCGCGCGCTTTCACGGCTCGCGCTGGACCGAGGCGGACCGCGCGACCTGACCGCCATTCGCGACACCTTGGCCGAAGCCGCGTCGATTGCCCGCCTGTTCGACTCTGCAATGCTGCCCGACGACCTGATGCGGGCGGGGCGGGCGCTGACTGGACACGATGAGCTGCGTGATCTTCTTGAGGACGCGTTGGTCGCCGAGCCGCCTCTTTTGGCCCGTGACGGAGGCTTTGTCGCGCCGGGGTATGACGCCGAACTGGACGAGGCACGCAAACTGCGCGACGAAGGCCGCGGCGTGATCGCCAAGATGCAGGCGGACTATGCGGAAAAGGCCGGCGTCGCTTCGCTAAAGATCAAGCATAACAATGTCTTGGGATATTTTATCGAGACCACCGCAACCCACGCGGACAAGATGCTATCCGCCCCTTTGAACGAAGTTTTCATCCACCGCCAGACCACCGCCAATCAGGTCCGTTTCACGACGGTCGAACTGAGCGAAATCGAAACTCGCATCCTGAACGCGGGCGGCCTGTCGTTAGAGATCGAGAAGCGTATTTTCGAAAGCCTGCGCGGGCGCGTGGTCCAGCTTGCCGGACCGCTCGGGGCGCTTGCCCAAGCGCTGGCCGAGATCGATTTTTTCTTGTCACTGGCGCGGATCGCCATCGAAGGCGACTGGTGCAGACCGACGGTCGACGAAAGCCGCGACTTCGGGATTGTCGGTGGGCGTCATCCGGTGGTTGAAGCCGCGCTTAGAAAATCGGGCGAGCCCTTTGTGGCAAACGATTGCGATCTGGGAGAGGCCGCAATCTGGCTGCTGACCGGCCCGAACATGGCGGGTAAGTCGACCTTTCTTCGGCAGAACGCCCTGATCGCCATTCTGGCGCAGATCGGCGGCTACGTACCGGCTGAAAGCGCCGAAATCGGGGTTGTCAGTCAGGTGTTCAGCCGCGTCGGAGCATCGGACGATCTGGCGCGGGGGCGGTCGACATTCATGGTCGAAATGGTCGAAACCGCTGCGATCCTGAATCAGGCAAACGACCGCGCGCTGGTCATTCTAGACGAAATCGGTCGCGGGACGGCGACCTACGACGGGCTGTCGATCGCTTGGGCCACGCTGGAACATCTGCACGACGTGAACCGCTGCCGAGCCCTGTTCGCCACGCATTATCACGAAATGGCCGCTTTGGCGGATCGGCTGGACCACGCAACCAACGCAACCGTTTCGGTCAAGGAATGGGACGGCGAGGTCATTTTTCTTCATGAGGTAAAGCGCGGAACCGCAGATCGCAGCTATGGCGTTCAGGTCGCCCAATTGGCCGGACTGCCCAAACCGGTTATCGCGCGGGCGCGGCTTGTTCTCGACTCTCTCGAAAAGGGCGAACGCGAAGGCGGCTCGGCGCGCAAGGCCTTGATCGACGATCTGCCGTTGTTCAGCGCGACACCCGCGAAACCGGTGGCGAAAACCAAGCCGTCCGAGGTCGAAAAAGAATTGCGCGGGGTCCTGCCTGATGCACTGACCCCGCGCGATGCTTTGCTATTGGTATATCGGCTGAAGTCGATGATCGACGACGCCTGAACCGGATTTAGCTGGCCGGCGTGCTAGAGACGCCGACCTGCGCCGGACGCAATAGGCGATCGTGCAGCATGAACCCTTCGGCGGCGACCTGAATGATGTCGCCCGCCTTGGTTCCCGGAACCGGCGCTTCGAACATCGCTTGGTGGATCTGCGGGTCGAATTTGTCCCCGACCTTTGGCGCGATCTGTTCGATGCCGTGCTTTTTGAAGACGTTCAGCAGCTCTCGCATCGTCAGCTCGACGCCTTCGACCAGCGCTGCGTTGGTTTCCTTGTCGCCCTCTGCGGCGACCTGGATAGCGCGGCTCAGGTTGTCGTAGATCGGCAAAAGGTCACGGGCCAGTCGGGACCCGCCATAGTTTTCGGCCTCGCGGCGGTCACGCTCTGCCCGCTTGCGCGAGTTTTCCGCGTCGGCAAGGGCCCGCATAAAGCGGTCCTTGTAGTCGTCCCGCTCGGTCCGCAGGGCGTCGAGTTCGTCCGCACCGGATTCGGTTCCGGGCGTAGTGACGTCCATTTCATCGCCTTCCGCGGCGAGTTCATCGAGGCTTTTCGGTTCGGCACTCTGCTCTGCCATTGCTCTTTCCTTCAGTTGCGATCGGACAAAATGCGTCCAACCAGCTGTGCGGTGTAGTCCACGATGGGCACAATTCTTCCGTAGTTCAGGCGAGTGGGGCCAATCACCCCCACCGCACCGATAATCTTACGGTCGGCGTTCATATATGGAGAAACGACCAAAGAGGAACCCGAAAGTGAGAAAAGCTTGTTCTCGGACCCAATAAAAATGCGCACTCCCTCGCCGGATTCGGTCAGTTCAAGGAAATTTGCGATGTCGCGCTTGCGTTCCAGATCGTCAAACAGGCTTCGGATGCGGTCCAGATCGTCGGTGGTCGAGGGATCCGCCAACAGGTTTCCCCTGCCCCGAACGATCAGTCTCTCGGTCGATTCGCCATCTCCGCTGCCGTCCCAGATCGCAGCTCCGCTTTCGACGAGTTCGCGCGCGAGGCTATCCAGTTCCTGCCGGCGCGATGCAATTTCCTTTGCGATTGCCTGACCCAGTTCGCGCAAGGTCTTGCCTTCGGCTATGGCGTTGATGAAGTTCGCCGCTTCCCGCATCGAAGACGGGGTCTGACCCATGGGCGGGGTAAAGATCCGGTTTTCGACATGGCCGTCCCCGAACACCAGCACGACCAGCGCACGACCGGGCGCAAGCGAGACAAACTCGATATGTCGGATCGGCGCTTCGTGTTTCGGTGTCAGGACCAGACTTGCGCCCCGCGTCACTCCGGACAGGGCCGCGCCGACCCGATCCAGCAACGACCCGACATCCGCGTCGCCAGTCGTCAGGGTTTCGTCGATCTTTACGCGGTCATCGCCATCAAGGTCCCCGACCTCAAGCAATCCGTCCACGAACATCCGCAGACCGGCCTGCGTCGGAATTCGCCCCGCGCTGACATGGGGGCTGCCAAGAAGCCCCATGTATTCGAGGTCCTGCATCACGTTGCGGATGGTCGCCGCGCTGACCTGTTCGGACATCGTGCGGGTGAGCGACCGCGAGCCGACCGGTGCTCCTGTGTCCAGATAGACTTCGACAACGCGGCGAAAAACCTCTCGGGAGCGAGCGTTCAGTTCTTCGATCAGAGGGGTCTTCTGGGTCACGTTGTGGCTCCGATAAAGGGCGTTCCAATTAAAACCCCAAGAAAGGCGGCGTCAATCGGGCTTGGCTTCCTGAGGGATGGCGCGTATCCCAACCTGAAAGGAATATAGGAGTTTGCCATGCGCCCGTCAGGACGTCAGACCAACGAAATGCGGCCCATCGAGATTGAAATCAACGTGACCAAGCATGCCGAGGGCTCTTGCCTGATCAAATGCGGTGACACGCATGTGCTGTGCACGGCTTCGATCGATGAACGGGTGCCGCCGTTTCTGCGCAATTCGGGTCTGGGCTGGGTCACCGCCGAGTATGGCATGCTGCCCCGTGCGACCAATACGCGTATGCGCCGCGAGGCGAAAGACGGGCAGTCTGGAAGAACTCAGGAAATTCAACGGCTTATTGGCCGGAGCCTGCGCGCTGGCGTGGATCGGGTTGCGCTGGGCGAGCGCCAAATCGTGGTCGATTGCGATGTCATCCAGGCAGATGGCGGGACGCGCTGTGCCTCGATCACCGGTGGTTGGGTCGCGCTTCGACTGGCCGTGAACAAGCTTTTGAAGGCTGGGGCGATAACTTCGGACCCGCTGGCAACACCTGTCGCGGCAGTTAGCTGCGGAATATACGCGGGCCAGCCTGTCCTTGATCTTGATTATCCCGAAGACAGCGATGCGGGCGTGGACGCGAATTTTGTGATGACCGGAGATCGACTGATCGAGGTCCAGATGTCGGCCGAAGGCGCAACGTTTAGCCGCGAACAGATGACCGCCCTGCTTGACCTTGCCGATAAGGGCGCCGCCGAACTGGTGGCCAAACAACTGGGTGCGGTCGCCTAATGGGACGCAAGTTCACCGGCAAGGAGCTGTTGGTTGCGACTCACAATCGCGGCAAGCTGGAGGAAATCGCGGCCCTGCTGGAGCCCTTTGGCATTAAGGTCACATCCAACGCCGACCATGGTCTGGGCGAGCCGGAAGAAACAGAAGACACCTTTGTCGGAAACGCGCGGATCAAGGCGATTGCCGCGATGTCGGCGACCGGCCTTCCTGCTTTGGCGGACGACAGCGGCATCCAGATTGACGCACTTGGCGGCGCACCCGGAGTACACACGGCGGATTGGGCTGAAACCCCGGCGGGCCGTGATTTCGTGATGGCGATGACCCGAGCCAAAAATGAGCTGGATGCAATCGGTGCACCCGAACCTCGGACTGCGCGTTTCTGCTGTACTTTCGTTCTTGCTTGGCCCGACGGGCATGAGGAAGTTTTTGAGGGCGCGATGCCCGGACGGATCGTCTGGCCGATGCGCGGCGATCAGGGTCACGGCTATGACCCGATCTTTCAACCGGATGGTTATGATCAGACGTTCGGCGAAATGGATCGTTGGGAAAAGAACCGGATCAGCCACCGCGCGGATGCGTTTCGTAAGCTGGTAAAGGGCTGCTTTGACTGAGGATTGGCAAAACGGGGGCTTTGGACTCTATGTCCACTGGCCGTTCTGTATGGCAAAGTGCCCCTATTGCGACTTTAACAGCCACGTCAGCACCTCTATCGATCAGGACCTGTGGGCCGATGCCTATGTAAAGGAAATCGAGCGTATTGGCCGCGAAACCAGTGGTCGATTGCTGCGGTCCGTTTTTTTCGGTGGCGGCACGCCAAGCCTGATGGAGCCCCGCGTCGTTGATCGGATACTGGACGCAGTTCGCGCGACATGGCAGCTGGCCAACGACATCGAGATCACATTGGAAGCGAACCCGACTTCGGTCGAGGCAACGCGTTTTGCGGCCTACCGTCAGTCCGGCGTTTCGCGGATCTCGATGGGGGTTCAGGCGCTTAACGACAGTGATTTGCGAAAACTCGGGCGGCTGCACAGTGCGAAAGAGGCAATCAAGGCCTTCGACATCGCCCGCCGTCACTTTGATCGGGTCAGTTTTGATCTGATTTATGCGCGGCAAGACCAGACTGAAGATGCTTGGAGGGCGGAGTTGTCGGAGGCTCTGTCGCTCTCGATCGACCATCTGTCCCTTTACCAGTTGACCATCGAGGACGGCACGGCTTTCGGTGATCGATATGCTGCTGGAAAACTGAAGGGGCTGCCCGATGAAGATCGCGCCGCGAACCTTTTTGATATCACCCAAGAGCTATGTGAAAAGCACGGGATGCCCGCTTACGAAGTGTCTAATCATGCCAAAAGTGGCTCTGAGTCGATCCATAATCTGATCTATTGGCACTACGGCGACTACGCGGGCATCGGCCCGGGCGCGCACGGAAGACTGTCGCTGAACGGCACCCGATACGCGACAGAAGCGCCTCGCCAACCGGCCAAATGGCTGGCTGCCGTCTCCAACAACGCGAGCGAGGTGAGAGAGGCCCTAAGTGCAGACGATCAGGCCACCGAACTGCTGTTGATGGGGATGCGCGTCACCGAAGGCGTCGATCTGTCTAGACTTCGGGCGCTATCCGGCACCCGTTATGATAACAATATCAATAAGATGGTTGACTCTGGGCACGTTCGGATCGCCGAGGGTCGCGTCCAAACAACACCCGCAGGTCGCCCGTTGCTAAATCACGTGCTGCGCAAAATCTTGGCGGACTAGTTTCCGCCAAGAACCCGAAGCAGGTCGTCTAGCTGTTCAAGCGACCGGTAGCGTAGCGTCAACGCACCGCCCTCTTGGCCACTGGCGTGATCGATGGTGACGCCCATTCCCAAAATCGAAGCCAGCTCCTGCTCTAGCTGAAGCGTGTCGGGGTCTTTCGCGCCGGCGCTATTCTTTGAATTCCGCTTTGTTTGGGTCGATTTGTTGTCGTTTTTGACAAGCTTCTCGATGTCACGAACCGACAACCCACGAGCAATCGCATCGCGCGCCATTGCAGAAGCATCTTCGCGCCCGACAAGTGCGCGCGCATGACCGGCAGAGAGTCGGCCCTCGACGACATGGCCTTGAACGTCGTCGGGAAGGTTCAGCAGTCGCAGCAGGTTTGCAATATGGCTTCTACTCTTTCCCAATCCAACGGCAAGCTGCTCTTGCGTATGGCCAAAACGATCCATCAATTGCCGATATCCCGCGGCTTCGTCGATCGCGTTCAGGTCCGCCCGCTGGATGTTCTCGATGATTGCAACTTCGAGAACCTCTGAGTCGCTCATCGCCTTCACGATCACCGGCACATCGTGGAGGTTTGCAATTTGTGCCGCGCGCCATCGGCGTTCGCCGGCGATGATCTGATACAGTGCCGGATCCTTGGGGTCCGTGCGAACGATCAACGGTTGGATGATGCCTTTTTCCTTAATGGACGCGGCAAGTTCGTTTAGTGCATCCGCATTGAACGAACGCCTCGGCTGATCCGGGTTGGGGCGAACGCGATCTACGGGGACGTACAGATCGGGGCGCCGCGGAACATCGCCCGTGTCGGGGCTGCCGGCTGTAACATCAGCCATAAGCGCAGAAAGACCCCTGCCAAGGCCCCGATTCCGGTTCGGTTTGTCCACCATGTCAGACTCCTTCTTTTTCGCGTTCCATCAGCTCTACAGCCAGTTCCCGGTAGGCTTCGCTGCCCTTGGAGGTCGGATCGTACTGTAGAATCGGCATCGCATAGGACGGTGCCTCGCTCAGGCGGACGTTGCGGGGTATCAGCGTTTTGAACACTAGATCCCCTAGATTTTCGCGCGCATCGACTTCGACCTGCTGGGACAGGTTGTTTCGTTTGTCGTACATGGTCAGGACGATGCCTTCGATGCGCAGGGACTTATTTGCGGTCTGCCGGACCTCTCGAAGCGTGAGCATGAGCTGCGACAGGCCCTCGAGGGCGAAGAATTCGCTCTGCAGGGGAACCAACACTGATCCGGCCGCAACCATCGCGTTGATGGTCAGGATGTTCAGGCTGGGCGGACAATCGATCAGGATATAATCGAGAGCAAACGCGTCGATGGACGGCTGGCGCAGGGCGTCGTGCAGCAAAAAGCTGCGTTTTTCGTTGGAAATCAGCTCGATATCCGCAGAGCTCAGGTCAGTTGTCGCCGGGATGATGAACAGGTTCGACGTATCGGTTTCGCGAATGGCGTCGTACAGCGTCGCGTCGCCGGCAAGCACATCGTAGGTGGTGATTTCGCGATCGTCCCGCTCCACACCCAATCCTGTGGATGCGTTGCCCTGAGGGTCCAGGTCCACCAACAAGACGCGCTGTCCTACCTCGGCCAGTGCGGCGGCCAGATTGATTGCGGTTGTGGTCTTGCCCACTCCGCCCTTCTGGTTGGCTATCGCTATGATCCGCGGTTGGGTTGTTCGGCTGAAGTCAGGCACGCTGAATGTCCTTTAGTAATAGGATGCTGGCGGTCGGATTCGTCTGGCTCGGGCAGCTTTGAACCGAGAACTCCCACTTATTCCGCGCTACTTCAACCTCGCGCTGCGCGGTTTCGCCTTTTTGAAACACAGCCCTGCCTGTATCGGCAAGATGTCGCTCTGAAAACTCCAGCAGGGTTGTCAGATTGGCAAGCGCGCGCGCCGAGATCACGTCGGCGTTCATTGGCGGAAGTTCTTCGATCCGCTTATTGAGAACCTCGACGTTGCGGAGGCCTATTTCACGCGCCGCCGTCCGCAGAAAGACCGCTTTTCTGGCGTCACTTTCGATCAGCGCAAATCGGGTGTTGGTTTGAGCGCCCTCGGACAAAATGGCAAGAACGATGGCCGGAAATCCGCCTCCGCTGCCGAAATCGGCCCAAAGCCCCTCCGACGGCCTGCAAAAGCCAAAGATCTGCGCAGAGTCGATGATGTGGCGGGACCAGATGTCGCGTAGGTCGTTACGAGAAATCAAGTTGATCTTTGGGGACCACTTTTCGACCAGCGCCTCGAACGCCTTCAGGGCCGCAAATGTTTCACGTGAAACACTGACGCCGGCGCAAACCTCGATTTCAGCCTCGCTCATGCGGATCGCGCTTTTTGCGACTGTTTGACCTTGGCCAAAATGAGCATCAGGGCTGCCGGTGTCATACCATCCACCCTACCCGCCTGGGCTAGGTTTTGGGGGCGCAACCTTTCCAGCTTTGTTGCAAGCTCAGTTGACAGGCCGGACATCTCTCGGAAATCGATTTCTGCTGGTATTTCAATTGCTTCGTCGCGTCTCATGGCCTCAATATCGCGTGTTTGGCGGACGATATAGTTCACGTAGAGCGCGTCCCGTTTCACCTGCTGCGCGACCTCAGCCGGATAGTTGGCTAGTTCTGGTACGACCTCGGTTAGGGCGTCGACCTCTAGGTCATTAAGTTCGAGCGCCGAAAGCGCCGTCCGGTTAGGGCCGTCGGGATTCAGGTTTGCGCCCAGTTCCGAGATTTTTCGGGCCGAAAGAGAAACTTCGGAAAGCGCTGCCTTGAGCGAGGCGATCGCGTCCATCTTGTCCTGGAAGGTCGCCCAACGGCTTTCGCCAACACATCCAACTGCACGGCCCTTGGCCGTCAGCCTCTGGTCCGCGTTGTCGGCGCGTAGGGAAAGACGGAACTCCGCACGTGAGGTGAACATGCGATAGGGTTCGGTCACGCCCCGCGTCACGAGGTCATCGACCATGACTCCGATATAGCTTTCGGTTCGATCAAACGCGATCAGGTCCTGACCTAGCGCCGCTGCGGCGGCGTTCAGACCCGCCACGAGGCCTTGCGCTGCGGCCTCTTCGTATCCGGTGGTGCCGTTGATTTGTCCGGCCAGATACAAACCATCCACATCGCGAACGGACAGCTGGTGGGTCAATGCCCGAGGATCAACATAGTCATATTCGATGGCATATCCGGGCTGAAGGATTTCCACCCGTTCTAGCCCTACGATAGACCGGACATATTGTTCCTGCACGTCGACCGGCAACGAAGTAGAGATGCCGTTAGGGTAAATCGTGTGGTCGTTTAGTCCCTCGGGCTCCAGAAATACCTGATGCGAGGTCTTGTCGGAAAAGCGGACGATCTTATCCTCGATCGACGGGCAGTAGCGCGGCCCGACGCCTTCGATATGTCCACCATACATGGCAGATCGACCAAGGTTGTCGCGGATGATGTCGTGGGTCTTTTCGTTAGTATGCGTGATCCCGCAAGAGATCTGTCGCGCAGAGACGCGCTTGGACATAAAGGAAAACAGCGCTGGGTCGTCGTCTCCCGGCTGCATTTCCAAGCCATCCCAATCAATGGTGCGGCCGTCCAGACGCGGTGGCGTTCCGGTCTTTAGTCGTCCCAATGGTAACGCGAACGACTTCAGGCGATCGGCCATCGCAACGGCTGGCTTCTCACCCATCCGGCCACCGGGGCGCGCGACGTCTCCGATGTGGATCACGCCACGCAAAAAGGTTCCGGTCGTCAGAATGACCGAAGCGGCGGACAATCGGGACCCGTCGCCGGTGACAACACCTCGGACCGACTGACCCTCCATCACAAAGTCTGTCGCCTCGCCCTCGACGACCGTCAGATTTGGCTGCGCCTCGGTCATGCGCTGCATCTCGGTACGGTAGATGGCCCGGTCTGCCTGGGCACGTGGTCCCTGGACGGCTGGCCCCTTCTTCCGATTCAACAGCCGAAACTGGATGCCGGCAAGGTCGGCAACGCGCCCCATGACGCCGTCCATCGCGTCGATTTCCCGTACAAGGTGGCCCTTGCCCAGTCCACCGATGGCGGGGTTGCACGACATAACGCCAATGGTGTCGCGGGTAAGCGTAACCAACGCCGTCCGCGCACCCATCCGCGCAGCGGCATGGGCGGCCTCAGTTCCCGCATGACCGCCGCCAACCACAATAACGTCGAAGTCCCGATGTTTCACGTGAAACACTCCTTACTTCCCGATGCAAAAGCTCGAGAAGATCTCATCAAGCAAGTCCTCGACATCCACTCTGCCGACCAACGAGTCAACCGCCCTTATCGCACTTCTCAGGTCCTCAGCCAACAGGTCTGGAAACTCTGATGCGCGGTCAAGCGCCGCCGTAGCGCTGTCAAGATATCCCACCGACCGAAGCAGCGCCTCGCGGTGTCTCTCTCTCATCGCGACGCCTACGCGGCCCGCTCTTGCCAACAACTGATCTGCGATTGCGGCGACCAAGGCGTCCACGCCCTGCCCTGTTTTTCCGGAAACCGACGGACCGGCGCCATCGTCTAGGTCCACCTTTGCGCGGACGACAATGTCACCTTCGGTCAGGGCAATCTCGGGTTCTTCACCAGCCCCCAGCAGATAGACGCGCAGGTCGGCGGCCAAAGCCCTCTCCACACCCCTAGAGATGCCAATCGCCTCGACCACGTCGTTCGATTCCCGAAGTCCGGCCGTATCTAGAATTGTCACAGGCAGCCCGCGAAGATCCATCCGAACTTCGATCACGTCGCGCGTCGTGCCGGCTACCTCGGATGTGATAGCAGCCTCGCGTCCGGCAAGCCGGTTCAACAACGTGGACTTGCCCGCATTTGGCGCACCGACAATTGCGACCTCGAAACCTTCTCTGATCCGCTCAGCAATTTGAACGCCTTCCGCCTCGCGCCGCATTTCGGCAGAGACGTCCGACAGCAGACCGCTGACCTCGGGCCAGACGTTTTCAGGGACCTCTTCATCGGCAAAGTCGATTGTCGCTTCTGCCAAAGCTGCGGCGCGGATCAGCTTGCGTCGCCAGCCCTCGGCCCTCTGCCCAAGCTCTCCGGACAGTACACGCAGAGCCTGTCGCCGCTGAGCCTCGGTCTCGGAATCGATCAGGTCGGCCAACCCCTCGACCTGAGCAAGGTCCAGTCGACCGTTCTGCATCGCGCGCCGCGTGAACTCGCCCGCGTCGGCACCGCGAAGCCCCTCGATTGATCCCAAGGTCCGGAGAACCGCCGACACAATCGCAGTGCTGCCATGAAGATGGAGCTCGACAACGTCTTCGCCGGTAAAGCTTTTGCCTTCAGCGAAATGCAGGACCAGCGCTTCGTCCAGAGCAACGCCGTCGGCACCACTCAGCCGACAAAGCCGCCGCCCGTTTTCCGCGACCACTGCCCCGATCGTCTCGGCAGCCGCGCGCGCTCGGGATCCAGAGATCCGGACCACGGATACCCCGGCCCGGCCCGGCGCAGTCGCGAGGGCAAAGATCGTGTCGGTCATGACCCTGCTCCGGCCAAACGGCCTCAGGTGTTCATCGAGTCAAAGAAATCCGAGTTCGTCTTCGTTTGCTTCAACTTCGAAATCAGGAACTCGATCGCATCCGTCGTGCCCATCGGGTTCAGGATACGCCGCAGTACGTAGGTCTTTTGCAGATCGATCTTTTCGACCAGCAGGTCTTCTTTCCGTGTACCGGACTTCAGAATATCCATCGCCGGGAACACGCGCTTGTCCGCGACTTTCCGATCCAGAACGATTTCAGAGTTACCGGTGCCTTTGAATTCTTCAAAGATGACTTCGTCCATCCGGCTGCCGGTGTCGATAAGCGCGGTTGCGATGATCGTCAGCGATCCGCCTTCCTCGATGTTCCGCGCGGCACCAAAGAACCGCTTGGGCCGCTGGAGCGCGTTCGCATCCACACCGCCGGTCAGAACCTTGCCCGACGATGGAACGGTCGTGTTATAGGCGCGGCCAAGTCGAGTGATCGAGTCCAGCAGGATCACAACATCTCGCTTGTGTTCGACCAGTCGCTTTGCCTTTTCGATCACCATTTCGGCGACGGCAACGTGGCGGGTCGCGGGTTCGTCAAAGGTCGACGATACCACCTCACCCTTCACACTTCGCTGCATGTCGGTGACTTCTTCGGGGCGTTCATCGATCAGAAGAACGATCAGATAGCACTCGGGATGGTTCCGTTCGATCGAATGGGCAATGTTCTGCAGCAGAACCGTCTTACCGGTCCGCGGCGGCGCAACGATCAGGCTTCGCTGGCCCTTACCAATCGGGGCAACAAGGTCGATGATACGGGCCGACCGGTCCTTGATGGTGGGATCTTCCTCGATCTCCATCTTAAGCCGCTGGTCGGGGTAAAGCGGTGTCAGGTTGTCGAATGCAACCTTGTGCCGCGCTTTCTCCGGATCTTCAAAGTTGATCGATTCCACCGTGACAAGCGCAAAGTACCGCTCGTTGTCATTCGGTTCCTTGATCACGCCTTCGACTGTATCGCCGGTCCGCAGGCTGTATTGCTTGATCATCTCAGGGCTGACGTAAATGTCGTCCGGACCCGGAAGATAGTTCGCCTCGGGCGACCGCAAAAAGCCAAAGCCGTCCTGCAGGACCTCCAAAACGCCGTCACCGCCGATGATCCAGTCTTCGTCCGCACGTTCCCGCAGGATGGCGAACATCATGTCGCCCTTGCGCATGGTCGACGCGTTCTCGATCTCCAGCTCTTCGGCCATGGCCAAAAGGTCCTTGGGGCTATGCGCCTTGAGGTCGGCCAGATTCAGTCGGTGCTGCTCGTGCATCAAATATCCTTTACCGGCAGAAAACCGGTTCACATGGTCACAGATCGGAAAACGCTTTTCCGGACGGAAAGCGCGCTAGCAATACGGAGATTGCCAACCAGAGTCAATCTACGCTCAGAACCGCAGCACCACCGAGAAGACGATCAGAAACATCAACACGGTCGGAACCTCGTTCGCGATCCGATAGGTGCGCCCTGTCCTCGTGTTCCGTCCTTCCGCGAACTCGCGGCGACGCACCGTCAGCCAACCATGCATCCCGGTCATCGCCAGAACCGACGCCGCCTTGATCCAGGGCCAGATCTGCCCCCAATCAACCACCCCAGGAGTCAGAACCAGCAACAGCCCAAAAACCCACGTCGCGATCATGGCTGGCCGCATGATCACCCGCAAAAGCTTTTCTTCCATGATCCGGAACGTGAGGTCCATCTCGGACCCGACCTCGGCTTTCTCTGCATGATAGACGAACAGCCTAGGAAGATAGAACATCCCCGCCATCCATGAAATCACCGCAATAATGTGAAGCGCCTTGGTCCATGCATACCAACTCACCAGCAGATCAGTCATGTCTGTTCCCTCATTCCAATCTCAATAATGAATATAAAAGAAAGAAATGATGATGAAGTAGTGATGTGCATAAACCGCAATTCTTTGATGCCTCACAGGCTTATCCACAAAAAAGCCCGACGGATGCAGCGCAAAAGTATTTTCTAACTATCTGCGATTAAACACTTTTATGCCGAAGATTCGGATTGACCTGTCCGACTCTGCCACCCCCAGACCCGAGTCGTCCAAGCCCCTCCTCTTTTCCTTATCAACCGTGGAAAACTCTTGCGCTGACTTGGTGAAACGACCCGACAGTTGCCCGCTTGCCCCAGGATGCCTAGAACTGATGGATAGGCCCACAACACATTCCAAAGATATCCACACCATAGTCCCGATGACTGTCCCCATCATCCTCGCATCCGGTTCGCAAGTCCGCGCCGCGCTTCTTAGAAATGCTGGCGTGCCAATCACGGTTTCGCCGGCCCGTGTCGACGAAGACATGATCAAGGCAGCCCTTCTTGCCGAAGACGCGACCCCTCGCGATGTCGCCGACGCCTTGGCCGAATCCAAGGCCCGCAAGATTGCCGAAAAAACACCCGAAGCGACGGTCATCGGCTGCGATCAAGTGTTGGCCTTTCAAGGCCGCCTGCTGTCAAAGCCCGAAACACCGGATGTCCTGCGGCAACAGCTAAGCGACATGCGCGGCCGTCAGCACAAACTGCTTTCCGCCGTGGTTCTGTACCGCAACGCCCAACCGAACTGGAGAACAGTGGGCGAAGTCCGGTTGACAATGCACGACCTGTCCGACGCCTATATCGACGACTATGTCACGCGGCATTATGACAGCGTTCGCCATTGTGTGGGCGGCTATAAGCTCGAAGAAGAAGGCGCGCGGTTGTTTTCAAAGATCGAAGGCGACTATTTCACTGTCCTCGGGCTGCCGCTGCTCGACCTCTTATCCTACCTCGTCCAAAGCGGAGAGCTGAACAGATGACCGAAACCCGCTACAGACTTGCCGGCGTATTAGGAAGCCCGATCGCCCAATCGAAATCGCCAAAGCTCCACCGTCACTGGCTTCGCACCTATGGAATATCTGGTGACTACGTCGCCCTCCCCGTCGAACGTGAAGACTTTGCGACTGTCGTCAGAACCTTGCCCAAAATGGGCTTTGCAGGCTGCAATGTCACCATCCCCCATAAGGTCGCAGCGCTGGAACTTGCCGATCAGGTCACAGATCGCGCCACGTTGATCGGCGCGGCGAACACACTGATTTTCCGGCCCGATGGAAAAATCCACGCCGACAACACCGACGGTTACGGCTTCATTTCGAACCTTCACCAGATGGCTCCGGATTGGTCCCCCACAAGCGGCCCCGCCGCTGTTCTGGGTGCAGGCGGCGCTGCGCGCGCGATCATCGTGTCTTTGCTGGATGCCGGCACACCTGAAATCCTCTTGTCGAACAGAACAAAGGTGAATGCCGAAAACCTGCGCGCGGTCTTTGGGTCGCGCATTACCGTGGTTGATTGGGTCCACGCCGGAGCAATGCTTGCAGAGGCCGCGACGGTTGTTAACACGACCTCTATGGGCATGACCGGAGGACCGGAGTTTCGGCTGAACCTGGACCATCTGCGTCCGCAATCCTTGGTCACGGATCTAGTATACAACCCGCTGGAGACACCGATCCTTGCCGCAGCTGCCCAGATTGGCTGCACCACGGTCGACGGACTCGGGATGCTCTTGCATCAGGCGGTGCCCGGATTTGAGCGCTGGTTCGGCCAAAAGCCCGTTGTCGATGCCGCCGCCCGCGCGGCGGTTCTGGCATGACGACAAAGCTCGGCCTCACTGGCTCTATCGGCATGGGAAAGTCGACGACCGCCGGAATGTTCGCCGCGCAGGGCGTGCCGGTCTGGGACGCCGACGCGGCGGTTCACCGGCTGTATCGCCAAGGAGGCGCGGCAGTCGCCCCGATTTCGGCAGCCCTACCCGACGCAATCATCGACGGCGCGGTTTCACGTGACGCGCTAAAGCGCCTGATCTCGTCCGATCCGTCCGTGCTTTCGACGTTAGAGAGGATTGTCCACCCGCTGGTCGCGCGCGACCGAGAGGCCTTTCTAACGGAACACGCCAAGGCAGCTTTGGTGGTCTTCGACATTCCACTGCTGTTCGAAACCGGCGCCGATGCGTGGCTCGATGCCGTCCTTGTTGTCAGCGCCCCACCCGACGTCCAGCGCGACCGTGTTCTTGCGCGCGGCGCGATGACAGAAGACCAATTCAACCTGATCCTTGGCCGCCAGATGCCAGATGCTCAAAAACGGGCACGGGCGGATTATGTGATTGAAACCCTGACACTGGACCAGACCGCCGCGGACGTGCGAAACCTGATCGAGACCCTAGAACAAAAGGCCAGCGATGCGCGAAATCGTCCTTGATACCGAGACCACCGGCTTTGAACCCGCCGAAGGAGACCGGATCGTCGAAATCGGCGCGGTCGAGCTTATCGGCCATGTTCCAACCGGCCGGACCTACCACCAATACATCAATCCGGAACGGTCGATGCCTCAGGGAGCATTCGATGTTCACGGGATCGGGCCGGACATCCTTGAAGCCCCGCGCAAACCAGAGCCAGGCGAAGTCATCCTTCGCGACAAACCGGTCTTTGCCAAAATTGCCGATGATTTCATCAACTTCGTCGGGGACGCAAAGCTGGTGATTCACAACGCAGCCTTCGACATGAAGTTCCTGACAGCCGAATTCGCAGCGCTCGGACGGCCGTTTCTGCCGATGGACCGTGCGGTCGATACCCTTGCCATTGCCCGGCGCAAATTTCCGGGTTCGCCCGCATCGCTCGACGCTCTGTGCCGTCGCTTTGGAATCGACAACTCGAACCGGACCTTGCACGGCGCTCTTTTGGACAGCGAAATTCTGGCAGAGGTCTATCTGGAGCTCATCGGCGGCAGGCAGCCGGACTTTGGTCTATCGGCTGCGGCGCAATCCGGACGGTCAGAAACCCGCGCAGAGTCCGAGAATTGGCGACCGACCCAAAGGCCGAACGCGCTTCCGCCGCGGTTGACCGACCAAGAGTCCGCAGCGCACCGCGAATTCGTGGACCAGCTGGGCGACGGCGCGCTGTGGAAAAAGGGGGCCTAAGCCCCCCTGTCCTTAGTTCGGTTTTGCGTCGGTCTTCTGTGCCTCGACCCGCCGCGCGATTTCTTGACGGTAGAGCGCCATAAAATCGATCGTGTCCAGATTCACAGCCGGAAAACCGCCATCCTGCGTGACGTCGCTGACGATACGGCGCAGATAGGGGAACGTCTGGCGCGGACATTCGATCATCAGATAGGGATGCATCTGCTCTTCCGGCAGGCCCTCGATGTGGAACACGCCGGCGTATTCGATTTCCAACAGAAAGATCGGTGTTTTCGTGACCTTATTCGTGTTGGTCACGATCAGTTTGGTCAGCACTTCGTACTGGTTGTCGATCGGGCGCTTGCGCGCATCAAGGGTCACTTTGACCTGCATCTCGGGCTGAACTTCGCCCTGAGCGCCCTTCTGGGCGAGCACGTTTTCAAACGACATGTCGCGGATGAACTGCGCCAGCAGGCGGCTCACGACTTTGGGCTGGGCGTTGGCGTCGGCGGCTTGCGGTTGTTCGTTATTTTCGGCCATCGGGGCTCTCCGGAAAAGATACGTCCCGGCGTTCCTATCAGCCCTGAGAGCCTAGTGCAAATTGACTAATGCTGCGTCCAGCCGGATGGCCGGTGGGTGGCCCTGCTCTCTGGGTCGACCTCGGAAAATTCACCGTCGATCACCGCGTCGGGGCGACCCGGTGCCCCCTGTCGACCCGGTTGAGCCTGACCGGAAAACTCGACGATTTGGATGCGCGATTTGATCCACCGGAACGAGGCTGCCCGGACCTGCGGTATCAGCAGGGAAAAGCCAACGGCGTCGGTAAAGAATCCGGGCGTCAAAAGAAGCGCTCCGGCAAAGAGGATCATCGCGCCATTGGCCAAAGGCTCTGACGGATCGCGCATGTCTTGGAACGAACCCCGGAGCTTCGACAACTCTTGCAAGCCCTGGTTCCGGACCAAGCGGGACCCGATGATCGCGGTCACCAGAACGATCAACAGGGTGGCCCAAATACCGATTGCGCCGCCAACCTGTATAAACAGGGCGATTTCGATCATCGGAACAGCAATAAAGGCAATCAATAGCCACATATCGGCACCTTTCTGGACCGAGGTAGACTTGACCCGACCCGTAACTTACATAAGTCCCTGACAAAGCAGTTTCCATGCCTTGAAAGAGAACAAAATGAATTCGCCCATTATCCAGTTGCTTGTCCTTGCCGGGATCGCGGTTTTTCTCATTCTGCGGTTGCGGTCGGTGCTGGGCACCAGAGATGGGTTCGAGAAACCCGCGGAGCCTCGCCCACTTGAAAGGCGCTCGGGTCCCGATCTTTCGGTGATCGACGGCACGCCGGATCCCGACATCACGGACCACGTAAAAGCAGAGAGCGCCGCAGCAAAGGCGCTGGCCGCGATGAAGCGGAAAGAGCCGGACTTTAACGTCGGTGATTTCGTGCACGGCGCGGGTGCTGCCTATGAAATGATCCTGATGGCGTTCGAACGCGGGGACCTGTCGCAGGTCAAGCCGTTCCTTGATCCGGAAATCTACGACGCCTTCGCCGCCGTAGTCGAAGATCGTCACCAGAAAGGCCTGACGGTCGAGGCAAAATTCGTCGGGCTCAGCCAGATTGAAATCGACGAGGCGCTGTTCGACGAAGCCACCGGCGAAGCCGATATCTCTGTCCGCTTCCAGGGCGAGCTGACTTATCAGGTGCGGGACAAGTCCGGCGAAGTCGTCGAAGGCAACGACACCTCGGTCAAGCGCCAGAAAGACGTGTGGACCTTTTCGCGGCAGTTGGGAACCAACGACCCGAACTGGTTGCTGGTCGCCACTGGCGAATGAAATCCGCTGCGCGGCTGATCTGTTTGCTGGCGACGGTCGCTGCGGCAGCCGCGACCGCAGAGCCGACGCGCACATTCATTGACTTTGACCAACTGAACGGCTGGGAAACGGATGACCACGCCGCGGCGCTTTCCGCCTTTCGTGAAAGCTGCGGCGCGATCAGCCAAGACGGATGGGACGGTGTTTGCGCCATGGCCCAGACCGCGCCGGATGCACGCGAATTCTTCGAGCGACTGTTTCAGCCCGTGTTGATCGAAGACGGGGGCACCCCCCTATTCACCGGATACTTCGAACCCGAAATCGACGGCAGCCTGAACCGGACCAGCCGGTATCGGTTTCCAATCTACCGCATCCCGCCCGAAATGCCGCGCGGAACGGTTTGGCTGTCGCGCCAAGAGATCGAGGAAACTGGCGTTCTAGAGGGGCGGGGTCTGGAAATCGCGTGGCTTTCCGATCCGGTCGACCGCTATTTCATGCAGGTCCAAGGCTCGGGCCGCATCCGGCTGCCAGATGGACAGGTGCTGCGTGTCGGCTTTGCCGCAAAGAACGGCCACAGCTATGCCTCGATCGGGCGCGCGCTGATCGAAAGCGGAACCTTCGGAGCGCATCAGGCCTCGGCTGCGGCGATCCGGAACTGGGCGCAGCGCTATCCGGAACAGGGGCGCGTCGCGATGTGGGCGAACCCGTCCTACGTCTTTTTTCAGGTGATTTCGGATATAGACCACGACGAAGGTCCCCTTGGCGCGATGCTCCGCCCGCTTCACGCAGAGCGCAGCATCGCGGTTGACGACGACGCTGTCACGCTTGGCGCACCGGTTTGGCTGGAAAAGGCGGGCGCCGCGCCGCTAAATCGCCTGATGGTGGCGCAGGACACTGGCTCTGCGATCAATGGCGCCCAGCGTGCCGACATTTTCTACGGCTCCGGAGTCGAAGCCGGGCGCCGCGCCGCCGCCGTCAGAGACCAGGGCCGCATGATCGTGCTGCTGCCGAATGCGCTTGCCTTCACCTTGTTGGCCGAGGTGCAGCAATGAGGCGCCGGCGGAACCTTAGCGCCGAAGAGCGTGAACTCTGGAGCAAAGTGGCCGAGAGGGCGACTCCGCTAGAGCGCAAATCCAGACACGAAAGGCCCTTGTTAGACACGAAAACAAAGGCGCGGCCGGTCGATCCCCATCCCGTTCCGCACAGCACCCCGACCCCCCGGATTTCCCAGTTTCGATTGGGCGAAAAAGCCCATTCGATGCTTCGTCATGACCTGATGCCATCGGTCGGCGATCGGCTCGGGGCCGCGCCGCTTCAGATGGATGCAAAGTCCTTTGGCAAAATGAAGCGCGGAAAGCTGTCGCCAGATGCGCGGATCGACTTGCACGGGATGACAGTCGCAGAGGCGCACCCTGCCCTGATTTCGTTTGTGATGTGGGCCTATTCCGAAGGCCACCGTCTGGCGCTGGTGATCACCGGAAAGGGCAAAGACCGCGACGACGGCGGCCCTATCCCGACCAAAAACGGCGTCCTACGCCATCAGGTTCCGCAATGGTTGCGCATGGTGCCGCTGAAAAACGTCATTCTGCAAGTCACCCCCGCCCACATCCGCCACGGCGGGCATGGGGCATATTACGTCTACCTAAAGCGCAACGGATAGGCGTGCGCGGGCGTTTCGGACCGGAAGAACGACCGCCAAACAAAGCCCGAGCACCATCAAACTGCTGAACAACAGTTGATCCGGCAGCGCCACGCCCGCGTCGATCAGCGCTCCGGTTACGCCGGGGCCAACGGCAGAGGCAAGCACCATCATCGAAACCGCTGTAGACTTGATCGCGCCGATATGGCGGGTGCCAAAGAACTCTGCCCAACATGCCGCGGGCAGGGTCGACTGCCCGCCGCCCGATATCCCCATCAGAACCACGCCAACCGCAGAGACCCAAACCGATCCGGCCCACCAATGCGCCAGCAGGCCCAGCGCGAAAGGCACCAAATAGACAGGCAGCAGCCGCGTTGCGCCCCATTTGTCCAAGGCCCAGCCGAACAACTGGGTCGAAAGAACTAGGCTGAGCGTTCCAAGCGGCAGGATCGCCACAAGCGAAATGTGGTCCCACCCCTTTACCCCCGCAAAGTGGACCTGATGGAACCAGAACGCGGTGTTCAAGGCTGGCGTCATCATGATCAGCGGCATCAAGAGCCAAAAGATCGGAAGCCCCAGCGCCTGCCTCCGCGTCCAGTGCCGGTTGTCGATCCCCGCGGCAGAGGCATCGTCGTCGTGTTCGCCAGCAGGCTGCCGCTCTAGCCGAAGCAGTCTAAGCAAGAGCGGCACCGACAAAACGCAAACGACCGCCGCGACCAACCACAGGGTCCGCCAGTCGACAAAGTGCTTAAGCCAGACGAAGGTCAGCGGCAGGACCGCTTCGCCCAGCGAAAACCCAAGCGCGGCAATCGCGATGGCCCTGCCCCGCGTTGCGACGAACCAGCGAGCCATGGCGACCACCGAAACCGTGCTGGTCATTCCCTGACCGAAAAACCGCAGCCCAAAGATCACCAGCGGCAGCAACAGCACGTAGCTGTTCAGCGACATCGCAACGCAAAACAGAGCCAGCGAAAGAACAACTACAGCGCCCAGCGAACGTGCACGGAATCGGTCCGTGAGCCCACCGGCGAACAACATGACAAACGCCGAGCCGCCGGTGCCCGCTGTATAGATCCAGCCCCATTCACCGTCGCTCAGGCCGAACTCGGCCCTGATTTCACCGCCAAAAATCGAAATGAAGAAGGTCTGACCAAACGACGACAGAAATGACAGCAGCGTCCCTGCCAGCAGGAACGGGGCGTTTTCGCGCAGAAATCGGACAAAGCTCATTGGGGTTCCTTCCGGTTCCCCCTTTTGATGGCCGAGCCAGCGCGCCCTGCCTAGTCCTAAAGCACGTAGCGGCTCAGGTCGGTCGACCGGCTAAGGGCTCCGATGTGCTTTTCGACAAAGTCGGCATCCACGCTAACGCTTTCCCCGCTTCGGTCGGGAGCGGTGAACGACAGCTCTTCGAACACCCGCTCTAGGATCGTATAGAGCCGCCGAGCGCCAATGTTTTCAACGCTTTGGTTAACCTCTGCCGCGATCCGCGCCAGCGCGGCGATTCCGTCTTCGGTAAAGGTGACGGTCAGGTCTTCGGTTCCCATCAGCGCGGTATACTGGCGGGTCAGGGCGTTGTCCGTTTCGGTCAGGATACGGACAAAGTCGGCCTCGGTCAGGGCGCGAAGCTCCACCCGGATCGGCAAGCGGCCCTGAAGCTCGGGCAGCAGATCGGACGGCTTTGCCACGTGAAACGCACCAGAGGCGATAAAGAGGATGTGGTCGGTTTTGACCGGTCCGTGTTTGGTTGAAACCGTCGTGCCCTCGATCAGCGGCAGCAGGTCGCGCTGGACACCTTCGCGGCTCACGTCCGCACCTCGGGTTTCGGCGCGAGCGCAAACCTTGTCGATTTCGTCGATAAAGACGATGCCGTTTTGCTCTACCGACTCGATCGCGGCCTTTTTGACGGTTTCGTCATCCAGCAGCTTATCCGCTTCCTCTGAAAGCAGGACGCCGTAGCTTTCGGCCACGGTCAGTTTCTTGCGGACGGTCCGCTGGAACGCCTTGCCGAACAAATCGCCCAAATTCATCATGCCGCCCATTTGCGGCTGACCGGGAACGTCGAAGCCACCCATCGGATTTGACGTGTCGACGATCTCTAGTTCGATGACCGTGTTGTCCAGTTCTCCGGTCCGGAGCTTTCGGCGGAACGCTTCGCGGGTGCCTTCGCGGGCGTCGGTGCCGGCGATTGCAGTGATGACACGGTCCTCGGCGGCGCGTTCGGCGTTGGCGCGTACTTCGTCGCGCATGAAATCTCTGGTTTGCAGGATTGCCGCATCAACCAGATCGCGGATGATCTGCTCGACGTCGCGACCGACATAGCCAACCTCGGTGAACTTTGTTGCTTCGACCTTTAGAAACGGAGCACGGGCAAGTTTTGCCAGTCGGCGGCTGATCTCGGTCTTGCCGACGCCGGTCGGGCCGATCATCAGGATATTCTTCGGGTAGACCTCGTCACGTAGGTCATCGGACAGTTGCTTGCGCCGCCACCGGTTCCGCAGAGCCACGGCAACCGCGCGCTTTGCGTCGGATTGGCCGATGATGAAACGGTCAAGCTCGCTTACGATTTCACGGGGGGTCAGGTCGGTCATGTCAGGTCCGTCAATGTGAAGGAGGAAGCCGGTCAAGCGGCATGAAAGAGGGCAGCAAAAGCAACAGGCGTGCGCGGATGCGTTCCCAGAAAGCCCCCAGCAACAAAAGAAAAACGCCAAGTCCGAACACGACCATCAAGGCCGCGTCGATTTCGAAAACGGCTAGGGCCAGAGTGACGACATAACCGATTGCGGCGATGAGAAAGGACCGCCGGTCGATGATGATCGCCACGATGGCGAACAGGGCCAAAAACCCAAGCAACATGGCCTGCGAGCCTGCGCCCTCTCTTGCGAGAAGTGTCAAGCCCACGGTGTTTACCAATGCGGGCGCGGCCACAACGTGGAGCCAGAACCCCTGAGCCGAACGGCGCGTCACCCGATGCGGATCGCTCATGTCGAAATACATCGCGACCCCGAACACCAGCAACCCAAGAGCAAGCGTGATCCATGCGAAAGGGCCGTTCGCCGAGAGCATGAACAGGCTGGAAACGCCCTCTGGCGACCCGTTCGAAATCGCGGCGATCATCACGGCAACCACAAACAAGGCGACGGCGATCATTGCCATGGCAAAGGGCACGCGAAACCGAACCCAGAACACCGCCATCGCCACCGTGGCAAGCGCGACGGGCAGCGGCAGGCTAGAGTAATCGTCGCGCATCACCATGAAAGGTTGCGAAAAATTCGCCGAAAATCCGACCAGAGCGTTTGCGCCGAACAACAGCGAAAGAAGGATTGCGGGCCCAACCATGCGGCGGCGACGGATGAAATACTCTGACAGCAGCCAAAGAAGGACGACAGCGACAATCGAAGACATCGCAGAATGCGTCAGAAGCGTATCGTTAACCCGACCGGAAAACGCCGCCGTGATCCCGACCCAGCCAGCGGCGAGGATGCCCAAGCCGACCATGATGAAAATTTCGTTAAAGCCGCGAAACAACTCGAACGGTTCATCGCCAGCCGAGAGATCTTCGCGGGCGCCTTTGCGGCTGTGGGCCAAAGCGGTCAGGTCGGCCGTCTGCTTTTCAGTCAGCAGACCGGATGCGACCGCCGCGCGAAGATCGTCGCGGTCGATCATTTAGCAAGGCTCTCAACCGTCAGGTTTCCGTTTGTGTACACGCAAATATCCGCGGCGATGGCCATCGCTTTGCGGGCGATTGCTTCGGCGTCGTGGTCACTGTCCATCAGTGCCCGTGCCGCGGCCAGCGCATAGTTGCCGCCCGATCCGATGGCGGTCACGTCATGCTCTGGCTCCAGCACATCTCCGGCACCGGTAATCACAAGCAGCTCGGATCCATCGCTGACGATCAGCATCGCCTCTAGTTTTTGCAGGTATTTATCGGTCCGCCAATCCTTTGCCAGCTCGACCGAGGCGCGAGCAAGTTGGCCGGACGATGCCTCTAGCCTCTTTTCTAGCCGCTCAAGCAGCGTAAACGCATCCGCCGTCGATCCGGCAAATCCGGCGATCACGTCCTTGCCGTTGACCGACAACTTGCGAACCTTGCGCGCTGTGCCCTTGATCACGGTCTGGCCCAGACTGACCTGACCGTCGCCTGCAATCACGACTCTGCCGCCTTTGCGCACACCGATAATCGTGGTGCCGTGCCAGCCCGGGAAATCCTTGTCCGCCATGACGATCCTCTGTTTTGTCTGGAACCTATATGGCGACAGGGCGTTGATGCCGCAACCATGCCAAAGAAAAAGGGCGCCGTGAGGGGCGCCCTTTGACCTGATTTTATTGGGGATCAAATCGCGCTTTTGATCCAGTCGGCCAGCGCGGCCTTGGGTGCGGCGCCTGCTTTGTTGGCGATCACTTCGCCGCCCTTGAACACGAAAAGCGCCGGAATGCCGCGCACGCCCATTTGGGCGGGGGAGTTCGGGTTTTCGTCAACGTTGACCTTCACGATTTTGACCTTGCCGGCCATCTCAACCGAGAGCTCTTCGAGGGCGGGGCCGATCATCTTGCACGGGCCACACCATTCGGCCCAGAAATCGACGACAACGGGAATATCGGACTGACGCACTTCGGCGTCAAAGGTAGAGTCGGTCACTGCTACGGTTGCCATCACAATCTCCTTGGCGAAACATGTCGGATGCGGAAGGTATGCACCCCAATTCGGATGGTCAAGCCTGCCCAGAGCGTCGCAAGGCCGCCATCACGACTTCGTTGGGCAAAGACATGAGTTTTCCTGAGTGAACCCAAAGGATTGCGGTCGAAATCCCCCTATCAGGATAAATGTTGTGTAACGCAGCGGCATAGGCCCCCATCTGCCGCAGGATGCCTTCGGGGGTCTGGGCTGGTGTGTCGGGTTCGATCCGGTTCGATTTGAAGTCTACGGCAAGCACCGAAGTGTCGGTCACGATCAGCCGGTCGATGGCTCCGTGAATCCGTGTGCCCCCCAGTTCGGGCAGCGATGCGGTCACCTCGACCTCGGCAAGGGTGTCGGGTCCGAACACATGGGCCAGGTCGGGGCGTCGCAGCAGAGAGAGGACCGTTTCCACGGTCGCGTCCACATCGGGAATCCGCGCTGCGTCGGGGTGGTTTCGCAGGATTTCTGTCGCTCGCGCTGACCTGTGTTCTTTGGTGACGTTGGGCAAATGCTCTAGCAAGGAATGGATCAACCGGCCGCGCGCCAGAGCATCTTCCTCGGTTTCGGCTTCGGTACCCGCGCCAATGATTTTAGCGCCACCCAAATCGACCGACGGCGACACGGTTGTCTGGCGGATTGGCTCAGGAACCCCGAGAAGCGGCTCAAGCTGCGAAACGGGGACACGATCCTGTTTGGCGACAGTCGTCGGCCACCCGCCCCAAGTCCCGAATTCATGGCGGAGCCCCTTGCCGCTGGGATGTTCAAAAGGAACCGCGCCGACGCGGGCCATGCCATCCTCGACCAAGTCATACCAGCCGGTCTTGGTCGCGATCCGGTTTCCCGCACCGGCCACGATCAACCAGTTCTCGGCTCGCGTCATCGCAACGTAAAGGAGCCGCCGATACTCCCGCGCCTCAGCCGCGTCGCGGTAGTCCTTTAGCGCGACAAGCGCGGGAGATGCCTGACGGTTGGTCGTATACCAAAGCGCTGTTCCGTCTGCGCCGGTATGGATTCCGGCCTTCATCCCGTCCCGCGCTGACGGCAGGGTTTGGGGCAGTATCACGATCGGGGCTTCCAGTCCCTTGGACCCGTGCACCGTCATGACGCGAATACGGCTGCCCGAGGCTTCGACCTGCCGTTTTACCTCGGCTTCGTCGCCGTCGAACCACGCAAGAAAGCCGGTCAGGCTGGGAACGCTGTTTGCTTCAAAATCCATAGCCTTGGCCAGCAAGGCGTCGATGCCTTCGTTCACTTCCTCGCCCAATCGCGCTAGCAACCTGCGACGACCGTCGTGGCGGATCAAAATGCGAGAGATCAGGTCGTAAGGCCGCAAGAAATCCGCCTGTTTCCGCAAGTCATCCAGCATGGCCAGCGTCGCCGGATGGCTGTCCCGCGCGGCCCGTAGGCGGGTCCACAGATATTCTCCGTCAGGGCGACCCTTTGCCAAAGCAAAGAGATCCTGTTCGCTTAGCCCCAAGAGAGGGGACCGAAGCGCCTCTGCCAGCGACAGATCGTCTTCGGCCAAAGCCAGAAACCGAAGCAGCGAAATCACGTCCTTCACGGCAAGGCTTTCGCCCAATTTGAACCGGTCCGCCCCCGCGATGGGCAATCCCCGTGATTTGCAGGCGCGAATGATTTCCCGAAACAGCTTGGACCGGCTCTTTACAAGGATCAGAAAGTCACCGGGCCCGATTGGGCGCAGCCGGATGCCATCGCTGTCCTTGTCATAGACGGGCAGGTCCGTGCCAATCAGCGCTTCGATCCGCTCGCCGATGAGGTCGGCCAACCGTTTGTCGTGGTGCGCCTCTGATGGGGTGTCGATCGGAAGCCTCCAGTCGCGCTCCTCTTCTTTTTCGGCGGGCTCGACGACGGGCCAAAGATCGACTCTGCCAGGAAGGTCTCCGCGATAGGCCCGATGCATGACGTCCTGATCCAGCCCATCTGCCGCCGGACCCTGAAATGTATGGTCCACCAACCCGAGGATCGCGGGCGATGACCGGAATGAAAACGACAGCGGAAGCTGCTGCAGCGGACGCCCGATATTGCCCAGCTGGTCCCGAAAATGCTCACGCATCCGGTCAAAGCCCTCTGGGTCAGCACCTTGGAACGAGTAGATCGATTGCTTTTTGTCTCCGACGACAAAGATCGTTCTGGTCGACCCCGACTTTGCGCCCTGACCCGAGCCGAATTCTTGCGCCAGCGCTTCGATCACCTGCCACTGGATCGGGCTTGTGTCTTGTGCTTCGTCCACAAGCAGGTGGTCAATTCCGCCGTCCAGTTTGTACAGAACCCACTGCGCGACCACGGGATCGGTCAACAGTGTTCGTGCTTTGCGGATGAGATCGTCATAGTCCAACAGGCCGGACCGCAGTTTCTTTTCTTCGTAGGCGGCAATAAAGTGGCGGGCAAATCTGTGCAGGGCCTCGGTCCGGTCCAGTGCCGCGACAGAGCGGATTGTATTTTCGGCCTCGGCCAACCGCTCCATCATTGCGTCTAGGTCATCCTGAATCGACGCGACCGCATCTCTGGATTTGGCGTGGTTTGCCGCGGGGTACTTGCCGGCCTTCGAAGACACCGCGTCGCCTGCGTACAAAAAGACACTTTTGGCGAGGACAAAATCTTGCATTTTGACCTTGTTAGGGTCGATTTCGGCCAGATTCTCCGCGTCCTTCTGGACGGCAGGGGTCGCGCCGTTTTCCCTAGCGAGCCGGATGAACTCAGAGATGAGGTCAGTCGTCGACACGTCGAAAAACCCACGAATAACAGCATCTTGCGTAAGATCGGGCGCAATGCCGATAACCTTAGCCAGATCGGCGCGCGATCTTGGCGGGTAAAAGCCGTCTTGTTGCGACAAGATCATTCCAGCGACCTGACTAAGGGTGCTGTCGGACAGATTGCCGAAAATGGACTCTAACAAGGGCAAATTGGGGCCCGAGGCGATGTCGTCCAGCACATCTAACCGAAGCCTTTCGGCAGTTCGGTCGTCGATTTCAGAAAAGCCGGGGCTGACCTGAGCCTCTAACGGGAACCGGCGCAGGATCGACGAACAGAACGAATGGATTGTCTGGATCTTTAGCCCGCCGGGAGTTTCGATGGCGGTGGCAAAAAGGCGGCGTGCTTTGGCCAGATCGTCCGCGTTGATCTGCCCAACCTCGCCAAGGTCGGACAGTTCGGACCGAAGTTTTTCGTCCGGCATCATGGACCAGCGGCCAAGTTGTCCGAAAAGCCTGTTCTGCATCTCGCCCGCGGCGGCTTTGGTGTAGGTCAGGCAGAGGATGTTTTGGGGATCGACACCTCCTAACAACAGCCGCGCCACCCGTGTCGTCAAAACCCGCGTCTTTCCAGAGCCCGCGTTGGCCGAAAGCCATGTCGATGTGATGGGGTCGGCGGCATCGACCTGTGCGCGTGTGGCGTCGTCGAAGCGGTTCATGTCAGTGGCTCCGGCTTGGCGATGCTGGATTCGTCCCACTCGCCGTATCGGGACAGGTGATCGTAATCCGAAACATCGTCCACTCTTGTCATCCACTGCCGTGCGGAATACCCGCGATCCGGTTGCCGCCAAAGCTGCAAGAGGCCGACAAAGTCCGACCAGACCTCGGACGTTGGGGCTTTGTCCAACGGGGCGGCTTCGGTCTTTGTTTTAGACCCTATTCCTAGGAAATAGGCACCAGACACCACTGGCGCGCCCACCGTCGCGAAGGCCCCTTTTTCGATCATCGCAGCCTGAACCAACAACTGTTTGTCAAAGGCCAATTGCTGTTTTCCGGTCGCTATTTGTCCGGACTTGTAATCGTAAAGAACGGCCGAGCCGTCGTTCTGAATGTCGATGCGGTCGGCGCGCGCCGTCAGTTCCATCGCGACGTCGGATATGGTGATCTGGGCGGTTTTTTCGATCTCTTGCTGGACCGACGTGCTTTGCCGCGCGATTTCCTCTTGGACGATATCCGGAGCGATGTCGGCAAACCGAGATATCCAAAGATTGCAGATCGTGGGCCAAGGACACTGTTTTGTGAACTCCTCGCGCGAGATATCAAGTAGTTGGGCCAACGCCGAGGGTGCGAGGACGTCGGCACATTCCTTGACCCAGCGCTCCATCACCTTGTGCAGAATGTTTCCCCGCAGCGGGGCATCGGCCTGCGGGGTGAGGCTGTTCAAGGGGCGCAGGCCCAATACGTCGCGGGCATAGATCGCATACGGATTACGGATCAGCGTCTTGACCTGGGTCACCGACATTTTTTTCGGCCGGTCCACGACAGGAGGGCAGGGCGATGGGCGCGGCGACGGCTGTTCGGCGCGCTCTGGCTCTTCCAGTGCTGCGACAGCGTCAAGCCAGACCTTGCCGCGCGCGGTCATATCGTTCAGCGCAGCCTGACCCCCATCTTCCAGACCCGACAGAAGGTTTTGCAGCCGATTAAGCCAGCGCGACGGCACAGAGGTCGCATCTCCGCTTCGGTCGGACCGCGTGAGCCAGACTTCGGGGCCGCAAACGGCTTGCTGGTAATCGTGTGCCGACAGTCCGATCCGTCGTTCGGGAAGTAAAAGGCCGGCCTCTTTGCGCATTTGGCGGTTCAGCCACGGGTCGGGTGACGGAGCCTCGGGCCAGCTGCCTTCGTTCAGACCGGCAAGTATCGTGACATCCGCGCTTTGCACGCGGGCTTCGAGCGTGCCCCAGATCAGGGCGTTGGGGTGTCCCACGTCGGGGTTTCGGACCTCTTCGCCGCTAAGGAGCGAATAGACCAGCGCCGAGTAGTCGGGGCCATTCAGATCGATGCAGGCGTCCGCATGGGCGGCCAAATGAGCCATGGTCTCTTGGGCTTTTCGACCGGCGGCTTC
Source organism: Marivivens sp. (assembly GCA_023263105.1). GTDB lineage: Bacteria > Pseudomonadota > Alphaproteobacteria > Rhodobacterales > Rhodobacteraceae > JALQXR01. Next base: position 9,720 of record JALQXR010000003.1, on the reverse strand, counting down.
TTCCCAGATGCCAGAGCGGCCTGTTTCGTCCGGTTGGCAAAGCGTTTCGGCCAGCGACAAGTGGTTGTTCAGATGGTCCGCGACCGGACTGACCGGAAGGCCTGACAGGTTTTCTAGGACGCCGCTCAGCCACGTGCCCCACGCCCCGTGGGACGTGTTCTTGGTAAAGTCGCTCACAGTCGCCGCATCGGGAAATGCGACGCCCTGACGGCGGATGAAAAGTTCCAGTTCGTGGGTTAACCGAAGGTGGGCACCTCGACCGCCGGGGCCGCGAACCAAAGGATGTTTAAGCAGCGCAAGCAGGGCTTCGGAGGAGGGGCGAGTGCCGAAACAGGCTGCAACTTGTCGCAGCAACCGGCCCGGAGGGCTAAGATGAAGCGGCTGTCCCGCGCTGTCGTCCGCGCGCAGCTCCCATCGCTCCAGTTCGGCGGTAACCTGTCGCGTCAACTGCCGGTCAGGTGTAACCAGCGCCACCTTGCGGCCCGCGCCGACCAGGCTGCGAATGCCCAGCGCGATGACCGCCGCCTCGGTGCGTTGATCGGGGGTCGTGATCAGGGTGATGCCTGCCGTGGCGGCCTCTAGGCTTCCGATGCTCTTGGCATCCTCGCGCCATTGGTCGGTGACCGGTGCGGGGCGAAGGGACAGGGAAATCAGGCGGTTACGCTCTGGATTTGTGGCGTCGGGACCCGACCAGCGCGCGATCTTTTGGCGGGGCATCGCCAGTTGATCGATCAGCCGGACAAACCGGAACTGGGGGTGGTCTTCGGGGCCGTTTGCCGAGGACATTCGCGCCCAGACGCTGTCGGGCATGTCAAAATCGAAGCCGGGCAGGACAATGGCGCCCTGAGGCAGCTTTGCGACCGCCTCCATGAACAGAGCGGTTGACCCGCGCGAGCCTGTGCTGCCCGCAACGATGACCGGGTGCGTTGGCGGCGCGTCGGACCAGCGTTTGGCAAGCGCGATGACGGCGGCGCGTTGTCTTGCCTCGGCGCTCGGACCAAGAGCGCCTTCGGCAAAGTCACGCACGATTGTCATAAAGCGCAGCGACCGTTCCCAGTGACCCGACACGTCGCTGATATCCAGAGACTCGAGGATTTCGGGATCGACGCCTTCGGCGTGCATTTCTTCCAGCAGCGACGCGAGGCTATCCGACAGGGCAAACAAGGCCGACCTAGGCGCAAGGTCCGGCTGGGATTCCAGCAGTCGGGACACCATTTCGGCAAGCTCGAGCCTGCGGCGTAATGGCGGGGTCGGAAGGGGCAGATCAGCCGCCTCTGGCATGCCGCCAATATCCGTTACCAGCCGAACCTTTGGCAGAAGCCGCGCGGGGCCCTCGTCAAAGATCTCTCTTATGCGGCGCTGCATCCTGCGGGTGTTCACGTAAAGCTCTACCCGAGCAAGCGCGTCGGGCTGCTGACCGGTCGTGCGGTCTATCAGGCCCTCGACCAGCGCACGACCAAAGTCGACGCCGGGCGGAAGGCCGAAGACATGGGGTGCCGAAGTTTCGTTGAACATGGGACCTAGAATGCCTCGGACAATCGGTTCAGCCAATGGTCCGGCCCTGTCACCGTCAATAGGTGACCCTTGGGCGTCGCCTCGAAACGTAAGGTCAGTGCGCCTTCGGGGGCATCGGGGCCCAAGCGGTCCGGCCATTCAATCAGGCAAATCGCATCTTCAAAGGCTTCATCCAGTCCCAGTTCAAACACCTCGTCGGGGCTGGTCAGCCGGTAAAGGTCAGCGTGCCAAATCGACACGTCCGCGGCCTCATAGGTCTGAACCAGCGTAAATGTCGGCGAAGGAACGTCCTCGAACCTTCCTAGACGGGCACGGATCAGGGCGCGGGCAAATGCCGATTTCCCGGCGCCGATTTCGCCCTCTAGCAGCAACGTGTCGCCAGCCGCCAAGAGCGGGGCAATACGGCCCGCCAGCGCGGCGGTTTCGGCTTCGGTCTGCAGCCGGATGGGACCAAGGGCACGAGTCATGGCGTTAGCCTAGCGCCACAACTCGGCAGAGTGAATCCGCATTCCGCGGTTCAGGCGGTGTTGACCGATCTGGGGCGGAGCCGCGATTGGCCCTCTGGCATGGCGCCGATGGCTTCGTGTATCCGGCGAAAGCTCACCAGTGTCGCGTTGCCGGGCAGGGGGCTTATTTTGCACAGGCACTGCCGACCGTCGGTCATGACGACCACGTCTTCCCATTGCTGGCGATCGCCGAACCCCGAAACAAAGTCGCGGATGTCCCGCCAGATTGGCGTTGGCGCGCAAACATCCTGCCAGATCTGCGATTCTTCGATTACTCCGCTGTCGCTAAGCGACGCGTTAGCGGGCCGTTGCCAAAGGCGGGAATACGAACGGTTCGTCATCGCCAAAGAACCGGAACTGGTGAACACGGCCATCGCATCGTCGAGCGAGTCGAAGATTCCGTTGCTTAGCTCTAGTTCGGATCTGAAGTGGCGGGTAAGGGACACTTCGCTGCTGATATCTTCGAACAAAAACGCGATTGCGCCGTCGGGATGGGGCCTGCCGGTGACGCGATATGTCGAGCCGTTCGGCAGGTTCCAGTTTTCGCAATAGGTGCCGTTGTGGGCGGCGGATTCCATATCGGTGATCTCGTCCCGCCAGGACGAATAGTTCTTTGGCTCGGGCAACATCTGGGCTTCGCGCAGGCGATCCAGCACAGTTGTTACGGCGGGTCGGGCGCTAAGGAAATCGAACGGCAAACCGGTCAGATCGGTCAGGGCGGGGTTAAAGATTTTGAGACGCCGCTGGTTATCAAAGATCATCAGACCGATCGAAAGCTGGGCAAAGGTTTTGCCCATCGTTTCGACAAAGTTGCGCTGGGCGTCTTCGGCCCGCACCACGGCGGTACATTCGTGCGCAAAATGGATCGTTTCACTGTCACGGCGGACGCTCGTGACTTCGTACCAGCGGGCATCGGGTCCCGACGTGCCGGAAAGCGGCAGCTTTGCAATCTCTGTGGCGGTTCCGGCGGCATCTTGTGCGAAATGGTCGAACAGGCGACGCGGCGGCCAAGGCCGTGATCCGTCGCCCGAGGGCCCGTCAATCTGATCCGCCAACGCCACATAGGCGCGGTTTGTCCAGCGGATTGCCCCATCGGGCCCGTCGATCCAGATCAGGCCGGGCGAATCCTCTGCCACGCTTCGCATCGTCGTCGCCTCTGTTTCGAGAGCGCTGACCCGAATGTGGTCCAGCCAGTTTTCGGCATTCGCACCCTCTAGGCCACGCAGAATCCACCGGCTAAGGCCGTCCCAGCGATCAACGACCAGCTCAAGCCCGCCGTCGCCAGTGGCGCGGTATCTGCGCTGCCCCATCGGAGCGCCGGCAGGCGTCACCCCGTCAAGGTCGGGAAACCGCGGACGCAAGAATGCGATGAACCGATCCCAGTCGGACAACTCACCCGGACCCGCCTCTAGCAGGTCCTGCGCCGCACCCGAGGCATCGACAAGATCCTCGCCTTCGAACAAGAGCGCGATTTCTTTGTCATGGCGGGTCAATAGCGCGCCTGTGCCCGTCCTGGACGACGCGCCGAAATGCCCAAGGATCACCGCCGCCGCGCCAAGTGACACGCAGACGACCACGAAGAACTGACTGTATTCGACAAACTGCAACCGACCGCTCCTGCGTTGATTCCGTCGGTGTGAGAGTCGCGGGGATTGGTTAATCGCCGGTTAAGGCTCTAGGCGTCGAACCTCACGTTCGGACCAACCGGTCCAAGACCGGGGTCCCTCTCTGGGTCGACATCGTCGCGGTTCCAGATGACGGTCACGATTGCGCCCGCGTCTTCTGTCTGACCCATGGCCCGCGCGCCGCCATTGCCGAACTGAAGCGTTGCGCCAGATCGCTCTAGCAAGGTCTTGGCTATGAACAGACCCAGCCCCATGCCTTCGTACCCCGGACGGGTGATTTCATCGTCGTCGGACCGACGCCTCCGAACGAACGGATCCCCGATCCGCCCGATGACCGACGCAGGAAACCCGCGACCGTCGTCCATGATGCGAAGCGAAACCTCGGTCGCGCTCCACGCCGACTCGATAACGACGCGGGACTTGGCGAAATCCACAGCGTTCTGAATGAGGTTCCTAAGGCCGTGGATGATTTCGGGCCGACGCAGGATGATTGGCTGGCGCATCGGATGATCCACGTCCGGCGCGATGGTGAAATCTACCGTCTTGCCTCTTTGACGATGAGGTTCTGCTGCTTCGGTCACTACGGCCTCTAGCGGCGCACGATGCAGGTGTGTGTCGTCTTTGCCTGCCCGACCCATGGACCGAAGAATATCGCGGCACCTGTCGGTTTGCTCTGCAATCAGGGTTATGTCTTCTAGCAGGTCGGGGTCGTCCTTTAATTCGGCCGCCATTTCGCTGCTGACCAGCTTGATCGTCGCCAGCGGCGTGCCCAGTTCATGCGCGGCAGCCGCGACAACCCCGCCAAGGTCGGTCAGCTTCTGTTCCCGAGCAAGGGCCATCTGCGTCGCCAAAAGAGCGTCGCCCATAGAGTGCATTTCGCTGGTGATCTGGCGGGCATAGACGCCCAGAAACGCGATGCCGATCATCAGCGCCGCCCAGAAACCAAACAGCAACAGGTTGGGCAGCGCGATGTCATCGCCAGCGGCGGTGCGCATCGGAAGGTGATAGGCCGCAAGCAGGGTCAGCACCAACATGGACACAATCGCGATCAACAGCGCGGACCGAATATGCAGAAAGGTCGCCGCAATCGTTACCGGCACCAGCGCTAGGATCGCGAAGGGGTTGTTGAGCCCTCCGGTGACAAACAGCAGCAGGGCCAACTGCAACAGGTCGAAAAGCAGCATCAGGACCGCTTCTGGCTCTGACAAACGCTTGTTCCACGGCGCGACAAAGGCAGAGATCAGGTTAGCCACGACCGCCGCCCCGATCGCGATCGAGGCAAGTCCGGTGTTGAACCGCAATTCGAAAACCAGAGTGGCGGCCATCAGCGCGGCGACCTGTCCCGCGATTGCGAACCAGCGCAGGAACACCAGAGTCCGCAACCGGACCCAGTCCGTACGTGGCCTTTCTGACAGGAACTCGCTGCTCCAGAAATTCATGTTGTTCCTGTTGTCTGAATGGACATTCCGGCCATGTGTAACATCAAAGGGGCCTTGGCATTGTTATTTCCGTTTTCCAATGCGAACAATGCGCCCGAAGACAGGAGGCCGCAATGAACCGTCTGATCGCAACGGGCGCCGCTCTGGGCGTCGTCGCCTTGATGATTGCCACGTATATTCTGGGCTCACGCCCCGGTGACGATCCGTTTGCCCAATGTGGCGGCAGCGCCATCGCCGGAGGCAGCGTCGGCGGCCCCTTCAGCCTGATCGACGGGGAAGGAAACGCGGTCACGGACACGGATGTCCTGACCTCTCCGTCGCTGGTGTACTTTGGGTACACCTTTTGCCCCGATGTCTGCCCTCTTGATAACGCCCGCAATGCTTTGGCCGTGGATGTGCTGGAAGAAAGCGGCGCGGACGCGCAGCCGGTCTTTATCTCAATCGACCCTGACCGAGACACGCCCGATGTCATGCGGGACTATGCCTTTAACGTCCATTCGCGCATGGTAGCGCTGACCGGCACCCCAGAGCAGGTCGCCGCCGCCGCCCGCGCCTATCGTGTGTATTACAAGAAACAGGACGGCGATCCGGACTACTATCTGGTGGACCACTCTACCTTCACCTATTTGGCGCTACCCGGCATTGGCGTGGTCGATTTCTTCCGGCGCGACGACAGCCCAGAGGTTGTTGCCGACCGGACAGAATGCGCGATCGAAGTCGCCGCGGCGAATTGACCTTAGGTCGTCCCGAAGCTAGGTCTGTTTGAACCACGAAAGGCCCGCGAATGGACGAACAGTCGCTTGATCTAGGTCCCGATAGCACTCTCCTGCTTGTCGACGATGACGAAGCTTTCCTTAAACGCCTTGCGCGCGCGATGGAAAAGCGGGGGTTTTCTGTCGAAACCGCGGGGTCGGTCGCTGCCGGCAAGGCGATTGCAACGGCGCGCCCTGCGGCCTACGCGGTGGTGGATCTGCGGCTGGAGGATGGTAGCGGGCTTGATGTTGTGGAAACCCTTCGGGAGCGCCGTCCGGACAGCCGGATTGTCGTTTTGACAGGGTATGGCGCCATCGCGACCGCCGTGGCCGCAGTAAAGATCGGCGCGACCGACTATCTGTCGAAACCTGCGGATGCCAATGACATCATCAACGCGCTCTTGCAAAAAGGTGACGTGCTGCCGCCGCCGCCCGAAAACCCCATGAGCGCGGATCGGGTTCGCTGGGAGCATATTCAGCGTGTCTTCGAACTTTGCGACCGGAACGTCAGCGAAACCGCGCGCCGCTTGAACATGCATCGCCGCACGCTGCAACGTATCCTTGCCAAGCGAAGCCCGAAGTAATCAGGGAGCCAGCCGCTTTCTGATCCTGTCGACCCGAGTCCCGTCACGCAGCGGCACATCGCGGAAAACGCCATAGTCGGTGAATCCCAGCCCCGTGTAATAGGCCAAGCCAGCAAGGTTATCCGCACGGATTGTCGAGTCGATTGCCGTGACGCCTGCCGCTTTTGCCGCGCGCCGAGTCATCGAAAACAGACCCTGACCAAGGCCGTGCCCCTGTAGGCCGGGCGACACAAAGCTGGCGATAATCGCCCAGTCAGCGGGCAATTTGTCTGGGCCGGACCAATCGGGGTCGGACCACTCTAGACACTGAAACCCCAATATCAGACTCTGATTTTCGGCGACAACGCACGATATCCGGCGAGGCGGCGACAAGTAGTGGCGTTGCATTCTGGCGGCGTCGAACGGCTTTTGGTGAGCGGTCGTTCCGCCAATCTCAATGATGTCGTTTAACAGGGCGCACATCCCCGTCACGTCCTCGTCGGTCGCGGCACGAAAGAACGGTGTCATGGCAGCATCTTCGACAGCGCATGAAACCTTTCGGTAAAGGCGGCGCGCACATCAACCGGAGGGCGCAGGTGGATCTTTAGGTGTTCGGCCAGTTGCGGGTCTGCCTTACCGAAAAGCTTGTTCGCCTCGGCCACCGTAAAGCCCGCTATCTGGGTGGCTTCCAGCCAAGCCGAAACCTTATCGGCGTCCTTGATCTTTTTCTTTGTGGCCGCCGGAATCTGGGACGGAAGCCCGAACCGGATATGGATCGCCGCCGTCAGCCGGTCGTCCAACGCCCCGTAACCCGGACCGACCGCCGCTTTGACTGGCGAAATCATGTCACCGATCACATACTCTGGTCCGTCATGCAACAGCGCCGCAAGTCGCCACCTGACCGGCTCTTTCGGGTTCTGAAGCGCAAAGATTTCTTCGACCAGCAGGGAATGTTCGGCCACCGAATAGGGCCAGTCCCCTTTTGTCTGGCCATTCCAGCGCGCGACAAAGGCCAGACCGTGGGCGATGTCCTCGATTTCGATGTCGACCGGAGTAGGGTCCAGCAGGTCCAGCCGCCGCCCCGAAAGCATCCGTTGCCAAGCACGTTTCATGTCAGTACGTCCCACTCGTTCTTGAAGCGCGCAAGAAACCTAGCGATCCTTGGCCCAAATTTGACCTGGTCTCTTATCAAACCATACAACACGGACAGACCCGCCGGTTTCGGCCCCAGATCAGGGCCAGCTTGGGCAACGGCCTCTGGCAGATATGCCTCGAAAAATTCTTTGTACCCCTCCCGCCAGCGCGCCGAAAGCATGCTCGCGCGTTCGTGCCACGGCTTGAGCGTGCCGATGAAATGCCTGATCCGAATAGGGTGGTCATCGGTCCAGATGCGCTGTCTTTCGTTGATCCCCCAGTTCCAGACCGGACTCAGCTCGGCCAGTTCACCGCGAAGCGCAAGGTTGATCAGCGACTGGTCCATTTTCGTGACGGCTGCGGGATGGTCCTTTGCAACGGCCAGCATCCGCTCAAGGCATCTTTGTTCGACATATGCAGCGGTGTCGATCAGCAAGAGTCCCGCGTTATAATAGGGACCGTTTGGCAGCCCCATTTCAAAGTATTCACTGTTCGCAACTGAAGGTGTCATGATCTGGGGTGCATCACGCACCGCCCCGACGGCCAACCCCCCAAGGTCGAGCCGCATTAACCGCCCAAGGTCGCCGCCATCGAACCACATATCGCAGTCCAGATACAAAAGCCGCTGGTACCGGCCGCCCAACAGCTTCGGAAGAAACAGCCGCAGATAGGAGGTAGCGGGCAAGCCGATAAGCGGTAGATCGTCTAACTCCTTGCCGGGGTCGACCTGTCTGACTTCGATGCCAAATCCCTGCAAAGAGTCAGGAACCGAGATCGGCTCGGTAGACGTGATAATGACGTCAAAATCCTGTCTCAGACTGCGTGTTCTGATCTGCCAAGCCAGAAACAACGCGTAAGGAAGATAGCCGCTGTCGGCGCACATTACGACCGCATTGGATTGCCCAGTCATCAAAGTCCCCTAGTTGGTCTTCCGATCTGTCCCGAACCGGACCGACATTTCAAGCCGCTCCGTTGTGCGCCTGATGGAGTTTTGATATGCGCAGGTCAAACCAACAGTCTTTGGGGTCTGTCGCGTCCCCGACATTGAAAAGGAAAGCCGCCAGATGGCCACCGATTACATCATCAAGGACATTGCTCTTGCCGGTTATGGTCGCAAAGAGCTGGACATTGCCGAAACCGAAATGCCGGGGCTGATGGCGCTGCGGGACGAATACGGCGCAAAGCAGCCGCTTAAGGGTGCGCGGATTGCCGGATCGCTGCACATGACCATCCAGACCGCAGTTCTGATCGAGACGCTGAAAGCCTTGGGCGCCGATGTGCGCTGGGCGTCGTGCAACATCTTCTCGACCCAAGACCACGCAGCCGCCGCGATTGCCGAAGGCGGCACGCCGGTCTTTGCGATCAAGGGCGAGACGCTCGAAGAATACTGGTCGTACACCGACAAGATCTTTCAGTTCGGCGGCGAAGGCGGCACCTGTAACATGATCCTCGACGATGGTGGCGACGCGACCATGTACATCCTGCTGGGTGCCCGCGTTGAGGCCGGCGAAACCGGCATCATCGACGTGCCGACCAGCGAAGAAGAAGTCTGCCTGTTCAACCAGATCAAGAAGCGGCTCAAAGCAAGCCCCGGCTGGTTCACCAAGCAGCGCGACGCGATCAAAGGCGTGTCCGAGGAAACCACCACCGGCGTTCACCGCCTGTATGAGCTGCACAAAAAGGGCCGCCTGCCGTTCCCCGCGATCAACGTGAACGACAGCGTGACCAAGTCGAAGTTCGACAACAAATACGGCTGTAAGGAATCGCTTGTTGACGGCATCCGCCGCGCCACGGACACCATGATGGCCGGTAAGGTCGCCGTGGTTTGCGGCTATGGCGATGTGGGCAAAGGCTCGGCCGCGTCCCTGCGCGGCGCTGGCGCCCGCGTGAAAGTGACCGAGGTCGACCCGATCTGCGCGCTTCAGGCCGCGATGGACGGCTTTGAGGTCACGATCCTTGAGGACGAAGTCGCGACCGCCGACATCTTTATCACCACGACCGGCAACAAGGACGTGATCCGCATCGAGCACATGCGCGAGATGAAGGACATGGCAATCGTGGGCAACATCGGCCACTTCGACAACGAGATCGACATGGCCGGCCTCGCCGCGACTCCCGGGATCCGCAAGGAGAACCTGAAGAACCCCCAGGAGCACGGCAACCAGGTCGACGTGTGGACCTTCGAG
>JALQXR010000039.1 GCA_023263105.1 Marivivens sp. | reverse complement strand
AAATCGCGGGCGCCGGACTCGATGTTTTCGAGCGCGGCCACGAAATCAACCCGCGCCTGCGGGAACTGCCCAACGTTGTGCTGCTGCCCCACATGGGTTCCGCGACGGTCGAGGGGCGGATCGAGATGGGCGAAAAGGTCATCATCAACATCAAGACCTTCGCCGACGGACACCGGCCACCCGATCTGGTGGTTCCGGGCATGTTGTAACCGCCGCCCACAATCGGAGACCCGACTCATGAAGCTACTTCGTATCGGCGAAATTGGCCGCGAACGCGCCTGCGTTCTTGATGCGGATGGACGGGCTAGGGACGTCAGCGGACTGGTCGGGGATTTCGGGCCGGACACCGCCGAAGGGCTGATCCAGCGTCTGGCCGACATCGACCTGACGACCCTGCCGGTCATCGACCCTGCGGGGCAACGGATCGGTGCCCCGATGGCGCAGCCGCGCAACATCTATTGCATCGGTCTCAACTATTCGGACCACGCCGAAGAAGCCAACCTGCCGCTGCCCAAGCACCCGATTCTGTTCAACAAATCGTCGGGCACCTATTGCGGCCCGAACGATCCGATCCTGTGGTCGGACAAGATGACGAAACTGGACTGGGAGGTCGAGCTGGCGGTCGTGATCGGCAAGCCGGCGCTGAATGTCTCAGAGGCAGAGGCGCTGTCACATGTTCTGGGCTATGCGACGGCCAACGATGTGTCAGAGCGGGCGTGGCAGATGGACTTTAGCGGCCAATGGTCAAAGGGCAAAAGCTATCCCAATTTCTGCCCCGTGGGTCCTTGGCTCGTGACGCCGGACGAACTTGGCGACGCGATGTCGCTGGATATGGCTCTTGATGTGAACGGCGAGCCGATGCAGCGCGGGAACACATCCAAGATGGTCTTTGACGTGGCTCAGATCATCAGCCATCTGTCCGGTTTCCTGCGGCTGGAGGCAGGCGACATCATCTGCACCGGCACCCCGCCGGGCGTGGGGATGGGAAAGACACCGCCGATCTATCTCAAGCCCGGCGATGTCGTTTCTTTGGGGATCGAAGGGCTGAGCCGTCAGACCCAGACCGTCACCCGAAGCTGATCAGTTGTTCAACTGACGCAGCAGGCGCTGGCCCGGCAGGTCGCCGCCAAGGATCTGTTCGCGGACATCGCGCGCAAAAGAGTTGACGAGGTCGCGGTAGAAGCCGTCACCCGACCGGACCGCCGAACTGGCCAAAGCGCCAACGGTGGTCGAGGATGCGGTGCCAGCCACAACCTGAATCGCGTAGGTGCCCAGGACCTGTCCGTCCAGACCAATCACGCGCACCGACCCCTGCATCAGCGACTGGTCGCGACCAAAGGCGGTTGTGGTCGCTCCGGCGACGTTCAGGCGGGCAATGTCGACAACCATGCGCACACCGCCGCTGTTCATCCGGTCCGCGAATTCGCGTTCGATGGTGCCGCGCAGATCGCCGGCAAGGCTGCTGGTGTAATCCGAAGCGCGGCTGCTTTCGAAAGCGGCTCCGGTCGTGTTGACCTCGATGGAGGCGAACGTCAGCACCGCGCGTGTTTCGCGGCTGATCGGGTTGGTGCTGGGCAGCGGCGCACAGGCAGCGGTCAAGGCTGTGGCGCAAACTGCAACCAATAGGGTACGACGGTTCATGTAAAATCCTTTCGGTCGTGCAATTCAAAGCTCACGCGCCCCGCAAACACGATGTTTGCCGAAGGTTCAACCGATGCTTGGTAACGGAACGTGACGGAATATGTCAGCGGTAGACTTCGTCCTCGGACGGGAAGGCGCGGGATTTGACGTCTTCGGCGTAGCGCTTGACCGAGTCCTCGATCATCGGGCCGAGCTGGCCATAGACCTTGACGAATTTTGGCGTCCAAGGGTTCAGGCCCAGCATGTCTTCCAGAACCAGAATCTGCCCGTCGCACTCGGCACTGGCACCGATGCCGATGGTGGGGATGTCGATCTGTTTGGTGATCTTGGCGGCCAGTGGCTCGACCATGCCTTCGAGCACGACGGCAAAGGCTCCGGCCTCTGACACTGCCCGCGCGTCCTCTTCGTGGAGATGCCACGTGTCTTCGTCGCGGCCTTGGGTCTTGAAGCCACCCATGACATGGCTGGACTGGGGCGTCAGTCCGATATGGGCCATGACCGGAATGCCGCGTTCGACCAGAAAGCGGATTGTGTCCGCCATGCGCTTGCCGCCTTCGATCTTGATCGCGCCGCAGCCGGTTTCCTTCATCACGCGGGCGGCGTTGCGGAAGGCCATGTTGGGGCTTTCTTCGTAGGTGCCAAAGGGCATGTCCACGACGATCAGCGCCTTCTTGGTGCCGCGCACCACTGCCTTGCCGTGCATGATCATGAGGTCCAGCGGAACACCCACGGTCGACTCCATCCCGTGCATCACCATGCCAAGACTGTCGCCCACCAGAATGAAATCGGCGTAGCGGTCGACGATGGCGGCGGTATGCGCGTGGTAGGATGTCAGCGAAACGATCGGCTCGCCGCCTTTACGTTTTGCAATCATCGGCACGGTATTTCGGCGGATTTGCTGGGGTTGGCTGCTCATTTTCTGATCTCCCTTTGATCGATCAGCAGGACGGGGTTTTCGTCGGGGCCGAATTCGGCCGATATCATGATGCCGATGTCGCCGGCGGGATGTCCGGTGACGGGGGCAAGCGTGAGGGCCTCGGCGATGTCGATCGCGCGCAGGCGGGCACGGGGTTCGGCGTTGATCGTCTCCGCGATGAGGTCGCGCATCGCTTCGACCGTCGCGCCGTTGCGCGCGGCCTCTTGGGCGCGGGTCAGGGCCTTGTTCAGGCAGACGGCGGCGGCGCGGTCTTGGGGTGTGAGGCGGACGTTGCGGGACGACATGGCCAGCCCGTCAGGTTCGCGAACGGTGGGGACTCCGTGGATGGTGATCGGCATGAACAGGTCCGCCACCATCCGGCGGATCACCTGTAGCTGCTGATAGTCCTTTTCGCCAAAGTAGGCCGCGTCCGCTCCGATGATGTTGAACAGCTTGCACACAACCGTCGCGACGCCTCGGAAATGGCCCGGTCGGACCAGCCCGTGCAGCATATTCGCAAGCCGTGTCGTTTCGACGATGGTTTCAGCCCCGTCGGGATAGATCTCAGAGGCATCGGGCAGATAGACCGCCGATGCTCCGGCGTCGCGCAGCATGGCAAGGTCAGAATCTTCGGTCTTTGGATAGGTCAGCAGGTCGTCGGGATTGCCGAACTGGGTCGGATTGACGAAAATCGTCGCCACGACGTGATCGTGATCCGCCCGCGCATGGCTCACCAGCGACATATGGCCCGCGTGGAGCGCGCCCATCGTGGTCACCAGCCCGACCGAGCCGCCCGAGGCGCGAAGCGTCGCGACCGCGTCACGAATTTGGGGAATTGAACGACAGATCAGCATGATGGCCCGCATAGTCCCGTTGGCCGATGGATAGTCCTCCGAGCCGAAGTTCACAACCGTCATCCACGATTTCGGGGCTGTGTTAGGGCTCTCATTTCCGCAGGTCGGGCGGTCGGGCCGTCCAATCGGCCCCCGTGACCCATGTCGTATTCGTTGCGATATTGGTCGGACGGACATTGCCGCCCTGACCGTGGGCGGGGCAATAACATATGCAGGAACCCGTGGGAGAGACTCAATGAAGACGCATGTCAAAGCACTCGTGGTCGGCGGTGGCGCCGTCGGAACCTCGATCGCCTATCACCTTGCCCGTGCGGGTTGGCAGGACGTCATGCTTCTGGAACGGGACGAACTGACCAGCGGCTCGACATGGCATGCGGCGGGGCTGCTGCCGCTGTTCAACATGAGCTATGCGACCACCCATATCCACAAATACTCGGTCGATTTCTACAAGACACTGGAAGAAGAAACCGGCCTGAACGCGGGCTTTTACATCGTGGGCAACCTGCGGATGGCCCAGACCGACGCGCGGATGGACGAATACATGCTGTATTCCGCCGTTGCCGAAACCGCCGATGTCTACCACGAATTCCTGACCCCGAAAGAGATCAAGGACCGCTGGCCCCTGGTCCGGACCGAGGACCTGAAAGGTGCGATTTTCCACCCGCAGGACGGCTATATCAACCCCGCCGACGTCACCATGGCGATGGCAAAGGGCGCCCGCCAGCGCGGCGTGATTATCGAGCGCAAGTGGCAGGTCGACGGCTACGAATGGAAGGGCGACCATTGGGACGTGACCGTCTCTCGAATGGTGGAAAAGGGCGGCAACCTGCTTGCCGGCGAAGAGACCATGGTCATCCATGCCGAACACGTCGTGACCGCGACCGGCAACCACGCGCAGCGGACCGCGAAACTTCTGGGCATCAAGATCCCCGCCATTCCGGTCGAACACCAGTACATCGTGACCGAGCCCGATCCCGCGCTGGTCGAATGGCGCAAAACCAATCCCCAGCACCCCGTTCTGCGGGACGCCGACGCAAAATGGTACGTCCGCGAAGAGCGCGGCGGCTGGATCCTTGGCCCCTATGAACGCAACGCGCCCGCGCGGTTCGAATACGGTGTGCCGGACAGCTTCCGCGCCGACCTGTTCCCGCTGGATCTGGAGCGGATCGAAGAAGAATACATGTCGATGATCCACCGCCTCCCGTCGTCCGAGACGGTGGGCCTGAAGGACGATTTCAACGGCCCGATCTGCTACACCCCCGACGGCAACCCTCTGGTCGGTCCGGCTCCGGGTCTGCGGAACATGTGGCTGGCCGAGGGCTTTAGCTTTGGCATCACCGCCGCTGGCGGCACCGGCTATTACCTTGCCCAGATGATGGTCGAGGGCGAGGCCGAGATCGACATGGCCAGCCTTGATCCCAAGCGCTACGGCTCTTGGATCACGACCGAATATTCGGCTCGCAAGAACGAAGAATGCTACGAGCACGTCTTTATCCTGCACCACCCCGACGAAGAACGCGAAGCCTGCCGTCCGCTGCGCACCGCACCCGCCTATGACCGCCAAAAGGCCAAGGGCGCGCAGTTCGGACAGGTGAACGGCTGGGAACGTCCGAACTATTACGGACCGCTCGATGCGTCGGACAGCTTTGACCACGATGGCCGCAGCTTCCGCCGTGGCAGCTGGTGGCAATATGCGGTCGAAGAGGCAAAAGCCGTCCGTAACGGCGTCGGTCTGATCGACGCGACCGCCTTTACCAAACATATCGTCAAGGGCCCCGGTGCGACTGCGTTTCTGGATTGGTTCACCACCAACAAGCTGCCGAAAGTCGGCCGCATCAACCTGACCTATGCGCTGACCGGCGCTGGCACCACGCGGACCGAATACACGATCGTGCGCCTGTCCGAGGACGAATATTACCTTGTGTCCGCCGGTGCATGGACCGACTACGACGGCGATTTCCTGCGCAAGGCGATTGCCGACAAAGAGGCGGAATTCGGCCGGATCGAATGCCAGAACGTGACCACTCAGTGGGGCGTTTTCGCCATCGCGGGTCCGAAATCGCGCGACGTGCTGAAAGAAATCATCAAGGACGCCGATCCCGAGACCGCCCTGTCAAACAAGCGGTTCCCGTGGCTTAGCGCCCGCCAGATCGAACTGGGCATGTGCCCTGTCAACGCGATCCGTGTGGCCTATACCGGCGAGCTGGGATGGGAACTTCACCACCCGATCGAGATGCAGAACTACCTGTGGGATCTGCTGATGAAAGCGGGTGACAAGCACGGGCTGAAGCTGGTCGGCGCACGGGCGCAGAACTGGCTGCGGCAGGAAAAGTCCTATCGCGCGTTTGGCACCGAACTGGGCCGCGACGCCACCCCGATCGAGGCTGACCTGCCGCGCTTTGTCGATCTGGGCAAAGACTTTCACGGCAAGGCCGCCTTGGAGGCAATCGGCGTCCGTTCGAAATGCGTGACGCTGCTGATCGACGGTCCGGCGGATGCCGATCCGTGGGGCAAAGAAGCGCTGGTCGATCCCGCCACGGGCGCCAAGGTCGGTCGTCTGACCTCGGGCGGGTATTCGGTGGCTTTCGGCAAGCAGATCGGCATGGGCTATGTCCCGCCCGAAAAGTCGGCGGTCGGCACCAAGCTGCAGGTCCGGATGCTGCGCCAGCTTTGGGATGCGGTCATCGTCGAGGACAGCCCCTACGATCCGACCAACTCGACCATCCGCATCGACGGCTAGACCGTCGCGCGACTAACGTTTGAACCTGCGCCGCCAGATGTCGATCCGGCGGCGCAGTCTTATGATAAGACCCGCCATGGGATCGCGTAGCGGCGGCACGTCGATTGCCAGCAGCAACAGGCCGAACGGCAGCATCCATAGCCCGAGGAAGGGCAGGACGCTCAGCAATCCGCCCGCGATCATCAGCACCGCGACAGGCACCCGCACGATCCACCAGCCGCTGCTGCGGATCGCAGAAAGCGGGCGCTCGAGCATCGGCAGATAGGCGACAAAGGCTTGGAACTGGCGCTCCAGCCGCTGGCTGCTGCGAAGGGGGGGTCGTGGGTCGGGATTGAACATGATGGCGCTACACATGGTGTCTGCGCAGCGCCTCGTCAATGCCTCTCAGTGCCCGTCGATCAGCCGGTGCGGGGTCAGCTGGGCCACGATATTCGGTGGCAGTTGCGGTGTCTTGCCCGCCGTAAGGTCGGCAACCAGCTGGCTGGCCGCGGGTGCGGTCTGGAACCCGTAACCGCCCTGTCCGGCCATCCAGATAAACGACGGATCGCGGGGGTCGGGACCAAGCACAAGCTGGCGGTCGGGCGCAAAGGTCCGCAGTCCCGCCCAGTTGGACAACATGCGCGTGACCTCGACCGTCATGTGGGATTCGTAACGGGCGAGCCCTTCGGCAAGGATCATGTCATCGGCCCATGCGTCGTGGGGTTCTGCGGGGTCCTCCTCGGCCGGAGACACGATCATCGCGCCCGCATCGGGTTTGGCGTACCACGTCTCGCCCGCGCCAAAGACCATGGGCCAAGTGGTCGTGTCGTGACCATCGGGGGCGGGAACTCGGGCCATCGACCGGCGCAGCGGCGTAAAGCCCAAAGCGCCGATGCCCGCCATCGCCGCCACCACATCGACCCAAGCGCCAGCCGCGTTCACCAGTTTCGCCGCGGTGTGGTTGCCGGATGTCGTCGTGACGGTCCAGCCAGAGGCGCCACGGTCGATCCCCGTCACCTCGGCGCCGGTGATGACCTGCCCGCCGTTGGCGCGGACTTCTTTGGCAAAGTTCTGGATGAGGCGGTCGGTGTCGATGTCCCATGCCTCGGACGAATAGGCGGCGCGGCTGATGGTGTCGGGGTTCAGGATCGGAAACAGCTCGATCGCGCGGGCGACGCTGATTTCGTCCATATCCATTTCCGAGACGTCGGTTTCAAAGACATCCTCTTCGCCCTTGGACCCGACGACCATGATGCCGCGCGGGGACAGGACGCCGCCGTTGGCGGTCATATGATAGTCCGCGCTGGCCTTGTTCAGCGCCACGACCGACGGCTTGCCATAGTTCGCTTCGAACAGGGCCGCGGACCGGCCAGAGGCATGGTAGCCAAGCGCAGTTTCCCGTTCCAGAACGGTCACGCGGCCCAGATGCGACAAACGCGCCGCGACGGAAATACCGGCGATGCCGCCGCCGATGACGATGAAATCCTGCATGATCGGGCCTCTCTTTTAGCCAAAGTCCAGCGACCGTCGCACAGCAGGTTTGCAAGGGAAAGAGCCAAAGAAAAGGGCCCGCACGAGGCGGGCCCAAATCCTGTCTTCCGGTTCCGATTTAGGACGGAATGTCGCCGCTCATGCCTTCGACGTAGAAGTTCATCGAGATCAGCTGTTCGTCGGTCGCAACCTCTCCGTCAGCAAGGAACACAGAGCCGTCCTGCTTGTTGATCGGGCCGGTGAACGGGTGGTAGCTGCCGTCCGTGATCGCGGCGATCATGGCTTCGGCTTCGGCTTTGACTTCGGCCGGAACTTCGTCCGAGATCGTGCCGATCACGACTTCGCCCTCGGCCATGCCGCCCCAGCTGTGACCCGAGGTCCAAGTGCCGTCCAGCACTTCGCCCACGCGCTTGACGTAGTAGGGGCCCCAGTTGTCGATGATCGACGCCAGACGCGGCTTCGGTGCAAAGGCGGCCATGTCCGAGGCCTGACCGAAGGTATAGACGTTGCCGGCCTCTTGCGCGGCGGCTTGCGGCGCGGTCGAGTCGGTGTGCTGCAGGATCACGTCGACGCCTTGGTCGATCATCGCCTTTGCGGCTTCGGCTTCTTTCGCCGGATCGAACCATGTGTAGGCCCAGATCACGACCATCTCGACGTCGGGGTTGACCTTTTTGGCGTGCATGAAGGACGAGTTGATGCCCTGAATGACTTCGGGGATCGGGAAGGACGCGATGTAGCCGATCTTGTTCGACTTGGTCATGCGGCCCGCGATGGTGCCGATGACCGCGCGGCCTTCGTAGAAGCGCGCGTCATAGACGGACACGTTGTCGGCGGTCTTGAAGCCGGTGGCGTGTTCGAATTTCACGTCGGGGAACTGGGCGGCCGCTTCGATCGTCGCATCCATGTAGCCGAACGAGGTGGTAAAGATCAGCTTGCAGCCCTGAAGCGCCATCTGCTGAAGCACGCGCACGGCATCCGCGCCTTCCGGCACGCTTTCCTGATAGATGGTTTCGACCTGATCGCCGAAGGCTTCGACCACGTCCAGACGACCCTGATCGTGCTGGAAGGTCCAGCCGCCGTCACCGATCGGTCCGACGTAGACAAAGCCGACTTTGAGTTTGTCCTGCGCGCGCGCCGGCATGCCGAGCATCGCGAGCGTGGCAGCAGAGGCGCCAGAGGCAAGAAGGGTTCTGCGTTTCAAGGTGTATACTCCCGTTTTGTTGGCCAGAGGGTCCGCTCTGGCGTTTCATTAATCAAATCATACCGTTCAAGTCGACGCATGGAAAGCACGACCAAGCGAGCCGGGCGCCCTTCCTGACGACATAAGGACAAGCACCAGAATAGTCGCAACATAGGGCGACATGGAAAGGTATTCCGCAGGTATCGGCACATTGGCCGCCTGAAGATTCAGCTGCAAAACCGTCACGCCGCCGAACAGATAGGCGCCAAGCATGAGCCGATAGGGTCTCCAGCCTGCGAAAACCACGATGGCCAAGGCGATCCAGCCGTAACCCGCGGTGATTCCGTCGGTCCAGATCGGCACCCGAACGAGGCTCAGGTAGGACCCGCCAAGTCCCGCGCAGGCCCCGCCGAAAACGATCGCTCCGACGCGGATCAGCCGCACCTTGTAGCCCAGCGCGTGGGCCGCTTCGTGGTTTTCCCCGACGGCGCGGAGAATCAGTCCCCTCCGGCTGCGATACAGGAACCACCAGACCGCGACCGTCATCCCGATCCCGAGGTAGACGATCGGGTCTTGGTTGAACAGGATTGGCCCCAGCACCGGAATGTCGGACAGCAACGGCACGTCGATCTTGCTGACCGTGGGCGCCTTGATCCCCGCATAGTCCTGCCCCAGCAGCGACGACAGCCCGAGCCCGAAAAGCGTGAGCCCGAGTCCGGTCGGAACCTGGTTGGTGAGCAGGTACTGGCTGAGCACCGCGAATATCAGCGCAAGTCCCGCGCCGCCAACGGCCGCGCCAAGGAACCCGACCGACGCCGAGCCCGTCGCATGGGCCGCGATAAAGCCGCAAATCGCGCCGGTGATCATCATCCCCTCGACCCCGAGGTTCAGCACGCCTGCGCGTTCGACGACCAGCTCTCCGATGCCGGCCAGCAGGATGGGGGTAGAGGCCGCGATCAGCGCGGCGATCAGAAGGACTGGATTGATTGCCGAAAGGTCCATTATGCCACCTTTGCCTTGCCGAAGCGGATGCGGAAGTCGGTCAACACGTCGACCATCAAGAGCGAGAACAACAGCATCCCTTGGAACATCTGGATCGTCGCGATGGGCAGGTTCAGCGTCAGCGCCGCGACTTCGCCTCCGATATAGGTCAGGGCCAGCAACAGGCCCGCCAGCAGGATGCCTACCGGATGCAACCGGCCAAGGAAGGCCACGATGATCGCGGTGAACCCGTAGCCGACGTTGAAATCGATCGAGATCTGGCCCGACGGGCCCGCGACCTCGAAATAGCCGGCGATACCGGCAAAGCCGCCAGAGATGGCCATGCAGATCAGGATGAGGCGGCCGGGGTTCACGCCGGCAAAACGGGCGGCACGAGGGCTTTGGCCCGTCAGGCGCACGTCATAGCCAAAGCGGTGTCTGGACAGCACGACATAGGCCCCCGCCACGGCAAGGATTGCCGCGACCACGCCCCAATGCGCGCCCGTGCCTGCGGCCAATTCGGGGTTATGGGCGGCGGCATATTGCTTCAGGTTCCGGCTGCCGGGAAAGCCCATGCCATCGGGGTTCTTCAGCAGGCCGATCGCCATCTTGGCCAGAATGTTTTCGGCCACATAGACCAACATCAGCGATGACAGGATTTCGTTCGTCCCGAACCTGACCTTCAGCACTCCGGGTATCAGCCCCCAAAGCATCCCGCCCAAGAGGCCGAACAGGATCGCACCGGGAAAGATGAACCAGCGCGCCTCCGAGGGGTAGAACGCCAGCGCAAAGCCCGCGCCAAAGATCGCCCCCATGATGTACTGGCCCTCGGCGCCGATGTTCCAGATGCCCGCGCGAAACCCGAAAGACAGGCCCAGCGCGATCAGGATCAGCGGCGCGGCCTTCACCAGAAGCTGGGGCCGCGAAAAGGCGGCGTATTGGCCAAACAGCGGATCCCAGAAAATGGTGCGGATCGCGATCAGAGGGTCCTTGCCCATCGCGGCAAACAGCAGCCCGCCCAGAAACATCGTCAGCACGACGGCGGCCAAAGGGGCCGCCCAGCGCCAGAACGACGACGGTTGTCTGCGTCTCTCAAGCCTCAACATGGGCCACCTCCATATCATGTGCGCCACCCAGCAAGAGCCCGATCTGTTCGACCGTCAGGCCCCGGGCCGGTCTTGGGGCCGACAGACGGCCTTCGTTCAAAGCGGAAAACCGGTCCGATATCTCCATCAATTCGTCCAGATCCTGACTGATGACCACGACAGCGGCGCCGTCTGCCGCAAGATCAAGGATCGCCTGCCGGATCGACGCCGCCGCAGCCGCATCGACGCCCCAGGTCGGCTGGTTCACCACCAGCACCTTGGGCCGTTGCAGGATTTCGCGTCCGATGACGAATTTCTGCAGATTGCCACCCGACAGACTGCGCCCCGCGTTCTGCGGACCGGGGGTGCGGACGTCAAAGGTCTTTATGATGTCCTCGGCAAAGCTGCGGGCCTTGGCCCAGCGCAGAAAGCCGCGCTCGACCAGACCCATCGGGACCGCGCCGGTCATCAGCGCGTTTTCGGTCAGGCTCATGTCCGGCGCCGCGGCGTGACCGTTCCTTTCCTCGGGTGCGGCGGACAGCCCTGCGGCCCGCCGTTCGTTCGGTCCCATGCGACCGATCGGAGTGCCGTTCAGCGAAATCGTCCCGGTTCTGGTCCGCATTTCGCCCGAAAGCGCTGCGACCAGTTCGTCCTGACCGTTGCCCGCAACCCCGCCGATGCCCAGCACCTCGCCCGCCCGCACATCAATCGAGATGTCGCGCAGCGCGGTGCCGAACTGATGCGGGGCAGGGGCGGAAAGCGACTTGATCGACAGGACGACTTCGCCCGCCGCGGCATCCGCCTTTTCAGGGACATGAAGCGTCGCGCCCACCATCATTTCGGCCATGTCACGGGCCGAGGTCGCGCGGGGATCGCAGGTGCCCACCACCTTGCCCAGCCGCAGGATCGTCGCGTGTTCGCACAGCGACCTGATTTCTTCGAGCTTGTGCGAGATATACAGGATCGAAGTCCCTTCGGACCGCAAAAGCCGGAGCGTTTCGAACAAGATATGGACCTCTTGCGGGGTCAGAACCGACGTCGGCTCGTCCATGATCAAAAGCTTCGGATCCTGAAGCAGGCAGCGGATGATTTCGACCCGCTGCCGTTCGCCCGCCGACAGGTCACCGACGACACGGGACGGATCCAGCGGCAGGCCGTATTGTTCGGACACATCGCGAATCCGCTTTGCAAGGTCGCGCAGCGCGGGCGGATTTTCCATTCCCAAAGCGATATTTTCCGCGACGTTCAGCGCGTCAAACAGGGAAAAGTGCTGGAAAACCATGGCGATGCCAGCCGCACGCGCCTGCCTGGGTTCGGCGGGTTCATAGGGTTTCCCATCTAGCGTCATGGTCCCGCGATCAGGCTTCACCAGCCCGTAGATCGATTTGACCAGCGTGGATTTTCCCGCGCCGTTTTCCCCCAAGAGCGCGTGGACCTCGCCCTTGCGGATCGCAAAGCTGACATCGTCATTGGCCACGACGCCGGGATAGGTCTTTGTCAGCCCGTCCAGTTCAAGCAATGTTGAAGTCACGGTCGCTTTTCTCCTTGTTCGTGGTCGCGGCGGTGTCCCGCAGCAGACGGGCGGCGACGCCGATGGCGATGGCCTGCGGATGTTTGCCAAGGCTCGGATCGCCGATTGGACAGGCAATGCGCCGGATGTCCTCCTCGGCGTGGCCCAAAGCGGCCAGCCTCTTGCGGAACCGCGCCCATTTGGTGTCCGACCCGATCAGGCCGCAGCCGGTAAAGCCGTGGCGCAAAAGCGCGTCGCAAAGGGTCAGGTCGATGTCGTGGCTATAGGTCAGGATAAAATGCCGCGCGTCACGGGGCGCATGGCGCACGACGCGGGTCATGTCCGACGCAACCAGAGGCGTCACGCCGTCGGGCAGCGGGTCGGGCAGCCGGTCGCCCGAGGTATCGACCAAAGTGACCGCCCCCGCGTCAAGCGGTGCAAGCACCGCAGCGATAGCCCGCCCGACATGCCCCGCGCCCCAGATCCAGATCGGACCGGCAGACGACGGAGTGGCCCGCGCCCCCACCGTGAAATCCAGCGTCACGGCGCCTCCGCAGCACTGGCCCATGTCCGGCCCCAGAACGACCGTCCGCCGCTCGGCCGGTTTGCCCGACTGCAACATGTGGCGGGCGATCCGCACCGCTTCCCATTCCAGCGCGCCTCCGCCGATGGTGCCGGACTGGCCGGTCGCGGTCACAGTCATCGACGTGCCGGCGTCCCGCGGGGTCGAGCCTTTGGCCGCAGCGATACTGATCAGAACCGAAGGGCTCATCCGCGTGCCCTCCCGATTGCGGCCAGGACGGCCTCGGCGGTGGCGGGTGCCTGAAGGTCGGGATAGGCCGACCCGCAAGAGGCGCAGGCGTCGGACAGGGCAAGAAACGCGGAGATCCCCAGCATGAAGGGCGGCTCGCCCACGGCCTTGGACCGATAGATCGTGGCCTCGGGGTTTTCGCCGTCCCAAAGGGCTACGTTAAAGACTTCGGGTCGGTCAGAGCAGGCGGGGATTTTATAGGTCGACGGCGCATGGGTCCGAAGCCGCCCCTTGTCGTCCCAGACCAGTTCTTCGGTCGTGAGCCAGCCCGCGCCCTGAACATAGGCGCCTTCGACCTGTCCGATGTCCAGCGCAGGGTTCAGCGACGCGCCCGCGTCGTGCAGGATGTCCGCGCGCAGGATGCGGTTTTCACCGGTCAGGGTGTCGACGACGACTTCGGTCAAGGCACAGCCATGGGCGAAATAGAAAAACGGCCTGCCCTGTCCCGCGATACGGTCCCACGACAGATCGGGTGTCTTGTAGAAACCGGTGGCCGACAGGCTGACGCGGGACTGATAACAGGCCATCGCCGCCTCGGCGAAGCTCATGCTGTGGTCCCCTGCGCGCACCTCTCCGGCGTCGAAAACCACGTCCTCCGGTCGCAGAGCAAACTTTTCGGCCAGACAAACAGACATCCGGTCGCGGATCATGTCGCAGGCCACGCGGACCGCCATGCCGTTCAGGTCCGACCCGCTCGACGCTGCGGTGGCCGAGGTGTTGGGCACTTTGGCGGTGTCGGTGGCGGTGATCCGAACGGCATCGGTGTCCAAACCGAACCTTGCTGCGGCGACCTGAGCGACCTTCTGGAACAACCCCTGTCCCATCTCTGTCCCGCCGTGGTTCAGATGGATCGAACCGTCTTGGTAAACATGAACCAACGCACCCGCCTGATTGAGGTGGGTCAAGGTAAAAGAGATCCCGAACTTGACCGGCGAAAACCCCAATCCCCGCTTCAGCACCGGATTGGCCGCATTCCACGCCGCCACGGCCTCGCGCCGCGCGGCATATCCCGCAGAACCCAAAAGCCGCGCGCTCATCGCATGCAGCACAAAGTCCTTCACCTCCATCCCGTAAGGAGTGGTGTTGGCCACGGGCCGGTGACTGGCAGGCGAATGGGCCGCGCCAAAAGCCAGACCGCGCCCTGCCTTTGTGCCGGAAATATCCCGGGGGGAGGCCGCAGGCCGGGGGGCAGAGCCCCCATCTTCCCACGTCGCCCCCGCCATGGGCTGGTAATAGTTCACGCGCCGCACCTCGACCGGATCCAGCCCAAGGTGCGCGGCGATATGGTCCATCACCCTTTCGATCCCGACAACGCCCTGCGGCCCGCCAAAGCCCCGAAACGCGGTGGCGGACTGGGTGTTGGTCCGCAGCCGGTGCGACGTGATCCGCGCGGCGGGAAGAAGATAGGCGTTATCGGAATGCAGCATCGCGCGGTCGGCGACCGGCAGGGTCAGGTCCTGCGCCCAGCCGCCTCGCGTCGCTTGCACGAAATCGACCGCGCTGACGCGACCGGTTTCATCAAATCCGACATCATAGTCGATCCGGAAATCGTGGCGCTTGCCGGTGATCACCATGTCGTCGTCGCGGTCATAGCGCATCTTGGCGGGCCGACCGGTGGCGCGGGCCACGATGGCGCAGGCGCAGGCCAGCGCATTGCCCTGGCTCTCCTTGCCGCCGAATCCGCCGCCCATGCGCCGTGTCTCGACGCGGACCGCGTGCATCGGCTTGCCGATCGCTTCGGCCACCTTGTGCTGGATCTCGGTCGGATGCTGGGTCGAGGAATGGACGACCATGTCGCCGTTTTCCTGCGGCAGCACGAGAGCGGCCTGACCTTCAAGGTAGAAATGTTCCTGTCCGCCGATTTCGATCCGTCCGGACAGGCGGTTCGACGCCTTGGCCAAAGCCGCATCCACGTCGCCCTTGGTCCAGATGCGGGGGCCGTCCTCGAATCGGCTGTTGGCGGCCAGCGCCTCGTCGACGGTCAGGACAGGAGGCTCTTCGGCATAGGTGATCCGCGCGGCGCGCACCGCCTTTCGTGCGGCCAGATGGCTGGTTGCGGCGACGACGAACAGGGGTTGCCCGACATAGTTGACGCGACCGGTCGACAAAAGCGGCTCGTCATGCGCGGACGGGCTTACGTCATTCGCAAAGGGCAGGTCGCTCGCCTCCAGAACCGCCACGACACCCGGTGCCGCGCGAACCGCGCCCAGGTCCATCGACGTGACCGACCCGCGCGCCACGGTCGACAGGCCAAAGGCCAGATGAAGGCATTTCGCAGGGACCGGAATATCGTCGACATACCGCGCCGCACCTGTGACGTGCAGAGGTCCCGAATCGTGGGGCAGGGATTTGTGAACCGTCATGCCCGCACCTCTTTTACGTCCACCGTGTCGCCGGCCAGATCGCGGATATACCGGCTCAGCATGTTGCGCGCGGCGGTCAACCGGTAATCGGCGCTGGCGCGCATGTCCGACAAAGGTGCAAAGTCCTGCCCGAACGCATCGCGGGCAGCGGCAATGCCTGCGTCGGTGAGCGGCGCGCCAATCAGCGCGGCTTCGACCGGCCGGGCCCGTTTCGGGATGCCCGCCATGCCGCCGAAAGCGATCCGGGCTGCAGCCACGACGCCGTCTTTCACCGTGACGTTGAACGCCCCCAGCACCGCCGAGATATCCTGATCGAACCGCTTGGACAGCTTATAGACCCGAAGCGCGGGTGCGTGGCGGGGCAGGGTGACGGACTCGACCAATTCGCCCGCCTTGCGGTCCTGTTTTCCGTAATCGACAAAGAACGCTTCGATCGGCAGGCTGCGGCGCTCGTCGCGGTGACGCAGGCAAAGCTCGGCCCCCAAGGCGATCAGAACCGGAGGGTTATCCCCGATGGGCGAGCCGTTGGCGATGTTGCCACCAAGCGTCGCGGCGTTGCGGACCTGTTCGCTGGCGTAACGGGTGAGCATGGCCGCATAGGACGGATGGTAAACGGCCATCGCCTCTCTGAGGTCGGTCATGGTCACGGCGGCGCCGATGCGGATGCTGTCCGGTCCGATGTCGATCCCG
>JALQXR010000400.1 GCA_023263105.1 Marivivens sp. | reverse complement strand
GACTCATCCTCTTACGATAACCCGCATCAGTCCACGCTCGACGTCCGGGCGACGCCGCCGTCCATGCCAGGCCGCCGGGGCAGGTGTGCAGACGAAAAAAAGCTGACCCAGCGTGTTTCGGCCCATTTCAGGGTCACACCGAGCAGCGCCACAGCCAAATGGCACCGGCATCAATATTCCTTTGGCACGCAGCCGTACCGGGCCACCTCTAAAGTCCTGTAAAATTCCCAGGCGCTGGACAGGAGCCAAGGCTGCTGTATGGGCTACGGGGGTTGCATTTTGTGGACATCTCGGTCCAAATCGGTGCCAAGTGGGGTACCAGAACAGCCAATCGGGCCCCACAAGACTAGCCATTTGGCACGGAGCAGCATGAAGGTGTACCTGAACCTGCGCGAAAGTTCCAGCGGCGGAAATGGTGGGATAGAAGTGGGGTTTTGCGTGCGTGTACATGTCTGTGTGGTGGTGGTGGTGGTGGTGGTGGTGGTGGTGGCTCACGTGGGGCTTACAGGCGTAACTATCATCGCAAAGCTTGACCCCAAAGGCCCCGAACGCCGCCCCCACCGCGTTCGGGTGTATCTTGGACATTGTGACAGCCCGCTTACCGTTCCAAGCTTCCGCCTTGGCCTCCTTGCCGCAGAAGGCGCAAACAAGCCATGGCGGCGACCTATCAAAAAGCACCACGGTTCGACCCCCCCCGGGCACCAAACCAATTTTCGAGATCACCCCCAACAATTGCGGTGGAGCTAACACAATGCCCAAGGATGAACCTGGTCGGGTCTGCACGGCTGAGCGGTGCGGTACGGGTCCTCTGCCGATGGTGCCGGCACACACGTAAAACACCTGAAAAAAGCAACGAAAAACACGGCGTGAGGCCCCAGCAATGGGTCCCACAACGCAACTAACCGGCCCATAGCTCGCCCCCAAGTACCCTTGTTGGAGCATGCGCCCCCCCTTTGGCCTCCC
>JALQXR010000399.1 GCA_023263105.1 Marivivens sp. | reverse complement strand
CTTGTGACCTGGCTTGTTGTAATTTGACTTGGTACGCCGCAAGCTCTTGTGAAGCATGGAGATCAATCGGTTGCTACCCTTTTCAGCGGTCCACTTCGGAGTGTAGATGTAGTCCTTGCTTGAGGAGTCGGAGTAATTGATCATGCACCACGGAACCACATTGAAACGTTCGTGACCGAAATTTTTGAGGGGTCGGTTCGTGCATCGAGGGAGCCCAATTGCCTGTGTGTCGTCGTAACACAGGACAACATTGTTCTCCGGGCTCGACACTGCCAATGACTTCAAATACTCTTCGAATATATGCCATTGCCTCACCTCCTCTTGATGCTGGCTGTACCTTAACATCCAGTCGTCGATTGCCGCGCCTGACGTGAACGCCTTGAGCCTTTCAGTCTTCAACTCCGCGCACGTGACGCATCTGCAATGTCTGTGCTTGGCCCTCTTCTTTACATCTTTAAACCTTGGGTTGTCATTGAACACCGTCTTGAAGGTGCTAATGCTGCCCTTCTGGTTCCATGTATACCTAAAAACATGTGTGTGTGTGTGTGTGTGTGTGTGTGTGTGACCTCCCGGCTTCTACTTGTCTCTTGAACCACGGCTCGAAACACTGTTCGTATATACCATCCTTCGTCATATCAACAGGGTATAAGCGCGTGTGGTCGTTTGGCTTTTGGCTAAATATGCCGATAAATTCCTCCCAGAAGGCCGCACAAATCACACCCTTTGCCACCTGGTCCGGCGTCGTGTCGGTGTGGGTGTCACAGATCGAATCCGAACTTGAAGCCACAATTCCACGTTTCCGCGGAGCTGGTCTCGCTCCAGTAGCAGCAAGTGTCCGTGCTAACAAAGCTTTGTTCCTCCCCACTCCGTGCGCTCTCGCGTAAAATGAGCCGCAGACTTCGTGTCCAAATACCATAAATGGGAACCCGGCCTCTTCAGTCCCTACCGCGCGCAAACGCGTCACCAGCCAGTCA
>JALQXR010000398.1 GCA_023263105.1 Marivivens sp. | reverse complement strand
ATTGGCCGCCCCACGCGGCAGGTCGCGGCCCGTGGCAAGCTGGCGGATCAGGTAGCCGGCGGCCACGGCCAAAGGCGCATCGGCGGCTTGGGTGATCTGGTCGTAACCTTTGCGGCGGGCCTCGTGACCGATCTTGGCGTCGATATTGCTTGCGGTGCCGGGCATATAGCGGGCACCCACGGCTTCGATGCGCGCGGTTTCCATCGCCTCGAACAGATCGCGGGCCATCTGGCCCTGTGGCATGTAGCGGTTGGACACGCCTTCGTCATGGAACCGGCGGCGCAGCGCCAGACTGTCGGCAGTCCCGCGGGCCAGCAACACTTCGTCCCGCGTCATCCGGCGGCTGACCTGCGGCAGGCGCATGGTGTCGCCCGACATCCCCGACGGATCGACGGTGTAGTTGATCGTCAGTTCGGGGTCGTTCGCCATGACCTTGGTGGCCTCGGCAAGCGCCTTTTTGAACGGATCGGCCGGATTGTCGGATGGCTTGCTCATTGGCGTGCCCCTATCGCGATCACTGCGTCACATGGCGACGGGCGGGCCCGTTCGGGTCCGCCGCAGTTCGGGCCTGTGCGGCCCGCCCCCATCACCCGAGGCTCAGGCTGGCCGCAGATTCCGGCAGCTCTTCGTCAAAGCAACGCTGGTAGAATTCGGCCACGGTCTGGCGTTCCAGTTCGTCGCATTTGTTGAGGAACGACAGGCGGAACGCATAGCCCACATTGCGGAAGATCTCGGCGTTCTGGGCCCAAGCGATGACGGTCCGCGGGCTCATCACGGTCGACAGGTCGCCGTTCATAAAGGCGGTGCGGGTCAGGTCGGCAACGGTCACCATCTGGCTGATCGTCTTGCGGCCTTTGTCGGTGTTGTAATGCGGCGTCTTTGACAGAACGATCGCGGTTTCGGCGTCATGCGACAGGTAGTTCAGCGTCGCGACAAGGCTCCAGCGGTCCATCTGCGCTTGGTTAATCTGCTGCACGCCGTGGTAGAGACCC
>JALQXR010000397.1 GCA_023263105.1 Marivivens sp. | reverse complement strand
GCTACTTCTCTCGAATATACGGTATCGTATGCCTCTGAAGAGGTTGCTGGGCTTATTCTAAGTAAAGAAGCTACTAACTATTCGAACTACTTGAATAGAGAGGCATTTATTTATCGAGCACACATGAATCCTGAGACAGGAGACATTATTGGCGAGCCTTTTCTTATTTTCCGAGGCATTATCTCAAAAGGAAGTGTTAGTGATAATACGCTTCAATCTTCAAAAGTAGTTTGGAATCTTACCTCTCATTGGGGGGACTTCGTGCGTATTCAAGGACGCATGACTTCAGACTCTGCTCACCGTGCTTTGAGTGTTACTGGAGAACCTGACGTAGATGCTTTGATTCGTCCAGAGTATGCTCAAGATACGGGCTTTATGCACGCTGAGCAATCTATTAATATTATGGCGATTTACCAAGCAATGGAAACTCGCTATAAAATGAAGAAACGAGGCGGCCTTGCGGGATTGCTTGGCGGTAAGAAGCTCGTAGAGTACGAAGTCGAAGTTGACCGTGAAGTTGACCTTCAGTTTAACTTGTCCTCAAAATATCTTCCTGTAGTATATGGGGTGCAGAAAGTTGATAGTATTCCTATCTTTGCTGATACTCTTCGCAGCGACTCTTCTACTATTTACGTTGCTCATGCACTTTGTGAAGGTGAAATCGGCGGTATTTACGATATTCATATTGACGACGCTTCTACAGTATGTGTAGACAAAGCGGACTACGATGTACGCGCAGGCGGCGGGGAAACTATTGAGATTGTGTGTAATGGTCGTGCAGATCGCGGAGATGTTCTTGCGGGTAGTACATATACTACTGGTGTTCCTCTGTACTGGGATCAAGTGCAGTATGCTGGGGATTTCTGGGGATATAACTGGGGATGGTATAATACCTATTTCGATGTTACAAATAACGCACAAGGTGCACAAGGTATTCAGCACGAAGAAACGTATACTTTTACTAGCCCTATTGACACTGACCTTGTTATTCAT
>JALQXR010000395.1 GCA_023263105.1 Marivivens sp. | reverse complement strand
CGACGCGGTCGGTCGCCACCGTGGCGCGGGCTACGGCGGGGGCAACGACGAACGCGAACAGACGCTGAACCAGCTTCTGGTCGAAATGGACGGCTTCGAAGCCAATGAAGGCGTGATCATCATCGCGGCCACCAACCGCCGCGACGTGCTGGACCCCGCCTTGTTGCGTCCGGGTCGTTTTGACCGCCAGATCACCGTCCCGAACCCCGACATCAAGGGCCGCGAAAAGATCCTGACCGTCCACGCCCGCAAGGTGCCTTTGGCGGCCGGTGTCGACCTGCGGATCATCGCGCGCGGAACGCCGGGCTTTTCGGGTGCAGACCTTGCCAACCTCGTGAACGAAGCGGCGCTTATGGCCGCTCGGGTCGGGCGCAGTTCGGTCAGCATGGCGGATTTCGAGTCGGCCAAGGACAAGGTCATGATGGGCGCAGAGCGCCGGTCGATGGTCCTGACCCAAGACCAAAAGGAAAAAACCGCCTACCACGAAGCCGGGCACGCGATTGTGGGTCTGAAGCTGGAAAAGACCGATCCGGTCTACAAAGCCACCATCATCCCGCGCGGCGGCGCGCTGGGCATGGTTGTGAGCCTGCCGGAAATGGACAAGCTCCAGATGTTCAAGGACGAGGCCAAGGAAAAGATCACCATGACCATGGCCGGTAAGGCTGCCGAGATTTACAAATACGGCGCTGACTCGGTCTCTAGCGGTCCTGCGGGCGACATCCAGCAGGCGTCGTCGCTGGCCCGTGCCATGGTGATGCGCTGGGGCATGTCGGACAAAGTCGGCAACATCGACTATTCCGAAGCCCACGAAGGCTATCAGGGCAACACCGGTGGCTTTTCGGTGTCGGCCAAGACCAAGGAAATGATCGAGGACGAAGTCCGCACGATCATTCAGGAGGGCTACGAAAACGCCTATAAGATCATCGACGCCCATAAGGTCGAATTCGAGCGTCTGGCTCAGGGTCTGCTGGAATACGAAACCCTGACCGGCGAAGAAA
>JALQXR010000394.1 GCA_023263105.1 Marivivens sp. | reverse complement strand
ATTTTCTGCCCCGGGGCAAAGGAAAACTCCATGGCCTGTTTCTTGACCCGGTCATAGATCCGTTCAACTCCGTCCGCCTTGCGTTTGACCATCCGGTTTCTCCATACCCCTCTGTAGTGTATACACTTGGCGCCGAAAGTGATAGGCTCGGGTCATAAATTGCATTTCACGGGAGACACGGCATGACAATCAAACGTATCGGGACCAATGATCGCATGAGTCAGGTCTGCGTCCACGGCAATACCGTCTATCTTGCCGGTCAGGTGGCCCTGAAGGCGCCGGGCACCAGTGCATCCGAGCAGACCAAGGCGATTCTGGACCAGATCGACGATTTGCTTGCGCAGGCGGGAACCGACAAGTCGAAGGCGCTCAGCGCGACGATCTGGCTGTGCGATATGGATGATTTCGCAGCCGTCAACGAAGTCTGGGATGCCTGGGCCAAGGGGGGCAATGCCCCGTGCCGTGCCGCGGTGCATTCGCCGAAACTGGCCGCGCCGCAGTTTACCGTGGAGATCGGTCTGATTGCCGCGCTGTGACGGCTGCGGTTTCCATCGCTTGAAGGCAGACAGCCATGCATGTCGTCGTTCTGGGCGCAGGGATCGTTGGGATCACCACCGCCTATCAACTGCTGCAAGACGGGCATTCGGTGACGGTTCTGGACCGCGAGCCGGGTCCGGCCGAGTTTACAAGCTTTGCCAACGCAGGACTGGTGGCGCCCGGGCATGCCTATGCATGGGGGTCGCCAGTGGCCCCGAAAATGATGCTGCGGTCGTTGTTCAGGGGCGATCAGGCAATCCGGTTCCGACCGAAACTGTCGAGGCGGCAATGGGCATGGGTCAGCGCGTTCTTGCGGGAATGTACCGCCGAGCGCGCTGCCGCGAATACCGCCATCAAGGCCCGGCTGTGCCGGTTTTCGCAAACCATGCTCGAGCGGGTCGTTGCAGAGACCGGCGTGCTTTATGACGGGCGGGACGGTGGATTGCTGTATTTCTATCGCTCTGC
>JALQXR010000393.1 GCA_023263105.1 Marivivens sp. | reverse complement strand
GTCTTAGACACCCAGTTCCCCAGTTCGCCCATACTCACGATCTCAAATGACTTCAGTTTCATCACCACCTGTTTCCAAAAAACTGTCAGGGCTCTCCCCGCCAGTCGTGAGATCCCCTTCCATGGGTGTTTCGAATGTACAATAACGTCCCTCACCTTTACCTCATCCTCTTCAGTTTTGGACTTAAACTTGAAAAGTAAAAGGCAACCCGGCACCGGGGGGGGTCGGGGTATCGGGGTTTGGTCATTACACAGCTCCTCGTCTTGTACTTCAGCAAAAACCACCTTGTGGAGGGCCGCGCGGGAGACCCCAATGGTCCTGGATTTTTTGGAAAAAACATCAGCGAAAAGCCGGCGCATATCAGTCGAGAAAGACGTCGGGGCGGTTCTGGCAATTCTTCGAACCCCTTCCAGGGACTGCTCAAATTCTGGGAAAAAAAGGGGGGTACTCTTCCATGTTTCACGGGCTCGGGCAGACATCTTACCATAGATGAACAAGGCCGAAAGGCACAGATGGGTGTGGAGTAATATCTTTGCCTGGTTCTGTGAGTTAAGGCGAGCGGCCTCGCGGACCCTCGGGTCCCCTAAAAACCTAGACAGAAACAGCTCCCAGAACAGTATAGTGCATCCCACCCAGGCCACGTGTGTGGCTTTGTCAAAGACGCCCGCCACAAAACTATCACCTAACACCTCTCTCTCCTTTCGGACCCGCCCTAGGGTCACAGCCCCCACCCCCGCCTTCTCGCACACCGTCGACCCCTCCTCCGAGCAACTCGCCACCAGGGAGTCGGTCAGGGAGCCCAGTTGGGCTGAGGAGGCAAAACCAGAGATCGACCCAAAAAATCTGGTTATCTCTGGTCTCAATTGATCCCCTAGGGAACTCGAATCCGGAACTGTCCCATTTTTCATATTCTGGGACCATATGGTACGGTCTAGGCCAATTTTACCCCCCAACTCTCCTTCGAAATCCCTGATAAAAATATGGCCTTTTGTCTTAGAGATGGTC
>JALQXR010000392.1 GCA_023263105.1 Marivivens sp. | reverse complement strand
GCGCGTGCATAATGTATGCGTATGCCCACAGACGGAGGTGGGACTTGGTGGGGGGCACTGCGGTGGCCCTGCTTGTATGCCCAAAAACCGCAGGGGGCGCGGCCGGGCGGGGGGGGCGGGGGTCTGTTTACCCAATCCCAAAAACGGCGACGGCCATCCCCCAGTTGGAGGACGCGGGGGGCGCAACTGGGTCCCTGGGGGGTGGGGGGGGGGATGATCATGGGCCGCCCACAGACTCAGATGGGACTCACACATTGGTGCGTGCACGATCCTGCATGTCCAGAGTCGGGGAACATCATAAGGCGCCCACAGACTTCGGTGGGACTCACGCATGTGTATGCTGATGGTTACGTATGTACTCAGACATCCATTGGGTGCCCACAGACTTCGGTGGGACTCATACATGCGCATGCGTGGCTGCTGCGGAAGCAGCGTACCCGATCCCAATGACTGCGATGCCCCCCCCCCAGACGGTGCAGAGGGGGGCAGCCTCACATCTTCCCTCACGCGCACGGAGCTCAGCGTTGACGCTGTCCTGGCGTCCGCCAGGGCCCCGTCGATCCGTCGGCCGTCCCCCTCCGCTGACGCCGCATAACTGCACAACGTTCGGGTCCCCGCGGTCGCCGCATGCAGTTGGTCCAGGTCCAACAGCGCGCCCTGGAGAACCGCCGTCAGGACGCCCGCCGGATATGCCCCGTGGTCGTCCATGTTGAAGTTCATGTCCGCAAATATCAGGCAGGGCGCTGCGCCCAGCCGCGCGCGGTACTCCATCACCTGCTCCCACAGCTGTCCGTTCAGCGCCGGGTTTGAGGACACGCCGTAGATGCACATGACGTTCAGTGCTACCGACCCTGCCCCCAAGCAGAGGTGCACATGTACCCAGCGCCCCGAATGCCACAGGCGCTGCGCCAGCGCGTCTCCCTCCTTCAGCTCCGCGCGGCGTGCCGGCCACCCCGACCGGACCAGCACTGCCGTGTGTGTGTGTGTGTGTGTGTGTGTGTGTGTGTGTGTGTGT
>JALQXR010000391.1 GCA_023263105.1 Marivivens sp. | reverse complement strand
TATCCCTATATCTGTATCCCTATATCTGTATCCCCATATCTTTATCCCCATATCTTCATCCCCATATCTTCATCCCAATATCTTCATCCCAATATCTTTATCCCTATATCTTTATCCCTATATCTTTATCCCTATATCTGTATCCCAATATCTGTATCCCGATATCTGTATCCATATCCCCTGAATCTTCAGCACTAGATCTTCATATTTATATCTTTGGATCTGTGTCTCTGAATCTCCGCCCCTAGATCTGTTTAACTACACCTGCACCCTCAGACCCACATTTGTTGTCCTAAATCTGTATTCCAATGTTTTTATCCCCTTATCAGTATGCTGTGGGAATGTAATTGGGCCCTTCACCAGCACGAGCAGCACCACCAGCACCAGCACCAGCACCAGCACCAAAACCACTAGCACCAAAACCACTAGCACCAAAGCCATGATCACCACCACCAACTCCACCACAACCAGCACAAGCAGCACAACCAGCACCAGCAGCACAACCTGCACCGGTACGAGCACCACCACCACCACCACCACCACCACCACCACCACCACCACCAGCACCATGACCACCACCAGCACCATGAGCACCACCACCACTACGGGCACCACCGCCACCACCACCACCAGCAACAACACCACCAGCACCATCAGCACCACAAGCACCAGCACCAGCACCCGCACCACTTGCCGGCTGGGTATGCTTCTGTCAACCAGCTGGATCGCGCACGGCTGGTTGCCATGACGCAAATCAGTCAAATGGCACAGATGAATGCAATCCAGAACCTTTCTTGGGGGTTTATGTGATTTCATGCAAGTGTGCAAGTGTGCAAGTTCTGATCATCACCTTGCATTGATGCATATCAGTGTTATGGGCACTGCACATTCGCAACAAAGCAGACAGAACCTTGAAAGCATATTCGGAACGAAACATCTCGAGTTTTGCTGGGTGCTGGATGCTGTGTGCGCGCTCCTTCTTTGGGGGGAAAGGGTTGCATAAATGTGCAGCTTTT
>JALQXR010000038.1:10952-16754 GCA_023263105.1 Marivivens sp. | reverse complement strand
ACGGACCCCGATAGACGCGGCACCGTGGTAATGCCCCGCAAAGGTCCCCGTCAGCACGTCGACCGTCACCGCATAGACGCCAAAGCGCGGCGGGTGCAGGCCTTCGATCGACATATTCGCGGTGGGGAAGCCCAGATCGCGCCCGCGCTGGTCGCCGCGGATGACCTCTCCGTCGATGCGATGCCAATGGCCCAGCATGCGGGCGGCGTCCCGCGGACGACCCTCGGACAGGGCGTTGCGGATCGCGGTCGACGATACTTCGGTCTGTCCCAGTTCCACCATCGGCGCCACGGTGACGCCAAATCCCAGTGTTTCCCCAAGTCGCTCCAGATCCGTGGCCGTACCGGTGCGGCCCTTGCCAAAGCAGAAATCCTGCCCGACGACCACATGCCGCAGACCCAGTCGTTCGCTGATCACGACGCGCGCGAAATCCTCGGGCGAGAGGCTGGCAAGGCTTGCGTTGAACGGAACCTCGAAAAGCCGCCCGACGCCCAGTTTTTCCATGCGATGCGCCTTTGCGCTGGCGTTCATCAGCCGAAACGGAGGCAGCGACGCATTTCCGACCGAGGCAAAGAATTCCCTTGGATGCGGTTCAAATGTCATGACGCCCAGCGGCGCGGACAGCCGTTCGGCATGGGCCCGCGCGATGTCGATGACGGCCTGATGCCCCAGATGGACACCGTCGAAATTGCCAATGGCCGCGACCGCGCCACGGTCGGCCTGATCCAGATACAGGGTGTCTCTTATGATGCGCATTTCCACTGCCTAGCGGGCCAGCGAGGCCAAGGCAAGGCGGCGCTTTGGTTCAGTCGAACTTGCGGCTCGGAGCCAGCACGGTCGCCTCTCCGATCAGGACTTTCTTCGTCCCGACCAGACAGCGGGTGTCCATCGTGACCCGCCGCTTCGAGTGGTCGATGCCGGTGACCTCGACCTCGGCCAGAACCACGTCGCCCGGCCGGACGGGGGCAAGGAATTTAAGGGACTGGCCCAGATAGACCGTCCCGTGTCCGGGCAGCTGTTCACCGATCACAGCAGAGACAAGTCCGGCAGTCAGCATCCCGTGGGCGATGCGGCCTTCGAAAATGGTGTCGCGGGCATAGTCGTCGTCCAGATGGACAGGGTTGCGGTCGGTCGAAACCTCGGCGAACAGTTCGATGTCGCGGTCGGTGATTTCCTTACGCAGGGACCGGATCATCCCGATCTCGATGTCTTCAATGCAGATCGTTCCGCGGGGGGCATTGTCCAGCATGTTGTCCTCCATCGGGTAACAATTGATCCGTTTGAGCCGCTACATTGTAACTAAATTACTTTGCAACCGCAGAAAGATCAACCGCTATCTCCGAGTCAGGCGCAGTTAAATGGCACCGAGGCCCGCAGCAGAGGCCTAGCGCAGGTACCCGATGGCATAGGTCGGCGTGACCCGAGCGCGCGCGACATAGTCGGCAAGCTTTGCGGCGTCGGGCCCGTCGGTGGTGGCGGTTTCCTCTGCGGCCAGCCCGCCCGTGATAAAGAGGCTGTCGATATCTTCGCCCATGGCGCCTTGAATGTCGGTGTGGATGCCGTCACCGATGGCGATGATCCTGCTGTCGGACGGGTCTTTGCCCAGTCCCGCCAGCCGCCGCCGCGCAAGGTCATAAATCGGGGGGTGGGGCTTGCCGAAATACAGGCTTTCGCCGCCCATTTCGGTATAAAGCCGCGCCAGCGCGCCTGCGCACCACTCTCGTTCGTCGCCTCGGTCGACCACGATGTCGGGGTTCGCACACAAAAGCTTCATCCCCTTCTGGATCGCATATAGAAACTGCGGCCGCATGACCGAGGGGTCTGCCTTTGCGTCGAACGGGCCGCAGCACACGATGCCTTCGGCCTGCTCCAGAGGGACGCGGCTGATCGGGGTCGGGTCCGTGATGATCTTTAGCGGTTCAAAGAACGACTCGTCCGTTCCTTCGCCGATGAACCACAGCTTTTCCCCCACCGCACCGCGGAACATGGCGGACCGCGCCGAGTCCCCCGAGGTCGCGATCGCGTCATATGACTCTGGCGGGACACCAAAGCGCACCAGCTGCTTTTCGACAAAGCTGCGGGGTTTCGGAGAATTCGTGACCAGGATCACCGCTCCGCCTGCCGCGCGAAAATCTTGCATCGCGCGGACAGCGTCAGGGTAGGCGACCAGCCCGTTGTGCATGCATCCCCAAAGGTCGACAAAGGCCGCGTCGTAATTCGCGCTGATCTGGGCAAAATTGGTGATGATGCGGGTCATTCCGGTCCTCTTGGTCGCTTGGGTTGCGGACAGGTATCATAGCTCTGCCCAGGCCGCGACACCCCACTTTGCCGTGGACGTCGCCGCGCCGCTTGGTAATTAAGTGCATTCGCAAGTGATAAAGCCAAACCGGAGTTCCCCATGACCGATGCCGCCCTTCCCTTTGATACCGCCAAACTGGACAAACTCGCCGAAGTCGCGGTGCGGGTGGGCCTGAATTTGCAAAAAGGTCAGGACGTCCTGATCACCGCTCCGGTCGAAGCGCTGCCTTTGGTCCGCCGGATTGCCGCCGCGGCCTATCGGGCAGGAGCGGGCGTCGTGACTCCGATTTTGAACGACGAAGAAGTCACTCTGGCCCGATACAAACACGGACAGGACCAAAGCTTTGATCGCGCGCCCGCGTGGCTGTTCAACGGCATGGCCGAGGCTTACAGCAATAACACCGCCCGCATCGCGATTTCGGCGGACAATCCGATGCTCTTGTCGGAGCAGGACCCCGCAAAGGTGTCGCGCGTCGGCAAGGCGACCTCGATTGCGGCCCGCCCCGCGCTGGAAAAAATCACCCGGTTCGAAACCAACTGGTTGGTCGTCTCTTACCCCAGCGTCGCATGGGCGCGGCAGGTGTTCCCGGGACTGGCCGACGAAGCCGCCGTAGGCAAACTGGCCGATGCCATCTTTGCCGCCAGCCGTGTGGACCGCGACGACCCGATCGCAGAATGGGCTGCCCACGACGCGCGGCTGCATGAAAGGGTCGACTGGCTGAACGGCCAGCGGTTCGCGGCCTTGCATTTCCAGTCGAAGGGCACGGACCTGACCGTCGGGCTGGCCGACGGCCACGCGTGGAAGGGCGGCAGTTCCAAAGCGCGAAACGGGATCGTCTGTTCGCCCAACGTGCCAACCGAAGAGGTCTTTACCACGCCGCACGCCGACCGCGTCAACGGCACGGTCAGGGCGACCAAGCCGCTGGTGGTTCGGGGCACGGTGATCCGCGACATCGCAGTCCGCTTCGAAAAGGGCCGCATCGTCGAATCCAGCGCCTCCTCTGGCGAAGCGGTTCTGAAAGAACTGCTCGCAACCGATGAGGGCGCGGCGAAACTGGGCGAAGTCGCGCTCGTTCCGAACGATTCTCCGATTTCCAATTCGGGACTGCTGTTTTTCAATACGCTCTTTGACGAAAACGCGGCCTGCCATATCGCGCAGGGCCAGTGCTATTCCGAATGTTTCGAGAACGAAGACCTGTCCAAGGACGAAATCGCAGCAGCCGGCGGAAACAGCAGCCTGATCCATGAAGACTGGATGATCGGCGGCCCCGATACCGATATCGACGGGATCAAGGCTGACGGAACCCGCGTTCCCGTATTCCGCGCTGGAAACTGGGCCTGACCAACTACGGCGCCTGAGAAAAAGGGGGCTCTGCCCCCCGGCCCTTGGCCTCCCCCCGGGATACTTTCGGCACAAAGGCAAGAAAAGGGCCCGCTGCAGCAATGCAGTGGGCCCTGACGGTAATCCGCCTCCGTGCGCGGCCATCGGCGTCCCCGCCGGTTCCGCAGGTCCCGTCTAACTGTCACCAGTTAACCGCAGCTAAACGTGCCCCCCCCTTTGTGCCGGAAATATCCCGGGGGAGGCCGCCGCAGGCGGTCGGGGGCAGAGCCCCCTAGTGTGGCCTTAGACCTTCAGGTTCGGAATGATCTGCTTCTTGCGGCTCATGATGCCCGGAAGGACGACTGTGTCGCCGGTCACGGTTGCGCCAAAGCTCTTTTCCGCGACCGATTTTACGAGCTCGTTGGGGACGAGAAGGGTGGCTTCTTCGTTCAGGATGTCGACCACGAACAACAGCACTTGATCGGCGCCATCTTCTTTTGCGACATCGACCATGGACGCCATCAGGCTGTCCTTGCGGTCCAGCACGATCTTCGGCGCGGTGGTTTCCAGAACCGACACGCGGAAATCTTTGCCGCCGACGGTGTATTCTTTCGAGTCCATCCGCAACAGCTCGGCATCCGAAAAGGCGCTGACATCGGATTTGGCCGCGAACATTTCAGCGGCATAGGACGGGATGTCGATGCCCAGATCCGCCGCGAGTCGCTCTGCGATCTGGCGGTCGGCGTCTGTGGTGGTGGGCGAACGGAATTCGAGCGTATCGGACAGGATGCAAGACAGCATCAGGCCCTTGATCGCGTCAGGCGCATGGCCGGCGTGGCCGCCCATCATCTGGTACATCAGCGTCGCGGTGCAGGCGAGCGGCCGGATGGTGATTTCGATCGGGCCTTTGGTTTCCAGACCGCCCACCAGCTTGTGGTGGTCGATGATCGCCATGATGTCCGCGTTGTTGATGTTGGCGGGCAGTTCGGCGGGGTTGTTGGTGTCGACGATCACGACTTTCTGGCCGTCCTCTACGTCGGAGATCACCGGCGGCAGGTCAAAGCCCCAGCGTGCCGCGACGAACTGCGCCTCGGTGTTGGGGGTGCCAAGCAGGCGGGCCTCGGCCTTGACGCCCATGTGGTCAAGGAACCAAGCCCAGACCAGCGGCGAGCCGGTGGAGTCAGTGTCGGGGGATTTGTGGCCGAAAACGAGCGTGGTCATATCAGTATCCAAAGAAATGTCGAAGTCGCGGGCGTTATAGGCGGGCAGGGCGGGCAAGTCACGCGGCAGATTGTCCTGATTTCCGCAAGTTTTGCAGGGTGGCAGGGCCAGAGCCGAAGCGTCAGGCCCTGCCGTCGGCCGCTTGGCCGCGCCCGGCGTCGATAAGCCGCCATCCAATCGCCATCAGAAGGCGGCCGAGCCGCACCCTGATACCAGAGGCCCTAGGCGTGGGTCTGGCGCGCTGGAACCTTGGATCGTTGGCAAGCGCGATCAAAAGCGCGCGCTGCCGAACGGGCTCGGGCACGTCGGGAACAACGCCCATCGCCGGACTGAACGGCGCGCTGTGGCGGCTGTCAGTCATCTCGAGCCGCTGGGGTGCGTGGCGGCGGTTCTTGGGGCGGTCCTGATGGCCGTCGAAGACAGGCGCTGGACCGGGGCCGATACGGTGATCGACCACGAAAATCGGGGGATGCATTGGAATGTCCTGTACGGAGTGTCGGGCCAAGGTGGCCGCAAAAGGGCTGCTCGTCTGGAATCACCAGGCGGTTCGATAAAATCCTTTGGTCATGTCAGCCTCCGTCACTGCGCCCAAAGCGGGCGGAACGCGCGCAACATACCCAAGGCTTGCAGCCGTTCAATGGCCCTGTCCCCGGCGCCCACGGAAGCGTGACTTTTTTGCCCCGCATTCGCTTGACTCCGAGGGGTGGGTCACATACCTGTCTGCCGTTAGCACTCGATGCAGATGAGTGCTAACGGCCCCGAAACAGGGGTCTGGAGGAACAACAAAGACAGTTAGGAGCTGCAAGCATGGCTTTCAAACCGCTGCATGACCGCGTTCTGGTCCGTCGTGTTCAGGGCGACGAAAAAACCAAGGGCGGCCTGATCATCCCCGACAGCGCCAAGGAAAAGCCCACCGAGGGCGAAATCGTTTCCTGCGGCGAAGGCGCCCGCAAGGATTCTGG
>JALQXR010000038.1:0-10942 GCA_023263105.1 Marivivens sp. | reverse complement strand
AGGGCGGCATCATCATTCCGGACACGGCTAAGGAAAAGCCGCAGGAAGGCGAGATCATCGCTGTGGGCTCAGGTGCCCGTGACGAAGCTGGCAAGCTCGTTCCCCTCGACGTCAAAAAGGGCGACCGCGTCCTGTTCGGCAAGTGGTCGGGCACCGAAGTGACCGTCGACGGCGAAGAGCTGCTGATCATGAAGGAAAGCGACATTCTCGGCATCATCGCCTGAGAACGCCTGCCTTTTTACGAAACCTAATTTAGACGAGGAAAACAGCAAATGGCTGCTAAGGACGTCAAATTCGATACCGATGCCCGCAATCGCATGCTCAAGGGCGTCAACACCCTTGCCAACGCGGTAAAGGTTACCCTCGGCACCAAGGACGGTGTGACGGTTGCGAAGGAAATCGAGCTCGAGGACAAGTTCGAGAACATGGGCGCGCAGATGGTGAAAGAAGTCGCCAGCCGCACCAACGACGAAGCCGGCGACGGCACCACCACCGCGACCGTTCTGGCTCAGGCCATCGTTCAGGAAGGCCTGA
This sequence comes from Marivivens sp., assembly GCA_023263105.1. Taxonomy (GTDB): domain Bacteria; phylum Pseudomonadota; class Alphaproteobacteria; order Rhodobacterales; family Rhodobacteraceae; genus JALQXR01. The sequence continues at coordinate 10,408 of JALQXR010000038.1, read as the reverse complement.
AATCGGTTGCCGCTGGCATGAACCCGATGGATCTGAAGCGCGGCATCGATCTGGCTACCGCCAAGGTCGTCGAAGCGATCAAAGCTGCTGCACGTCCGGTCAACGACTCGGCCGAAGTTGCTCAGGTCGGCACCATCTCGGCAAACGGCGAAGTCGAAATCGGCCGCCAGATTGCTGACGCCATGCAGAAGGTCGGCAACGAAGGTGTCATCACCGTCGAAGAAAACAAAGGTCTGGAGACCGAAACCGAAGTCGTCGAAGGTATGCAGTTCGACCGTGGTTTCCTGTCGCCCTACTTTGTGACCAACCCCGACAAAATGATCGCTGACCTCGAAGACTGCATCGTGCTGCTGCACGAAAAGAAACTGTCGTCGCTTCAGCCGATGGTTCCGCTTCTCGAGCAGGTCATCCAGTCCCAGAAGCCGCTTCTGATCATCGCCGAAGACGTCGAGGGCGAAGCCCTTGCGACCCTCGTCGTGAACAAGCTGCGTGGCGGTCTGAAAATCGCTGCCGTCAAGGCTCCGGGCTTCGGCGATCGCCGCAAGGCCATGCTGCAGGACATCGCGATCCTGACCGGCGGTCAGGTGATCTCGGAAGATCTCGGCATGAAGCTCGAGAATGTCACCATGGACATGCTCGGCTCGGCCAAGAAGGTTTCGATCTCTAAGGACAACACCACCATCGTTGATGGCGCAGGTGCCAAGGCAGAAATCGAAGCACGCGTCACCCAGATCCGTGCCCAGATCGAAGAAACCTCGTCGGACTACGACCGCGAAAAGCTTCAGGAACGTGTGGCCAAGCTGGCTGGCGGCGTTGCCGTTATCCGCGTCGGCGGCATGACCGAAGTCGAAGTGAAAGAGCGTAAGGACCGTGTCGATGACGCGCTGAACGCGACCCGTGCCGCCGTTCAGGAAGGCATCGTTGTCGGCGGTGGCGTGGCTCTGGTTCAGGCCGCCAAGTCGCTCGACGGCGTCAAGGGCCTTAACGGCGATCAGGACGCAGGCATCGCCATCGTCCGCCGTGCGATCGAAGCGCCGCTGCGCCAGATCGCTCAGAACGCCGGTGTTGACGGTGCAGTCGTCGCGGGCAAAGTCCGTGAATCGACCGATCCGAAGTTCGGCTTCAACGCCCAGACCGAAGAATATGGCGACATGTTCAAGTTCGGCGTGATCGACCCCGCAAAGGTCGTTCGTACCGCTCTGGAAGACGCATCGTCGGTTGCTGGTCTGTTGATCACCACCGAAGCCATGGTTGCCGATCGTCCGCAAAAAGACGGCGCTGCCGGTGGCGGCATGCCCGACATGGGCGGCATGGGCGGCATGGGCGGCATGATGTAATCTGCCGTAGCCTAGTGCTATCAGAGAGGGGCGGGCCGAAGGGTCCGCCCCTTTTTCCATCAAGAGGAGCAGCGATGCTGGGTCAGGGCAGAGAATTCATCCGTGAAATGCGACGCGGCGAAGAAGATCGGGTCGATAGACTGCTGCGGGCGGCCTTTGGCGGCGCGGACGAGGCGAAATTGGTTCGCGATCTGCGCAAAGCCCGTCTGATGGCGGGCGAACAGGTCATACCTTCGGGCGATGAAATCATCGGCTACTACGCCTTGTCGCGCATGGTCACGCCGAAAGGCTGGCTGGCGCTTGCTCCTGTTGCCATCGCGCCAGACCACCAAAGGCGTGGGCTGGGACGTCGCTTGGTCGGGCAACTGGCCGAATGGGCGCGGCTGACCGGAACGCCGGTCGTGGTGTTGGGCGATCCGGCCTTCTACGGGGCGGCGGGGTTTTCCTCGGCCATGGCTGCCGACCTGACGTCGCCCTATCCGGTCACGCATCACCTCTTGGCCGGCGTCACGGCGCCCCCGAAGGTTTCGCTGATCTATCCGCCCGCCTTCACTGGCCTCTAGCGCCGCCGCGCTACAACCGGACGTATAGGTTGAACAGGCCAAACAGGATTGGCTGGTGGACCAGATAAATGATCAGCGAATGGCGCCCCGCAAATCCGAGTATCCGCGTCAGTCGGGTCGGTTCCGACCCGCGCAATGTCTCCAGCCGCAGCGCCTTGGCCATTGCGATCCCCGCCAAGGCGGGCGCCGCCCAAGGGATCAGGGGCACGTAATCGCCCATCGCGGGGCGCACCTCGGCCAGGCCGGTCCAGACCAGCCAGATCGGGTCAAACGCCGCAAAGCGCGGACCCCAAGCGGCGGCAAACACCACCAACGCAAGCCCCGCGATCACGCCCCAAGGCAGCCGCAGAACCGCGAGCCCGACAAAGGCGACGGCTGCCATCGCATGAAGAATACCGAACCAAATCGGCCCACCCGGCACGAACCAGATGCTGCCTGCGGTGACGATCGCGGCGGCGGCGGCCAGCTTTAGCCAGCGTATCCAGAAGGCACGCCACCGCAGGTCCTTTGCATGCGCCAACCAGAGGCTGACGCCGGACAGGAACAGAAAGCTGCCCGCGATCATCCGCGCGAAGTAATACCAGAAAAACTGGCCCATCGTGTCCGGCGGCAGAAAGCCGAACAGAACGCGGTCAAAGGTAAAGTGGAAATAGACCATGGCGACGACAGCGACCGACCGCGCCAGGTCGATCGACTGGAGTCTGGCCGAGTCTCGGTGCGCGCCTGAGTGTTCCATACCGCGAAAGTGGCGTGGAACATGCAAAGGCGCAAGCCAGCCTGATATCGCGCCTTGGCCGACCTCCGCCCAATCTCGGGTTCTACAACGACATGAAGACGGACCGGATCGTTGCCGCTTTGGCAAACTGTCCGTCGCCTATCGCTCGATCGGTTCCAGCGGGTCGTATCGGGGTGCGTCGGGATCGCGCCAAGCCACGGCGGCTAGGCTGTCGGGCTTTACCCGAAGCGACCCGAGTTCGGCACGGGTCACCCATTTGCGATGGGCGACGATGCCTTCGGGATCGGTCCAGTCGCCAAAGGGATCCCCCGAAACGATGTCGCAGCGAAAATAGATGTCGACCTGATGAAAGGTCCCGTCCGGATCGTGGAACTCGTTGACAAGGCAGGGTTCTCCGACGCTGACGGTCAGGCCGGTTTCTTCGTGGACCTCGCGGATCAGGTTGTCGTGCAGCGACGAATGGACCTCGACCCCGCCTCCTGGTGCGCACCACAGATGCGTCCGGTTCTTCCACGCATTGACCAGCAGCAATCGACCGTCGAGAAGAATGACAGCGCGCGTGGCAAGCCGGGGACGCGAATGGGCAGGTTGCATTGGCCGAGTTGACCCGTTTCTGCATTGTGACGCAAGGTTAGAGGCAACAGGACCTCTATTTCAGCCCTGTGCTATATATATATTTGAGCAATGAAACCCGCTTTGCCCCGCCTCGTCCAAACCCTAGCAGTCGTGACGGCCACTCTGGTTGCGTCCCTGAGTGGGTCTGCCGTGGCCGCAAGCACAGAGCATCCAACCAGCGACGAGGACTGCGTGGTCCTGCTGCACGGGCTTGCACGCAGCGAATTCTCGCTCGCGCCGATGCAGCTGGAACTAGAGCTGGCGGGCTATTTTGTCGTGAATTCCGGCTATCCCTCGACCGAGCAAACGATCCAGACGCTCGTTGAAATCGCCGTGCCGCGCGACGTCGAAGCCTGTGGTGACCGCCGGGTCAACTTTGTGACCCATTCGATGGGCGGGATATTGGTCCGCGCGTGGCTGACCCGACACCGCCCCGAAAAAATGGGCCGCGTGGTCATGTTGGGCCCGCCCAACCATGGCTCTGAACTTGTTGATATTTTCGGGGATTTCGAGCCGTTCCAATGGGCCAACGGACCGGCTGGGCTTCAGCTTGGCACTGCTGACACCTCATTGCCGAACATGCTGGAAGTTCCCGCCTATGAGGTCGGAATCATCGCGGGCAACCAGTCGCTGAACCCGATCTATTCCAGACTGATCGAGGGTCCGGACGACGGCAAGGTTTCCGTCGAATCCACCAGATTGGAAGGGATGCGCGACCACATCGTGCTGCCGGTGACCCATACTTTCATGATGAACAACCCGCTGGTGATCGCTCAGGTCAAAGCATTCCTGAAGCACGGCAGCTTCGACCGGAGCCTGACCCTGACCGGCATCATATTCGGTTTCGGCAACTAGCGGGCAGCGGGACCGGTCACGCGGTTGATATGACCCATCTTGCGTCCCGGCTTCGCGTCGGCCTTGCCATATAGATGAATGGCGGCGTCCGACTTTGCAATTTCGGGGATGCGGTCGATGTCCGACCCGATCAGGTTCTCCATCACCACATCCGAATGGCGCGCGCCGTCGCCCAGCGTCCATCCGGCCACCGCGCGGATGTGCTGTTCGAACTGGTCGATGGTGCAGCCGTTCTGCGTCCAATGGCCCGAGTTATGAACCCGTGGCGCGATTTCGTTGACGATCAACCCGCCGGGCGTGACGAACAGTTCGACCCCCAGAACCCCGACATACTCAAGAGCGTTCAGGATCTTTGCGGCGATCAGGATCGCGTCTGACCGCTGTGACGGGCTCAGGCGGGCAGGGACCGTGGTGGTATGCAGGATGCCGTCGCGATGCACGTTTTCACCCGGATCGAAGCAGGCGATCGAACCGTCGAGTCCGCGCGCCCCGATGACCGAAACCTCATGCGTGAACTCTACGAACCCTTCGAGGATCGCGGGCGCGCCGGCCATTGCCTGATGCGCAGACTCGGCGTCGGCTGCGGATTTAAGCCGCATCTGCCCCTTGCCATCATAGCCAAGCCGGCGGGTCTTTAGAATAGACGGACATCCGATTTCTGCAATCGCGGCCTGCAAGGAACCAAAGTCGGTGACATCCGCAAAGAGTGCGGTTTGCAGGCCAAGACCCTGAAGAAAAGTCTTTTCATCCAGTCGGTCCTGCGAGGTGGACAGCGCCCTCCGACCGGGCCGGATCGGGCGGGTTTGTTCCAAAAGATCAAGCGCCGAGGTCGGGATGTTTTCGAATTCAAAGGTGATCACGTCGACGTCCGCTGCGAAACGGGACAGGGCCTCGGCGTCGTCATAGGCTGCGGTCGTCACACGGTCCGCGACCTGCCCAGCCGGAGGGTTGGCCCCCGGTTCAAAGATATGCGTTGCAAAGCCAAGCCGCGAGGCCGCGACCGAAAGCATGCGGCCAAGCTGTCCGCCGCCCAGAATTCCGATGCGGGACCCAACGGGAAGCGGCTTAGTCATCGCGGGGCTCGTCCGGAATAGAGGCCGAAAGCGCGTCACGCCAAGCGTCCAGCCGGTCGGCAAGACCTGCGTCGCCAAGCGCAAGGATCGCAGCCGCCATAAGGCCCGCGTTTGCCGCGCCGGCAGAGCCGATGGCCATGGTTGCGACCGGATAGCCCTTTGGCATCTGGACGATGGAATAGAGGCTGTCGACACCGCTAAGCGCGCGGGTCTGGACAGGGACGCCAATCACGGGAACGCGGGTCTTTGACGCCATCATGCCCGGCAAATGCGCGGCGCCACCTGCGCCGGCAATAATGACTTGCAGTCCTCGGTCCGCGGCGGCTTTGCCATAGGCCCAAAGCCGGTCCGGAGTGCGGTGCGCGGACACGATCTTGGTTTCATAGGCAATGCCCAGCTCATCAAGGATCGTCGCGGCCTCTTTCATCGTGGCCCAGTCCGACTGGCTCCCCATGATGATACCGACTTTCACAGCTGCCATTCCCGCCCCCTTTCAAAGGAAGCGGCACTATAGCCAGATGCTGCGGTGGCGCAATCTTTGAATGGCCTGCGCGGGGGGCAAGGACGGGCGGCCGATTGCCTCAGGCGATGATGTCCGGAAATATCCGGTCTTCGAGCCGCGCGATCAGATCCTTGAGCGCCAGTTTCTGCTTTTTCAGCCGCCGGATCGTCAACATATCGGCCGAACCGCGTTCCTCTAGCGCGTGGATCGCTTCGTCCAGATCACGGTGCTGGCGTTTGAGCACCTCGACTTCGATCCTGAGGACGTCGATTTCGTCGAGCTTGGAAGAGGAGTTCATGGGCGGTCCGATCGTGCTTCTTGATCTTATAGATAGGCGCAGGAGAGCCGATCTGCCAGTGGTTCCTCTTGCCAGTCGGGGTTCGCACCCCCATATTTCAGAAAGTGGTCGCCTGATTGGGGCCGCGCATTGGACTGTCGCTATAAATAGGACGTGTCGCATGACCAAACTGACGCTTGGAACGCACCCTTTTCTTCTGGGTTTCGAACAGCTTGAACGCCTTGTCGAACGCACGGCCAAGACCGGCAACGACGGCTATCCCCCCTATAATATCGAACAGACCTCGGACAGATCCTATCGCATCACGCTTGCTGTTGCGGGCTTTGCAGAGGATGATCTGGCCATTACGGTCGAAGACAACCAGTTGGTCATTCGCGGACGGCAATCCGAAGATGGCGGCGGGCGTGTGTTCCTGCATCGCGGCATTGCGGCGCGGCAGTTTCAGCGGTCCTTTGTTCTGGCCGATGGCGTCGATGTCGGAGAGGCGGTCTTGGAAAACGGGCTTTTGCATGTCGATCTAAGCCGCAAGGTTCCGGAAAGCGTGGTCCAGACGATTTCGATCAGGAAGGTCGGCAAATGATGACACCGAAATCCCATATCTCTTTGCCCGAAGACGGCATCGTTTATATCAAGCCGGTGGCTGTCAGCGATCTGCCGGACGAGGTGCGGGCGCAGGCGGGCGATTTGCGCCAACTGTTTGCGGTTCACAATTCGGACGGCGAGCAGCTTGCGCTGGTCGCGAACCGCCAACTTGCGATCGAACTGGCCCGCCAGAACGAAATGACGCCGCTGACCGTTCACTGAATGACCAGCGATGGACACGACCGGCGCATCGGTCGATATTGTCTGGCATGAGTCTGCCGCCCACCTTCCTTGATGATCTGCGAAGCCGTCTGTCCCTGGGACAGGTTGTCGGCCGCAAAGTCATCTGGGACGCGCGGAAATCGAACACCGGCAAAGGCGACCTTTGGGCACCCTGTCCGTTCCATCAGGAAAAGACCGCCAGTTTCCACGTCGATGACCGCAAAGGGTATTATTACTGCTTCGGGTGCCACGCAAAGGGCGACGCGATCACCTTTGTCCGCGACACCGAGAACGTCAGCTTCATGGAAGCGATCGAGATCCTGGCGCGGGAAGCCGGCATGCCGATGCCCGAGCGCGATCCAAAGGCGCAGGAACGGGCAGACCACCGGACCGAGCTTGGCAACGTTATGGAAATGGCGGTCGGATTCTACCGGCTGCAGCTGAAAACGGCGGCTGGCGCGGCCGCGCGCGCCTATCTGGCAAAGCGGGGCCTGTCGCAAGAGGCGATCGACCGCTGGGAAATCGGGTTTGCGCCTGCCGGATGGGAGGCATTGCGCGAACATCTGAACGGCAAAGGTGTCACCCCCGAGCAGATGCTGGGGGCCGGGTTGGTCAAGCCCTCGGACAAGGGGCGCGCGCCCTATGACACGTTCCGCAACCGGATCATGTTCCCGATCCGCGACGTGCGCGGGCGGGCGATTGCCTTTGGCGGTCGGGCGATGGACCCGTCGGACAACGCCAAATACCTCAATTCACCCGAAACGGCCCTGTTCGACAAAGGTCGCAGCCTGTTCAACCACGCCCCCGCACGCGAAGCGGCGGGAAAGGGCCAGCCGCTGATCGTCACCGAAGGCTACATGGACGTCATCGCCATGTCCGAAGCCGGATTCGGCGCGTCGGTCGCCCCATTGGGCACCGCGATTACCGAAGACCAGCTACGGCTCATGTGGCGGATGGCGGACGAGCCGGTGATCGCTCTTGATGGCGATACGGCGGGACTCCGAGCCGCGATGCGGGTGATCGACACCGCCCTGCCGATGCTGGAAGCCGGAAAGTCCCTGCGTTTCGCGATCATGCCCGAAGGCAACGATCCGGACGACCTGATCCGCAAAAGCGGGCCGGACGCGATGCGAAAGGTGATCGACGGCGCGATCCCGATGGTTCTGCTGCTGTGGCGCCGAGAGACCGAGGGCCGCGTCTTTGACAGCCCCGAACGGCGTGCTGCTTTGGATAAGTCACTGAGGGAAAAGCTGAAGCTGATCCGTGACCCGTCGATCCGCGGCCACTACGGAGAAGCGATCAAGGACCTTAGGTGGGACCTGTTCCGCGCTGGGCGCAAGCCTGCGGTGCCCAGATCCAACTGGAGCGGTGGCAAAGGACGCTGGCAGCCGAAACCTGCGGCGCTGGCGTCGACCAAGGCCTCGATGCTGGTCAATGACGCCGCCGCCGAGAACCGCCTGCGAGAGGCGGTCATCCTTGCGACGGTGATCGCCACGCCAGAGGTTTTCGACCTGTTCGAGCCAGAGATGGAGCGGCTGGAATGTCTTGATCCCGACAACGCGGCGCTTAGGGACGCGATTCTGAGGCATGTCCACGGACCGGCCCCGTTAAAGGAGGTCGTTCAGTCGGAAATCGGCGCTTCCGCACTTGAAAAGCTGTTCAGTCAGAGCCATGTCGCCATTTGTCCCGCGATACGGCGTGCCGGCCAGCTGGACGTGGCGCGGCTTTGCCTTGCCGAAGAGCTGGCCAAGCTGAACGCCCGCCGCGGCCACGCCCGCGAACTGGCCGAAGCGGTCGAGGACATGGACAGGGTCGCCGACGAGGGGCTCACATGGCGGCTGGGTCAGGCTGCTGCAGCGGTTGCCAAAGCGGGCCGCGGCGACACCGAAGACCGCGCGGAATACGAAACCGGCGCCAACGGGGCGCGGATGAGTAAGGACGAGTTGACCAACTTCGAACGGTTGCTGGACGGCATCGCCTTCGAAAAAAACGGACGAAAACGACCCCACTAGCGCCATTTCGCTCGGAAAACCGGCGGGGCGGGTTGCGAATCGCTCAAGGGACGGATTGATTCGACCTTGATTCGTTCGAAGTGATTCGGCAGCCCAATACGGCTGCGCGACGAAACAATATCAGGGAGCCGCCAATGGCCGCGAAAGACAACGACGACGCCAAAGACGACGATCAGGACAACGACATCTCCATGGATGTCAGCCAGGCCGCCGTCAAACGGATGATCGCCGAGGCGCGCGAGCGAGGCTACATCACCTACGACCAGTTGAACGCGGTTTTGCCCCCCGATCAGGTCAGCTCTGACCAGATCGAGGATGTCATGTCGATGCTTTCCGAAATGGGCATCCAGGTGACGGAAGAGGAAGAAAGCGAAGAAAGCGACGACAGCGACGGCAAGAACTCGACCTCGACCGAGGTTGCCACCGTCGGCGGCAATCGCGACGTGGCATTGGCGGGCGCCGAGACCGAAAAGCTGGATCGCACCGACGACCCCGTGCGCATGTATCTGCGCGAAATGGGCTCTGTTGAACTGCTGAGCCGCGAAGGCGAAATCGCCATCGCCAAGCGGATCGAAGCGGGCCGCAACACCATGATCCTCGGGCTTTGCGAAAGCCCTCTGACGTTTCAGGCGATCACCATCTGGCGGGACGAACTTCTTAGCGAAGACATTCTGCTGCGCGACGTCATCGACCTAGAGGCGACGTTCGGCAACCAGATGGACGAGGGCGACGACGAGCCCGTCGTCGACGCCGCCACCGGCGAACAGAAAAAGACCGAAGACGCGGGCCCCGAGCTGGATGCCGACGGCAACCCGATCGCCCGAGAAGACGACGAAGACGACGACGATCAGGCCAACATGAGCCTTGCCGCGATGGAAGCGACGCTAAAGCCGCGTGTGCTTGAAACGCTCGAGGTTATCGCCCGCGATTTTGCCGCTCTTAGCGACATGCAGGACGCGCGGATGTCGGCCACGCTGAACGAAGACGACAGTTTCTCGCAGCAGGACGAAAACCGCTACCAGTCGCTGCGGTCCGAAATCGTCGAGATGGTGAACTCGCTCCATCTGCACAACAACCGGATCGAAGCGCTGATCGACCAGCTTTACGGTATCAACCGCAGGATCATGTCGATCGACTCGAACATGGTGAAGCTGGCTGACCAAGCGCGGATCAACCGCCGCGAATTCATCGACGAATACCGTGGCGCAGAGCTTGACCCGACGTGGCTTGAGCGGATGGCTGAAAAATCTGGCCGCGGCTGGCAGATGTTTGTCGAACGCTCGACCGACAAGGTCGAAGAACTGCGTAACGAAATGGCGCAGGTCGGTCAGTACGTCGGCGTCGACATCAGCGAATTCCGCCGCATCGTCCAGCAGGTCCAAAAGGGCGAAAAGGAAGCCCGTCAGGCCAAGAAGGAAATGGTCGAAGCGAACCTGCGTCTGGTGATCTCGATCGCCAAGAAATACACCAACCGCGGTCTGCAATTCCTTGATCTTATTCAGGAAGGCAACATCGGCCTGATGAAGGCCGTGGACAAATTCGAATACCGTCGCGGCTATAAATTCTCGACCTATGCGACGTGGTGGATCCGTCAGGCGATCACGCGGTCGATC